>JAUHWN010000074.1 GCA_030424665.1 Bdellovibrionia bacterium | reverse complement strand
GAATGGGCGACGTTGCGGTGGCCGCTGCCAAGTCGATTGGATACCGAGGCGCCGGAACCTTTGAATTCATTTTCGACAATTCAACAAAAGAGTTCTTCTTTATGGAGATGAATACCCGGTTACAGGTAGAGCATCCGATTACAGAAATGGTAACTGGTGTCGACCTCGTTCAACTACAAATTAAGGTCGCTGCTGGTGAAGAGCTTGGCTATAAACAAGAAGACATTAAGCAGGAAGGGCACGCTATCGAAGCAAGAATTTGCGCCGAGGACCCCTCTAACTTTGTACCCTCTCCTGGGGAAATTAGAAGATGTCGCCACCCTCAAGGACCTTTTATTAGAATCGACTCCTACGTTTACCCCGGCTATGAAGTACCGATCTACTACGACCCAATGATTACTAAAGTAATCGCCTGGGGAGCGACTCGAGATGCAGCTATTCAGCGACTCCAAAGAGCTTTGATTGAGTTTACTTTGACTGGTGTAAAATCAAATATCGTTTTACACAAATCAATTTTGGAGCATCCTAAGTTTATCGACGGCACCTATACGACTCAGTTTTGTGAAAAGCATCTAGTCGTTACCGAACCGGAGCTCTTTCGATTTGTTGATGACCATGTATTTTTAATAGCTGCTGCCATTCAGGCTTATAATGATCGCAAGAATAAAGACGTTTCTAAATTAAATATTGCGAGTCGCTGGAAGACCAAAGGTCGAATTGAACAATTGAGGTAATCATGTTTTTTGAAGCTGAACTCAAAGGTAAACACTTTAAAATTAATGTTATTGAAGGACGACATCACTGGAAAGTAAGTATTCAAGAAGGTGAATCAGATTGGGTCCACTATACCATTAAAAAAATCGACTATCAGGAATTAGAACAAGTTATACTATTCCTGTTTAAGGGAAGTTCGTACCTCTTAGATGTTGTGGGTACCGATACAGAGTACACTGTCTATACTCGCGGTTCTTATAGAACTGTCGAGATCTACAACGATGAGATGTTACTCCATGAAAGCCTTAAAAAAGGTGGTGCAATTGGAAGTCAGTCCTCCTTAACCTCGGGTATGCCCGGAAAGATTGTCAAAATCATGGTTGAAAAGGGACAAGAGGTGAAAGAAGGACAACCTCTTGTTATAATGGAAGCTATGAAGATGGAAAATGAGATGCGCGCCGCTAAAGACGTGAAAATTAAAGATATTTTGGTCTCCGACGGTGATAGTGTTGAGTCAGGAGCGACTCTCATTACTTACGCTTAGGAGTTTAGTATTTTACTGTCCCACTTTAAGACAGCCCTCCTCATCCTTTCTCTACTCTGGATTGGAGCTTGCTCCAACTCAGAGGAACCCGCTAACATTTCTGGCACACCATACACCGGAGAAGACTTTTCTGGAATTTGGATCACAACCTGTGTTGAGCTCACCATCCCTTTAATTGCTTCTATTAAGAGCGTTCAAGGCGTTATTACAGCCGACGGAACAGCGATGAATGAAACATATAGTTTCTATTCGGATACAGATTGCGAAGTCGCGAGTGGTGAAATTGAGATCGTGCAAGTTTATTCAGTTGTCGGCGGCTCTACAGATATCGAAGGCGCTTTAAATATTAATTATACTCTCCAAACCGCTGACCTAGTGGCAACAGCAGATGATCTCGTGTCAGATCTCAATGACGACAAACCCTGCGGTGCTGCTCTACAGACCTTTGTTAAAGATCAAGCCCAATCGGTGGTTAATAAATCCTGTGAACTCTTAGACGAACTAAAATTAAGTTTCCCTGTGGCAGGAACAGCTATATTTAGCAATATACTCGTTGATAGTGGTGTAACTCCCAGAACTATTCGGCTTGGCGACTTAGATACCGGTGCTGGTGACTCTATTAATGATCGCCCTGAGGAAGTAAATAGTGACTTTCTCTTTATCAATTCCAGTAGCACTCAGTAGGCTTCTTCTCTATTTTACTTATTTTTACCTAAAGCAAAATCTTTCAAAAACAGCACCCAATCTAGACCCGAACACTACCCGATTTGCGGCTTTCTAATAAATATTTACAGGCCGTCGATGAGATAGCGCTTGTAAGTATCTGTTTATACACGGTTTAATTTCGAGAGTCGTGGTATATCCCTTGCTCATTGATAAAAGCTTATGAGGAAAAATAGTGAGTCACTTAAAACCCGCTCTGAAAGCTTATTTCGTCTACTCGGAATGGGCTTAGGATTCTCTTTACTTTGCAGTTCCCTTCTTGGTGGAATCCTCTGGTGGAAACACCTACAGGAACAGAGAAATGAGCTCAACCGTTTGGGCCTGGGAACTGCAATTAAAGCGGAAAAAAAGATTTTTCCCGAATTCAGCTTTATTGAAGGAGCTCCGCTCACTTTCGAGCCCATAAAAATCAAAGAACTTAGTGAAATCAATTCAAATGATGAAATTGAAGAACACCTTGGCCAGACCATTGAAGTTTCTAAAAAAGAAGAACTCAATAGAGGTCATATTTTAAAAGATAAGAGCCAGCGAATAGATGATGCCTTCAGTATCCCAAAGGGGATGTATTGGAGAGTGGCTTTTTGGTTTGATATTTACACTAAATACGACTCGAACAAACGAGTCATCCACCATCAAAAGTATCCATGGATAATTTTTGAGGTCGTAGATATATCACCATTTGTTAATAAAAAAGGCGGAAGCTATTGGACTAAAGTGGCCCGCGGAGAAAGACACGTTTCGAAAGTCGCTAACAAAGTTAGAACTCGTCTAAAAAGACTGGCCAACAGGAAATCTTATAGAGGCCTTAAAGGCAGTGATAGACGCTACTATAATCTTCTCAAGCGCATACCGGGTAAACGAAAAAGGGTTATAAAGTCAGCAGCCTACTCCATTCGCTCACAAACCGGACAAAAAGATCATTTTCAAAAAGGATTAACCAGAAGTGCCCGCTACTTTCCCGCTATGGAGCAAATTTTTTCTAACAACAATCTACCTACTGAACTTGTTCGACTTCCACTAACAGAAAGCAGCTTCAATTTGTACGCAACGAGTAAGGTTGGAGCTAGCGGTATTTGGCAGTTTATGCCCGGTATCGGGTCGCGCATGATGAAAGTCAGCAAGACGATCGATGAAAGACGCTCACCACTAAAATCAACAGAAGCTGCGGCTCGTCTTCTCAAAGAGAACTATACAATACTTTGGAGGCAGTGGCCCCTCGCTGTAACAGCTTATAATCACGGCCCGGGCGGAGTAAAGTTGGCCTCGCGAAGAGCTCGGTCTCGCCAACTTGGAGACATAATTTACAGATATCGGTCTAAGAGATTCAGCTTTGCCTCATCAAATTTCTACGCTTCTTACTTGGCCGCCCTTCACGCAGAAAAGTATAAAGAACACCTATACGATGACTTAAAAGTACAGCTCCCTATTTATCCGCGGGAATATCGACTCGTGAAAACCCAAAGAGCCAAAACCTTGGTGGCTCGACTTAACCTTGAGCACGAGTTATTTTATACTTACAATCCTGATTTAAAGGTCGCACTAAAAAAGAATTCAAAGCTCCCTAAAGGACTAAGGATTTTTATCCCACGTTCTCATAAACTTGACTTAATTGACTTTAAAAAGCTCCTTCGAGCCGAAGAAGATCGATTTCTTACAATCCGTGAGTCATAACGGAGACTATATTAGGCTCTACAAGAGTTAGGTTGCTGGAGTACGCTTTGTTCTCAGGATCTAGGGAATCAACCAATACCGACTTTATTCCCTGCTCAACATTCAGAATTATATAACCAACTGCTTTTCTTTCAGAAGAATCTTTCATGAAGTCTCCATTAGCATCAAAGAAAATTAGTTGTTCTTCAGCAAAGCTTCGATCTAATTCCAGTCTAAAACTTTCATCTGACTGTACAAATCCAACAATGGTCCCCAGTAAAGGGTTCTCTCTTATACTTGAATAGGAATAGGCATCTTGAATCCACCTATTTGAAATCATAGGAACACCGATTATCGAATCTTCTCTTTGATGAGTCAGAGTTAAACTTCTATGTGTTGCTGTGGCATCGACCTCTATAAATAGAGGGTCATGTCCTCTATTGAATTCTATTCCACCCTGCCCATTACTAAATGTTTCGTAATCTCTTTCGGATCCTAAAACTCTATAGGTTGTAGGTACAGAATCACTACTATCGAATGCCGCATAGAACTCAATGGGAACTTGCTTAATATCTCTAATATTAAAATCGAGGCGAGATACAGTTTTATTTTCGACGGGAATTACCTTAAGGTCCGAGACACTGCTATCTATTCTGACTTCAATTCCAGTGGATCCTGTTTCAACATTAACGAAGACAAATAAGCCATTACTCGAAGTCGACTGTAAGGAAGGGTCTGGCAAGAAGTCTTCATTAAAATAAATGGGTCTTGCCTGATTTTCACTATCAGATTTAACCACCGCACCCGAAACTTCTTTATTGTCCTTTCGAACGACTCCCCAGATAACACCCTTTTGTTTTGCCTCTATCATTTCATTTCGATCAAATATCAGGCCAAACAGTGAAGATATTAATTTTTCTGAATACAGTTCAACATCTTCTGAAATACCAGTTTTTGTATATTGCAGGGTAGACCAATACTCCTTGTGGCTAACTCGGACGAGTGCAAGAGAAGAGTCCTGAGCATCAACATCAAGGTAACTTCCGTCTTGGACACTTCGAACTGATTGCTCAAACCCTAGCAGTTCCACCTTTGCATTGGGAATGGTACTGCGACCATTAACTCCAGATCCCGCGGCAAATATTTGCCCTGTAAATCCAAATGCAATCGGTTTAATATCGATGAAATATCCCGTCACCTCAACTTGGTTTTTTTCTGATAGGAGCTGATTGATCGGCACCGATCCCTTACCAAGGGCAGCCCCTTGATTGTTTCTTAATTCAGCAACAAGAAGTCCCCGATTTTCTTCAACGTATATTTCAAATTCACCTTCATCTAGGTAAACCTGACCAAACTCTTTTCTTTCGTTTTTATAAGTCCGATAGATGACAATATGATCACCATCACCCGCTAAGGCGAGCCCCTCACGAAGTTCGATTCGGCCCTTCAAAGCCATTGATTTTTTCGTTAATGGGTCTTCTTTAGCAGAAAATACCGAGAGGTCTTCATCTGCAAGTGAGTCTTCTTTCGGAGCTTTAGCCTGCTTGTCTGGGCTTGGCTTTGGTGGCTTAGGGTTAAGTTGGTTATTTCTATGAACAACCCACTTTGTTTTTC
Organism: Bdellovibrionia bacterium; assembly: GCA_030424665.1. Taxonomy (GTDB): domain Bacteria; phylum Bdellovibrionota; class Bdellovibrionia; order Bdellovibrionales; family JAGQZY01; genus JAUHWN01. The sequence goes on along the minus strand of JAUHWN010000074.1, from coordinate 16,551 downwards.
CGTTTTCTCCCTTTCCAACAATTCTTTCGGATTGAGCTAAAGACAGACCGGGCTCTCTTTCAGTTGAAAAGGCGCTTTTCATTTCTACGACATCACTAAATACTTTTTTGGGATTCGTATTTTTTGTCTCGAGTGCCGCCATCTTCTGCTGAGAATCATATTCTTTGTTGGTAGCTCTTCTATTTTTGCTCGGCCTCTTTTCAGATTGATTTACTTTAGCAAGATATGAAGGCCTCACATCTTCATCTGCATTGCGAACCCGATCATCTTCTAATTTAAGACTAAATTTCACACCTTCTTCAGAAAGAGCCTTTGCGATATTTATCTTCATTGGCTTGAAGCGATACTTAGTTTTTTGAATCGGCGGGATTTTCGAGCTCGCCAAAATTCTTTTAACTTTGCTAGCTTTGCCGCGTAAAGCTAAGGCCAACCTACCAATTGAATCGAATTCAATTTTTAATTCAGAAGAAGGGATTTCCTCTGGAATCCACGGTTTATTGAGTGACTGTTCAATAGCCTCATCTAGATACTCATCGGCAATTACTGAATAGGCAGGTGAAGATGGGTTTATATTGAAAGTATAACCACTAATAAATTTTCTATAATCTCGAGCTTCATGGGATTTGGGAAAAATCACTGAAAGAACAAATAGACCGAGAAGAACTTTTAAAAAGTTCTTAATTGCGAGACTTCGAATCCTTGAACCCATGAGGTTCTGCACGTCCATTTGTTCCATCCTGGAAAATAATAAAATCTACTAATTTAGTATACTTAGAAGGCCCGGAAATCGTCAATGAGGTCTCTATTGTTTGGACGTTTAGCTAAGAAGTCCCGAAACAAATCTTTGATCTCACGAGCCAGTTTAGAGCTTTCCCCGACTCTGGTATAGCGTCTTCCAGAACGCTTTTCTATGATAACTTCAAAAGTAACATCATAGGGGCGAGAGTCGCCCAGAATAGTAATCTTAGAATAAGCTCTATATTTAGAACGAGTAGCGTCCGCGGAAAAATCTCCTTTTCGCGAAAAATACTCAGAAAAAAAGGTTCTGCCGTTTAAACTCGTTCTACGGACTCCCCGTGGAGAAGCATAATCGGCAGCTCTTTTTAGAAAATTCACTGGCTTGCGCAAATTATCGATTCTTGTAGAAGCACAGCCTACAAGAATCGTTGTCGAAATGATTGCCAGTAAAATTAATAGTTTACGCATTGAGTATTCAAACCTTAGTTTGGCTATCCATTAGGAATTTGCGCGGCATCAGCTAAGAATTTTTGGATACCCTTTTCTGTAAGTGGGTGGTCAATCATTTGTTGCATCACCTTATATGGACAAGTCACGATATCTGCTCCCATGAGGGCCGAGTCAAGAACGTGCATTGGGTGACGAACACTCGCCACCAAAACTTCAGTGTCATAATTATAGGTCGAGTATATTTGAGTGATCTGATTAATAAGACCCATTCCATCATTTGCAATGTCATCAAGACGTCCTACAAAGGGAGAGCAAAGTGTTGCTCCAGCCTTAGCGACCAAAAGCGCTTGCAGGGGAGAAAAAATGAGAGTCACATTCGTCTTAATTCCATCAGAAGCAAGTCTCCTAACCGCAACTAGACCTTGGTCGCACATAGGAATCTTTACTACAACATTGTCAGCAATTTTTGCAAGCTCAACACCTTCTTTGACCATACCATCTAGATCTGTGCTAATTACTTCCGCAGAAACTAAGCCGGAGACCTCTTTGCATATCTCAGCTATTACATCTTTGTTTGATTTTCCAGTTTTAGCCACAAGGGAAGGGTTAGTGGTTACACCATCAACTAATCCACGAGCATTAGCTTCTCTAATTTCTTCAATATCAGCCGTATCGATATAAAACTTCATAGGATCTCCTCTAAATTCAGATGCCTTCAGATTTATTGATCTTAATAGGAAAAATCAAGAAGGCTTTTCCCTTGGGCGTAAAAGACACCCCAATTTTTGTTTTTAATTTGCGAACTTAACTTAGCTAAACTCTCTTTAAGAACTGGATGCTCCATATCTCCCGCAATTTCTGCTGCAGGAACCAGTATGTGCGGTTTGAGGTGGAGTTTTGGGTAGGGTAGAGTTAAATCGGGATTCATCAATAAAAGGTCATCAAATAGCAGCAAATAGAGAAGGGCGGCGCGTTGCGTCTTCATTTCATCAATATTAGTTTCAATATTTGATAGATAAGCAAAAAGACTCTGTGGCTCTAAGTCCGTTTTAAGGCGAATTGCAATGGCCAATCGACCAAAAAGTTTGAAGTTATCTGATCTTAGGTTTTCCGCCTGCTCCGGCAAGACCCGATAAATACTAGAGAGTTTTTCAACATCGGCAAATTGGGAGACCGTATCGACTAACTCCTTTAAACGAGCTACTCCACTTCCATAGTAAACTTCAATACCAACAATTGCGCTGTGGTAAGACTTAATGGAATCCCCCTAAAACTACTTTAATAAGTCTGCCAAATGATATTGGCCAGGACTCTGATCGGCCAACCAGCTTGCGGCGCGTACGGCACCCCGAGCAAAAACACTTCGATTCAAAGCTGAATGTTCAATGATGATATGTTCTTCGTCGGTCATAGCATGGACCTTATGAATACCATAAATCCCACCTCCGCGGATCGCCAAGGGGCGGGGAACCTTTTTTTTCACAGTTTTACGTAAAGTCTTTTGTAAAAAAAGGGCAGTGCCTGATGGTTTGTCTAATTTTTTATTATGATGAAATTCTTCAATTTGAAAATCTGCTTCATCAAAAGACTCCAAATTTTTTATCATTTCATTAATGACTGCAACCCCGAGACTCATATTTGGTGCCCACAGTACGGGAATTTCTTTTCCTGCCATCTCAATACTATTTAATTGCTTGGCATCTAATCCCGTAGTGCCAGATACAAGGGGCAGCTTATTTTTTCTGCAGAAATTTAGAAGTTTAGTAAAGACCGTCGGCAGCGAAAAATCGATGACTAAATCGACTCCGTTCGGTTTTTTCTCTGGGAGAGACTTTACAACAGATTTTGATTTTTCAGGTGCTTTCGCGAGACCACCAGCAAATTTAAGGGTAGAGTGGTCCTCTAATAGATTAGCAACCTCTTGTCCCATTCTCCCGGAATATCCAGAAACAAAGACGCCTCGCTTTTTCAAGAAAGTACTCCTATTTCTTTGAGACTCGTTTCGAGCTCTGGAAGGTACTGCTCACTTAAACTAGTCATGGGCAAACGAAGTTCATGAGAACGAATAATTCCCATCATTTTCAGGGCCGCTTTGACTGGTATTGGGTTTGATTCTACATAAAGCATTTTCAAAACTTGATCGTACTTTTTAAATTCTTCTAAAGCCTTTTCAGAATTTCCACTTCGAGCTTCTGAAATAAGATGTGTCATTTCTTTAGGGAATATATGGGAGCAAACTGAAATAACACCATGCCCACCTTTCGCACAAAGCTCAACGCAGGTTCGATCATCACCACTCGTCACCAAAAAACCCGGACCGCATTCATCTAAAGTTTGCTGCGCGAAATCGATATCGCCTGTCGCATCTTTCACTCCCATAATATTAGGACGTCGAGATAGTTCTTTTAATGCTTCAAGTTCAATTCTGACCTGAGTTCTACCGGGAACATTATAAAGTAAAACGGGGAGGGAGGTGAACTCACTGACCGTGCGAAAGTGTTCAGTAATTCCCCTTTGAGTCGGTTTGTTATAATAGGGAGTCACTACTAAAACAGCATCGGCCCCGAGCTCTTCAGCTTTTTTTGTTCGATCAATTGTGCTTCTCGTACAGTTAGTGCCGGTACCAAAAACAAGTGGGACTTGGCCAGAAACCTCGGATTTCACAAAGTTAAAAATCGCTTCAGACTCACTCGCCGTTAGAGCCGGAGATTCACCTGTAGTTCCATTAACGACAAAACCCTCAATTCCATTATCGAGCTGATGTTTTATAAGTTGCTTCAAAGAAGTAAAATCCACATCACCACTAATATATGGGGTTACTAGAGCTGTAAAAACACCTTCAAACTTCATTGTTAAAAAAATCCTTGTTGAGTTGTCCTTTGTATACGATGCGCGCCGGTCCCTTTAAGTAGACCTTGTTGTTTTTCTGGTCGATGCGCACGTTAAGCCTACCACCAGGGTTTGAAACATCAATCTGATCTTCCTTAGTTTGAAACAAATCGACTATAGCAGCCGCCATAACACCTGTTCCACAGGACAACGTGTAATCTTCGACACCGCGCTCAAAGGTAATGGCATTAAGGTGATCCTTAGCTTCTTTTTTGTACAAAGTGACGTTGGCACCGGCCTCGCCGAGACGAGGGTGGTTTCGGATCGACTCAATTTTCGGCTTCAACTCTTTTCTAATGGGCCAATAGGCAGATTCGATTACAACGTGAGGAACGCCTGTATTGATAAACCAACTACGCCTGGTACCATTCATTAGGCCGACATCAAATTCTTCGGGCTCAAAATTGGGGACTTCGATGGCTACTTCTATTAAATCACCGGCCTTTTTGGCCTCTACCGGTCCGATATCAGTGAGAAAACTTACAGAATCACTTTTGTTAAAAAATTCCATTCCGACGAGGCCAATACAGCGCGCGGCATTTCCACACATCTCAGCCCGAGAACCATCAGCATTAAAAAAATCCCACTGAAAATCTTCACCTGTTTTTGTGTCCTTAATAAAAACGACTCCATCACAACCCAAGCCAAACTTCGGCGTAGACAACTTCTTTACGAGCTGAATTTGATCGACAGACTCTACAGCTTTCTTAACTCCTTGCTCCCGTAAATCAAGCACCGCAAAGTCATTCCCCGCGCCTTCAATTTTCCAAAATGAAAAGTCTGTAAACTCATTGGCCATTAGACTGCCCTTTCTTCTTCTTTTTATCTTGCGGCTTCAACTCTCTAATTCCCGCCTCATCATACATGGGTTCACCGCGCCCAATATAAGGTGGCTCTAGCGGTGGTTGAGGATCACCTTTTACTCCACAGCCAATTATTAAAAGTAGAAGTGTCAGGCCTATTAAATTGATGCTCTTTGATTTGATTGCAGACATAAATCATAGCTCCATCGGTATAGTATTTTCTTTTTCAGTGATAACTTCTTACATTGATAGAGGTAATTTTTATAGAGAGCGATATCCTCTTTGTTTAAAGCCTTTAAAATATACCACTCCCAATAAGTGGTTTCCGGAAAGTCGGTATCCAGGGATTTACCATTTTTAATGAGTTCTAGAGCAATATCATAATTCTTATTGGCTATCGCTGATTTTACTCGAAGAATAGTAAAGTGAAGATTAAATTGACTTCGATCCGTACTGCTTAATCCTTCTTTTTCGTTTTCAGAAAACAAGTTATAATCTCCACGACAGGCTTTGAGCTGCAACTCAATTAACTGCCTCTTGCCCGAAGCAGGCCAACTCGGCTGAAAACTATCAAATATTTTTTTTGCCTCGCTACAGTTACGTAAACGAAGATTTACAAGGATATTTGCAATGACCAATTCAAAATTATTTGGTTCTGATGAAAACGCTTTTTCTAGGTGGCTCTTTGCTAAACTTGTGTCATTAAAGAATTGCGAGAGGCCTATTTGATAATCTTTTTGCGCATCATCTGTAAAAAAAATCGTTTCAATTCTACGTAACTGACCTTCGACATTAGCCCTTTTTTCGTCGGACAAGCCTTCTTTCTCAAGTTCTTCGTGAAGAATTTTGATCGCCTTAATTCTCTCTTTATTGAGAATCAACTTTTCTAGCTCGTTCTCCAATTTTTCATCGGCCAAAGAAGGAGTTGAGATTATAAAAAATAGACTAATAAGGACTCGGAATAACACGAACTGATTATTACATTTCTTTAGCTGGGTTGTTCAAAGGAATTGATTAAAACTTGACGCGGTTTGCTTCCATTGGCTGGCCCTACGACGCCTTCTTTCTCGAAGATCTCTATAATTCGAGCCGCTCGAGGGTAACCAAGGCGAAATTTCCTTTGTAAAAGTGAAGCGCTGACAGATTTCTGCTCTGAAACCCAACTTAAAACCTCATCATAGCGTTCGTCATACTCATCCTCAGGATCAGAAAATCCAGAATCGTCACCAAATTCAGACGATCCCGCACCGCCTCCATCGAGGATCTTCATCGCCTGTTGATCATATTCAGGTTCAGCTTGATCTCCCCAAAATTCCATTACGGCTTCAATCTCTTTTTCTGTAAGCCAAGGACCATGATGTCTTTCGGGCTTCGCGACCCCAGGAGCAAGAAACAACATATCCCCTCGTGCTAGAAGCCTTTCTGCACCTGCTTCATCTAAGATAATTCGGGAATCCATTTTACTGGCCACCTTAAAACTAATTCTTCCAGGCACATTTGTTTTAATTAAACCTGTCACAACATCTTTTCGTGGCGACTGCATGGCTAAAATTAAATGAATCCCACAGGCTCGAGCCATCTGTGCCAGGCGCACAACAAGTTGTTCAACATTCGACTTGTCCACAGCCATCAGGTCACCAAATTCTTCTACGACAACTGCTATATAGGGTAAAGGTTCGAAATAATACGTCTCATTCCCTTTGCGTGAATCCATAAGGTGTTCATTGTATTCTCGATGCTCCTCAACCTCTTCTTTGCTGAGCTCACCGACGATGTCATTATAGGATTCCAGACCGCGAGCTCCGAACTTTGACATCGATCTATAGCGCTTTTCCATTTCTTTTACCGCCCACCTTAAAGCAGTTACGGCTTTCTTCGGGTCCAAAATCACGGGCATTAACAGGTGGGGAACATCGTTGAAGGCCGCTAAATCAACTTGCTTTGGATCAACTAAAATAAGCCGTAAGGTTTTAGGGGAGTGACGAAAGAGAAGGCCCGTTAAAATTGAAACTACAAAAACAGATTTTCCTGAGCCCGTGGTTCCGGCAACTAGTAAGTGGGGCATTTTTCGAAGATCTACAACTTTAGGAATTCCATCGGCTTGCCTTCCAAGGGCAATCGGAAGTTTTAGGTCCGAATCCCAAAACTTTTCTTCTGCTAATATGTCCTTAAGAAATACGGTTTCCCGGTTTTGATTCGAAGTCTCAATTCCAACAACATTTCTACCGGGAATGGGCGCTATAATCCGCACAGACTCACTGCTTAAAGCTAAACTTAAATCATCAGCGAGTTCCGTAATCTTCGAAATTTTAACGTCCGATCGCGGTTTAAACTCAAACATCGTTACCGCTGGCCCCGGTTTAATCCCAGTAACCTCTCCTCCAACAGAAAACTGTGACAATTTATCTGTAAGAGTATGGCTTTTATTGCGAATCTCTTTTTCGTCGATTCGATATCTGCTCGCCGGTGGGTCTTCGAGCATTGAAATCTCAGGGAGGCGCCAATTTTCCACCTTCCTTTGAACCTTTGCCTTGAGCTTAACTTTTCGTCTCTCGCTTGGAGCAGGCGGTTCTTTAATTCTACCGGCATTGTCCTCCGCATATTCAATGACGGCTTCCTCTTCTAGAAAGTCCTCTTCTTCACCGAGTTCAGCAAACTCAAGTTCTTCTTCGACCCCATTTTCAGGAAGTAATGTCTTGTCGTAAACCCGCTTAGGGGCTTCCTCAATTGGAATAAATTTCTCTTTTGGAGATTTTATTTCGCTAGTACTGCGTCGATTTTTAAACCAATTTTTAACTTTAGAGAATGAAATTGAAAACTGAGGTCGATGGGACCACGCCTTGACAGATAGCTCAAATAAATAAAATCCCAACCATTTACCCCACCTTATTGGAATCTGCAGAAAGAAAGCTAATGGCTTCTCTGTAAAAAAGACCACCAAAATTGCCACAAATGACCAAAGCAGGAGAGCCACCCCCACAAAGTTAAATAGGGTCTTTAAACCCTCCGCAATAATCTTTCCAGAAACTCCACCGACAAAATATTGTTCGTAAATTTGCTGCTCCGGGAAATAGAGGGAGGCCAAAGCCATTAAATTTATCGCTAGGAGCCCCGACCAGAGTAGCTTCAGGCGATTTAGGTTATTTTCGAATTTAAATGCATTCCAGGAGAATAGGAAGGCAAGAAAAGTAAAGAACCAAGAGCCCAATCCAAACAGATTATAGAGAATATCGGCCAGATAACTGCCAAAATACCCGCAGTAGTTCATTACCTCGGCAGAGTCGCTGTAGCGACTCAAGGAGGGGTCAGAACTATGATAACTGCCTAAAGATAGTGCTAAAAATAGCCCCAGGGTCAGCCAGATCATCGCTTTGATATCGGATTTAAATCGCTCAAAAAAGGGCTTCATTTAACTAGTGTAAACTTTCCATAAATGATTGAAAAGCTTAGGTTTTTCATTACTTGACTTTGGTCAGCCGAGAGTTGTAGCATGCCGCACCATGAGCCCAGCCAATAGCCTGAAAATTAACGAAATCTTCTATTCCATCCAGGGGGAATCCTCTTGGGCTGGGTACCCCACTGTTTTCGTTCGAACCTCAGGTTGTCCACTCCGTTGTACATATTGCGACACCACCTACGCTTACAACGAAGGTGAAATGATGGACATTGATACTATAGTAGAAACAATTGCCTCCCATGGCACACCCTATGTTTGTTTAACTGGTGGTGAACCTCTTATTCAAAAAAACAGTTTCGAATTGATGAGAGTTCTGTGTGACAAGGGTTACAAAGTTTCTGTGGAAACCAGCGGCGCAGTTGATTGTACTCCGGTAGATGAACGCGTAAAAAAAATCATAGATGTTAAAACGCCTGACAGTGGAGCTTTTCAGAGTTTCAACAAAAACAATTTGAAGTTCGCCAATGTCAATACTGAATATAAATTTGTGATCTGCTCCGAAAAAGATTTCGACTGGGCTGAGGATTTTTCTGCGAGGAACAATCTGTTTGAAACATCCAATGTATTATACAGTCCATCATACGAAAAATTCTCAGAAAAAATTCTTGCAAAAAAAATTCTTTCTAAAAACTCATCTGCAAGGTTGCAATTACAGCTTCATAAGTATATCTGGTTACCTACTGATCGCGGGGTATAGTTAATCTCCAAAATTAAATAGATATAAATGCAAGGTTGGAAAGCTTTTATGACACCGAGTTTGAATCAATCGAACAATCTTTTTGTGGCCAATCTACAATCTGTAAGTCTCGAGAAGCTTGTTAAAAGCAAGCTAGAAGTTCTCTTTCAACAACAACGTGAGGCTGATGTTGAATTAAACGGACTCTATAATCTAGTAATTGAACAGGTCGAAAAGCCATTAATTGAGCTCGCCTTAGAGCAGTATAATGGCAATCAAGTAAAGACCGCTCAGCTGCTAGGAATCAATAGAAATACCTTGAAAAAAAAGATGGATACGTACAAGATTCGGGTACGTAGAGCATTTTCATAATATATTCAAACATCAGCGGGTCAGCCACGATCCTGCAGCCCTGAAAAGGCCCGCCAACTTTCTGGATTTACACTATCTCTATTATAGTGTTTGATTGGATTAGTGAGGGGCGCATTTTGAATCCAAAAGTACCACCATCAAATATTGAAGCTGAAGAAGCCATTCTTGGTGGGCTCATGCTCGACCCTGATGCTTTTGTCGTCGTTTCCGATATAATAGGAGAAGACGACTTCTATAAGAAGAATCACCAGAAGATTTACACCGCCATTAGCGAACTTCACGCCAAGGGACAGCCCGCCGATATTATCACCGTTGCGGCATATCTCTCTGAAAAACAAGGCTTTGAAAATGGTGGCGCAGCTATAGCTGAATTAATGGAGCGAGTGCCATCAGCAGTTAATATCCAAAGTTATGCAAATATCGTAAAAGAAAAAGCGCTTTTGCGAAAACTCATATCAAAAAGTACTGCCACTATCGAAAAGGCTTTCAATCAAGACTATGAAAATGTTGATAGTTTTCTCAATGAAGTTGAAAGCGAAATATTTGCGCTTGCTGAAACGAAGCAAGAAAAGCAGGGCCTCGTCGGCGCAGCCGAACTGATTAAGTTGAGTATCGACAAACTAACTGAGCTTTCAACACGCTCCGATGAATACACGGGAGTACCCAGTGGATTCGATAACCTCGATGACCTTACCGCTGGATTTCAAGCGGGTGACTTAATAATTATTGCAGCTCGTCCTTCAATGGGTAAGACGGCCTTTTCTTTGAACCTGGCCCAGAACATGGCGATTCGTGGTCGCAAGAATGTGGCCTATTTCTCTGTGGAAATGGCCAAAGAACAATTGATGATGAGAATGCTCGCCTCGGAAGCCCGAGTTCATTTGAGCGATATCCGTATTGGACGCATTAAAGATAATGATTGGCCGAGACTTATTGAAAAAGCCTCGGTTATGGCTGAAGCACCACTCTATATCGATGATACGTCGGGAATTAGCCCCTACGAAATACGAGCAAAGTGTCGACGGCTCAAGGCTCAGCATGGCCTCGATGCTATCGTTGTCGATTACCTTCAGATTATGGAGCTAAAAAGAAAAGTCGATTCCCGTGAACGAGAGGTTGCAGAAATATCAAAGAACCTAAAGTCCATTGCTAAGGAACTTCGCGTTCCCGTTATTGCTCTTGCCCAGCTCAACCGTGGAGTTGAAGGAAGAACTGGCGATCAACGAAAACCTGTATTATCAGATCTTCGTGAATCGGGATCGATCGAGCAAGATGCGGATTTGATTATGATGCTCTATCGTGAAGAATACTATGATCATGAAAATCCAGAAGTTAAGGGACTCGCGGAAGTTCTTGTTCGAAAGCACAGAAACGGACCCGTTGGTGAACTTAAATATAAATTTGAAGGTCAATTTTCGCGCTTTAGTAAATGGGAAGGTCCAACAAGCCATCCTCTAGATCCGGGGCCGACTCCAGACGGCGGTGGCCCGAGCCCTGATTTTGGCCCTCCACCAACCCCAATATCTCAAGGTAAGCCCAAAAACTTTGCCCCAAATGCCTAAGTGGCAGCTTCGCTATTTGCTCAAAGTCTAGATCTCCAGGGATACTCTAATTAGGGAATCGCCTTAGTGTTAGCATGTTGAAATGCGCGCTAAAACTTTGGTTTTTAATATTCTAATGTTTCTACTGACACCAGTTATTCTTGTTGCAGCCATCATACTTATCGAATCCATCTCTTTCGTGATCCACAACAAAGGTTTTCAATTAAAGCAAGATAGCCATTCTGGCGCGATCAACCTGCCTTTATATGAAAGTCTCAATCTTTATTGGGAGGTTGTAACATCAGTATTCGCGAACCAAGGTCGCCTTATTCCAATTGAAAATGCTGGAAAAATTATAGAAGAGAAAACGTACTTTATTAGGAGAGCACGGAAGGAATCTTACGATGCCCTTGATTTAAACGAAAAAGTGGTAGCAACACTCAACCAGGAATATTCAGAAGACGGCTCCAGAACGACGATTTATCGACATGACAATCGAGATTTCAGTAAGCACCTTATACTTCTTGGCGGCTCCTACGCCTATGGACATGGATTAAATAATGAGGATATGCTCACGTCTGCACTCAGTAAGCACCTTCCAAGTTTTGAACTTTACAATTATGGATTTCCAGGAGCTGGACTACCAACGGCACTTTCACTCCTCTTAGAAGAGAATTTCTCTGAAAGAATTTCCCATAAAAATGGAATCGTTATATATCTTTGGCTTCCCTTTCATTTTCATAGAATATTAGGCGTGCCCGATAACTACGCCTGGTACTCTTCTTATCACTATTTCAACTTTATAGAAAATGACCAACTCGGATACGCCCACACCCATCATGAAGGTGCGCCTTTTACCGCTCGAATAAACTCTTTGATTTCGACTTCTTATTTTATGAAAGTAATTGGTAAGAATACAATGACCTTATTCAATGATAAGACGGTCGAAAAATTAACCTGTGCCCTCTTTAAATCCATGAAAGCTCAAATTAAAAAAAAACTGCCCGCTTCAAAGTTGGTCGTCGTACCTTTTGAGGGGCAATTTACTCGAGATTTCTTACCTAAATGCTTAAAAGGAAACAAAATCGACACCCTATTATTTGACCCCATTGATGCAGAAGAGAAGAGACCTTTATATCTTTTCGACGGACACCCGAGCGCCATTCACAATGACCTCCTGGCAGAAAAAATAGTCTCTGGGTTAAAAGATAACTATCCTGAAGTTTTTTAAGGCTTTATTGCACGAAATAAAGAGCCCTTAGTGATACTTTAGCCTGGGACTGACTAGCCCCTTGGCAAGCTTAAGTCTAGATCCTTGGCGCCCTTTATTTCAGGCCTTGAGAAGCCCTTTAGTGTTCGATTTAATGGGTTCAACTTCATGGATGAGGTGGAAAAATGGGTGATAAATTACTTAAGGAAATTTCCGAGGCAACAGGACTGCCTTCACAACTAATCGACGATGAACTTATTAGACTTATCAGCGAGGCCGGAAAGAGCCCGTCTGAGGCCAGTCTCGAGGACCTAAGAGAAGTTATGGCTCTATACCTTCAAGAGGTCATTCTCGGCGCTAAAGAAAAATATGGAGCCTAGTCGGCTTTAGACGAATTCTCCGAAAAGAACTCTGCGATTTTTTGCGCAAGAACTTCGTTTTGCAGGGCCGAAGGGTGACCATCGGCGAGCCTATATTTTGGCGGCGAAAAATCATATTCAAACTCAATGTAATCAATCTTGGCCTGCTCTAAACAAGGCTTTATCCAAGGTAAAAGGAAGCGTCCCTGGCCGGGAACGATGTAAAGCCGAGATTCAGGTAATCTCTTTTTTACAAGACTCTTTAAAGACGAAAACATCTTACAGGCCGTGTCTGCCGATGATTCTTCCGAAAATACGGCTAGATTCTCTTTATTGATAAGCTTCAAAAAGTAGGACTGAGAAATAAATAGGGATAGGTTTGTAAGAAACGGGCGAGCAATATGATGATTACGGGCGTACACCAAGCGCCCTTGGCGATCGTAGTGAATGAAATGTCTCCAACGATACCAAAACATATTTGAAGAAATTCCGTTTATCCGATTAACGTGCCAAAAATTCCAAAGAAACAGGGTCTTACCCTTTTCCTGCCAGATCCTAGATCGAAAAGAATCCTCAGCCAACAGCGCAAGTGCAGCGGGGAGGCCGGTTCCAGGCTTAGCAAAATTAAAATACTCGTAACCTGGTAACTTCTGAGCCAGTTGGGATCCTAAACTCTCTTCTGTTGAAAGACCTTCGCCAAAAGCCCAAGAACCTCCAAAAATGATAAAGTGCTCCTTGGCTGTTTTAAGGTCATAAGGATGGGCTACAAGTCGGGACCCGTTGCCATTGGTCGATACTATATAGTCATGGCTAAACTTTCCATCTTCACCCCAAATTCCTTGCTTAAAGTGATATTCTTTTTTAGGAAAGGCTGTTTGTTCCTCGAGAATTCTACCCGCTTCGTCAACAGGAATGGTCCAACCGCTATTCACGCTCGAATAGATTAAATCTTTAAATAAACTCAAGTTAGACGACAGTGGTTGATTGGGTACCTTTCCGTGCATGGCTTTTGTGACCTTAATTCCACCGTGGTAGATAACGAAGGATACCGACTCAACTAAAAGTAGAGCTACTAACAGTAGAAAAGGAATAAGCGATACCATTACAATGGAATAGATGAAATTTTTGTATTTCATATTCGAATTATAAGGCGTTAAAATCTAAAAAGTAAGGGGAATTAAATATGCCATCGAGCAAACGAATAATTTATTCGATTCTCAGCTTTTTATTAGTTCCAATACTTTTGCTAGTGATTTTTATTCTAATAGAGTCACTTTCATATGTTATTGTGACCCATTTCATCGAAAGAAAGGCCGCCGTAGTTCAGTATAAAGAGGCTACCTTAGGTTCTAATTTGTCACTGTTGTTTAAAGTCGTTTCGAGTGCATTTAGGCAGGGAGTAGACCTCAAACCTCTCAATGACTCCGGAGACTACATCGAAAAGTTTTCCTTATACCAACAACGTCCTCGAAGAGAAGAAATTGAACGACCGAAAAATCAACAACAAGATCGCAGCCACGACATCTATACATACACAGGAAACGGTTCGAGGCTTACGGTTTACCCTTCTGATTACACCGATAAAAACAAGCACTTTATATTATTGGGTGGTTCATACGCCTTCGGACACGGTCTCCCAGATGAAGATACTTTGACCTCCCAGTTAGCTCAATTAGCCTCTGGCTTTGAGTTTTTTAATTTTGGCTTTCAGGGAGGTGGACCCGTAACTAGTCTTGCCCTAGTTTCAGAGTCCAATTTTTCACAAAGAATTCAACAAGAATCGGGATTGACCCTGTTTCTATGGACACCTTTTCACATTAATAGAATTAAAGGCATGCCTAGGAACTACTTTTGGTATTCAAACTTTCAATATATAGATTATCTAGATAGTCAGAAAAAGGACCTGGGTTACGCCCGCAAGCATATCGAAGCGATGCCCACACTAGGTCACCTGATGCTTTTCATTTCAAATTCCTTCTTTTTTCGACTGATTCACAAGCAAGACATCAATCTTTTTTCAAAGAGTCACGTCAGGAGTTTGACCTGCGATCTCTTTAAAGAAATGCGGCTGAGGCTTAGAGACAAGCTTCCACAATCCAAATTCTTGTTTGTGAGTTACGATGGAAGCATTAAAGAAAAGTGGCTAAAAGAGTGCTTAAATGCATTTAAAATTGATTTCTTGGAATTTGAATTCAACCCAAGGGCACCTGGCTTTTCCCAATACGACCTGCATCCGACACGGCAGGGAGTAGGAAATTTCGCAGAGAACTTAATTCAGGAATTAAAGGTGAGGATCCCAGAAGAGTTTCCAGGAACAGTCAATAGCGCTAACTAGATGGCCCCAGGATGGGCTCCTGGGACATAGGCGACATCGATAAAAATGAATTGTTAAATTAAGCTTCTCTCTCGACAGTAATCGTGAGATCAGCTTCTAAGCCTTCACCAAGCTTCACAGTCGCTTTGTGCTGACCGAGCATTTTGATTTGCTCTTCAATAACAATGTCTTTTTTGTCGACAGAGTAACCTTCTTTTTCAAGACGATCAGAAATATCTTTATTGGTAATAGAACCGAAGAGTTTATCTGTTTCGCCAGCTTGGCCAATAAACTTAATGTTTAAGCCAGAAAGCTTTTCAACAAGAGTTTGGCGCTCACCAAGTGCCGCTTTCTTCTTTGCCTCTGCAACTTTTTGCAGATGTTGAAACTCTTTAACTTTGTGCTCGGTCGCTTCCATCGCAAGATTTCTTGGGAACAAGAAGTTACGTGCATATCCATTTTTCACGTTTACTAATTCGCCAGCTTTACCTAAATCTTTAACGTCTTTTGATAGTATAACTTTCATTATCAGCCCCTATTTAGACTTTTCTAAGTTCTTTTCTTTATTCTTTTTTTTCTAAAATCTATCCACAAATCTACAAACCCAATAAAACTAAGAAAGTAAATTTGGCCCAAAAGAACAATAAGAATCAAAGTTTGGAACAATGATCCCATCTTAAGGGACTTTACAAAATGAACTGCCACGGCAAGACCTTGAAAGAAATAACATCCAACCAGGATTATAGCGGCATTCATAAAAAAGCCATGAACATTTGGGTAAGGATCGAGCCAATCTGTAAATGCCCCTAGGGCAAAAAAGCAGCTAAACCATACCAAGTGTTCGGGTAGCTTAAAGTGGAGTAAGCTTTCTTTCCTATTTCGATAGGATTGAGATTTACTCCGCAACCAAACTCTTTCAAAAATCAAACTCAAAACGAGAACAATTAATAAAGAGTTGATGTACAAACCGGGCATTAACATGAAAAGTTGGTTTACTAACTCTTCTGGCTTCTGCCCAGACTGAATCATTGGCTCTATTTGCTTGCCAATCTCAGCCTTAATTTTATCACTTTCAGGGCCGTATATTCCTTGTCCACTTTGAAAGTAGAAACTTAGACTTATGCCTCCGCTTACTAAAACTGCCAAAAGAGCAGAAATAAAGCGGTTAAATCCTAGCCGTTTTTCTACTTCAGAATACAGGCCTATTAAAACTGTCAGAGATCCTAAAACAATGAGCTGTTCCGGGTCTCCACTCAAACTCCAAAGGATTCCAATCATTAAAGCAGATATGAGCCAAAAGAATTGCGATCCAAGTTTAAGGAACAAAATTCTTAATGGAATTCCGCCAAGAAAGAAAAATAAATTAATCAAGGGTCACCTCAGAGTTCTTAATAAACCACTAGGGCTTACTCAGACTTAGGTTCCTGATCACCACCATCTTTGTTGTCTTTAAAGTCTCGGTCTCTAGGTGCGTCTTTATCGAACCCACGCTTTCCACCACCTCTTGGTCCGCCACCATCGCGACGTGCTCGAGCTGATTTTTTAGCTTGGAACTTAGCTTCTCTTTCTTTTTCACGACGAATCGACTCACCGAGAACGTTTTTGTAAGTTTCAAGGTGCTTTTCGATAGTCATTTTGTCGTCAAATTTAGAATGAACAACTCGAAGAACCTTATCGTTAATTTTCATCACACGCTCTAGCTCAGCAATAGCTTCAGGCTTGGCAGTAAAAGTAGAATGAAA
>JAUHWN010000073.1 GCA_030424665.1 Bdellovibrionia bacterium | reverse complement strand
TTTTAAATTAAGACTTCCCAGGCGACGACGCTCCGCTACTTCTGCCCTTTTATCGACAAGGTTTGCAAAGGTTGTTTGTGCTGAAAAACCTATGAGAAGTAAGAGTAAGAGCTGCTTCATAAAAAACCCGGGAGGACGAATCCTCCCGGGGCCCTGCCACCTCAAAATGCCATCCTAATGCGTTCCAAGTTGTCGTACAAGCTGCCTTCCTGTTGCTATCAAAAGCTGATGGCGGCCTTGGTCGTAATTCCATATACGAACTCACTCTTATAGTCGTTGGCTCCACCCTTGAAGGCATCACCCGGTTGGAGAAGTCCAACCTCTGACTTTAAGGTAATTCGTTCTGATGGCTTGTAAGTTATAGCTACGTCGAGCTCATAACCCACATCATCAGCAGTTCCCCCACCAAGAGGGTCCTGGTTAATAATCGCAGTTAATAAAGTTGCGTCGAGCTTCCAGCGCTCAGCAAATTGGTAACGTAATTGAGGAGCAATGTAGATAACATTGCTAATAGCCTCGGTATCGTAAGAGGCTTCTGCGTTGACTCCCGCCGGACGTCCTAAGCTCGTCTGGAAGGCATCGTAACTGCCGAGTGGGTGATTGAATAAAAGCATTCCCACATCGTAGTTGCGGTCAAATATAAACCCTTCGTACGCGTCAGTGGTATTAGGATCGTCACCACTTGCAGCACCAAATTTAATTCCAGCTGTGAGCTCTTGACCTTCAGGCTTCCAGTCGACTTCTGCCGCAACTCCGTAGCCATTAAAGCGAACCTCTCCACCACTGGCATTGGTCACTCCGGCTTTACCTGAGGTAAAGCCCGCTTCAACACCAATGTGTATATCGTCGACTTTCTGTCGAACATAGATACTGTTTTGTGAACCTTCAAAACCTTTACTGTTAAATCCACTCACTGCCCCAGCACCAAATGGGCCCGTCGGAAAATCATTTCCAGACTGGGTGGTGACTCTCGTTTGATGAAATACACCAAGCGCTAAACCAGTTTCGGGGTTATTGTACTCGAGGTGGACCATGTAATCGTTAACATCATCCTCACCCCCAATATTTCCTTCATCGGTTGTCCCGAGCATGGGCATAATAATGAAGTTACCCATTTGGATTTTGTAGGCGATCATATCTCTGTTATCGAGCCAGTGATCAAACTCACCCATCCCTGCGTTGTAAGTAATTCCCAAACCAAATTGCAAAGGAGCTCGACCTACGATCAATGCTCCAAACTCTTGCAGCCAAGTGAGATAAAGTTCGTTCACGGCTATAAAGTCAGAAGCGAGCGTATGGGTTAATGTATTTGAATTCGATGAATCAGTTGAGGCATTAGCCGCACCCGTTCTTGGACCGACACCCAATTTTTGACCTAGTCCCGAATTAGAAAAGGAACCTTGATTGAGGACATCGAATCGTCCACGGATCAAAAAGCCATCGGCCGCTACAATTTTCGGTCTTAATATAAGGTGATGAAGCCCATAGGTTTTATCACTGATCGAACTATCAAGCCGAGGTTTATCAACGGTGAGTGCTTCGAAATTATATCGCCCTTCCCACTGAAAATTAGCGGCTTCGGCAATAGGTGATAATAAGACAAATGCGATTGTCACAATAAGGAACTGACGCAGGACATTCCAGACGTTCATGCAGGTCTCCCCCAATAATGCTAGTTGAGCACGTTTCCCCTCAGTGTCAAACAAAAGACCCATGTTGCCATACATTGCAATACAGCTATGGCACAGGTCTAGTTCTCTATGACTCCGAGAATATCGTTTTCATTAATTAATAAAAGTTCTTCTCCGAGAAGTTGAATCGTATTGCCGCTAAAACGTCGATACATCACTTCATCTCCGAGCTGAACGTCGAATTGTTTCTTATGGCCATGCTTATCTCTACGGCCTTTTCCAAGGCTCACGATGGTCCCCTTTTCTGGTACCGTTCGTGAAGATTCGGGAATAATAATACCACCGCTGGTTTCATCGGCCGCTGCGGCGGGCACTAAAAGAATGCGATCCTCAAGAGGAGAAAAGAACTCCTGAAAAACCTTAGGATCTGTTGAAACTTGTTTTTTCTTGGCTGAAGACCCTCCCATTAAATGGGACTGTCCGCCCTGACTTTTAGCTTTTGCTCTCGGTTTCTTCTTAGGAGTCGCCTTTTGAGCCGGCTTTTTCTTTGCCGTTTTCTTTGGCGTTTTCTTTGCTGCTTTTTTAGTCACTTTCTTTTTAGCGGGCTTTGTTTTCTTAGTCGTTTTTTTCTTTACAGCCTTTTTCTTAGCCGCTTTCTTTGTCGTTTTCTTCTTTACAGCCTTTTTCTTAGCCGCTTTCTTTGTCGTTTTTTTCTTTGCAGCCTTTTTCTTAGCCGCTTTCTTTGTCGTTTTTTTCTTTACAGCCTTTTTCTTTGTGGTCTTCTTTTTAGTGACCTTCTTTTTTGCTGCTTTTTTGGTCACTTTTTTCTTGGAGACCTTTTTTTTGGCCGCCTTCTTTGTCGTTTTCTTCTTTGCAGCCTTTTTTGATGATTTTCTCGGCGACTTTTTTACCGCTTTTTTCTTGCTCTTCCTCTTAGTAGCCACGTCTCACCATCTCCTCTTCGTAATATTTAGAATACATTATGTCCCATTCATTACTACCTTCAGGGACATCTCTTTTAAGAGACTGAATCTTACCCTGGACAATTTCATCAATGTCTTTATCTTCTTTTACCCAATCAGCCAAAGCCTTTTTTATGGACCGCAAAGCCATAGCTTCGTCGTCGTCGGCATAATCAACTAAATCATCATCATAAAGACCATCAACAATGACTCGTGCTAAGTAAGTCTGCCTATCTTCTGAAATTCTCATAGAACTATGCCTCGTTCTTTCGCTAGCCGTTTCTTAAGCAGTGGGAACATCTTGTAACGCTCAAATTCTCCCTGACCTTGGCTCTCCAGATCATCCATCATCTTTAAGACATCTTTGTCGAGCTCTGCCTCCCGATTCATGTCAGAAATCAGATATTCGACGATTCGAGCCTGGATCTTTTCGGGCTTCTCTTTGACGGTGCAGGACTCACAGTCCTCGACACTTTGTAAAACTTTGCTTGCAATGCGGTTTAATTGGGCTTTGTTGAGTTTCATAACTTTGACTAAACGAAGGAGTCCTAATAATGTCAAGTCAGTGAAAGTAAATAGAATTATACGAAGCTTACAATTACTCCTAGCCGCGACAACGCTATTCATCATAGCTTTTGCTGCTTGGCTCTTTTTCTTGGATCAGAAAATCTCTGATCGTTTTGCCAAGAAGAGGTTTGTACCACCCCTTGAGTTTTACTCCGCTCCGAAAATAATCAAAAAGGGCCAGTTCATTTCGCCCTTTTCACTCGTTAAAAACTTTAAGAGTCAAAATTTTCGCGAACGATCCATGTTTCAAACTCTTCAGCCCGAAGATTATACTCTTGGAACGATTGGTGATTGTGCGACGATTCGGTGGCCAGGAGTTGAAGATATAGAACGCATGTCTCGATGCTTAATATTTAGACCGAGCACCAATGGTCAAGGTGGCTCTCCCCACGAGTATTCTATTTTGTTTTCTGAAGATAATGAGGTGCTCGGCGTTTTTAGAGGCTCGCCGGCTGTTCCCATCGAGTCATTAACACTCGACCCGCAATTATTTGCCCAGTACATCGGCGATGCCCCCATAATTCGAAGGTATGTTTCCCTTGGACAAACTCCCCTGGTCTGTCTCGACGCCCTTCTCGCCATAGAAGATTCTGGATTTCTCGAACACCAAGGGGTTTCTATCACAGGCCTCACTCGCGCTTTAATTTCTAATATTCTCAATCGGGGTCCAAAGCAGGGTGGTAGTACGATCACCCAACAATTGGTTAAAAACTACTTTTTAACGCCCGAAAAAACCATTAAACGTAAAGTTATCGAAATCGGCATGTCCCTGGTCCTTGAAGCGCGCTTTTCGAAAGAGGATATTCTTGAAACTTACATTAATATTATTTACCTCGGGCAAAATGGATCTTTCCAGGTCAGGGGATATGGAGCCGCTTCGCAGTTCTACTTTGGAAAACCTTTAGAGCGCTTGAATTTGAGTGAATGCAGTCTGTTGGCAGCGATCGTCAATAGCCCAGGGCTTTTTAATCCATTTACTAAACCCGAAAACGCTACAAAACGGAGAAACAAAGTTCTCGCGCGCATGCGAAGCCTGAACATGATTTCAGACGATACCTACAAGGAAACTCTAAAGTCTGAACTTCCTAAAAAGCCCGATCGACTTCTCGATGACCCGGCTCCCTATTTTATTCAAGCATCTTTGAAGCAGATTAAAGAACTGGATATCTCCACCGAAGACGGACTTAAGGTCTACACAAGTCTCGATCTCGACAAACAAGAGGCTGCGCAAAATGCCGTCGAAGCGGGACTTAAGCATATTGAAAAACACCAATCGAAAGTTAAGAAGCTCCTCAAAGAAAAGAAAAAACTCCAGTCAGTGCTCATTGCGGGAGATCCCAGCACGGGTCGAGTTCAAGCATTAATTGGCGGCAGAAACTATCGATCCTCACAATTTAATCGCGCTATTGAGGCCCACCGCCAAGTGGGCTCTGTGATGAAGCCCTTTGTGTACCTCACTGCCCTAGAGTCACTCGACGAAACGGGCAACCCATACACCCCAATGACTTTGCTTCAGGATGAAAAACTCATTCACCGCTACGATGGCCAAAAGTGGACTCCGCAAAACTACGATGGCAAGTATCGCGGGCAAGTGCCGATGTTCTATGCTCTCAAGGAGTCTCTCAACATTCCGACCGCTCGACTTGGGTTAAGAGTGGGCACGGAATCAGTCGTAGATACTGCCAGAAGAATTGGAATTAGTTCTCCTATTAATGCTCTCCCTAGTTTATTTCTTGGGGCTTACGAACTCTACCCATGGGAGGTCCTACAAGCCTATAGTGGACTATCGAGAATGGGGTCGATTACTTCAATGACGCTTATTGATCGCCTCGAGAGTCTGGATGGCAAAGAGCTCTGGAGATACGAACTTAAATCAGAGCAAAATTTTGCTCCGGAAAATGTGGCTGTTCTCGTTGGCATGATGAAACAAACCGTCGAAAATGGCACCGGACAATTTACTCGCGCCTGGGGTTTTAAGAAGGTCGCTGCGGGAAAAACCGGAACAACCAACGAAACCAAAGATGCTTGGTTTGCCGGATTTACCCCCTTCCACACTGCCATTGCTTGGGTGGGTTATGACGACAATAGCTCCTCTGGATTGACTGGCGCATCCGGTGCGATCCCCATTTGGTCTATTTATATGAGGAACGCGACTAAGTCGGATCCCGATGAGGACTTCGCATGGCCGGAGAGTACCGAAGAGGTTGAAATCCCAGAACGCGTGCTGACTGAACTTAACGCAGCAAACAAAGAGACACTTAAGGAGCGCAGCGTGAAACTTCGTTTTCGTCGTGGCAATTCTCCCGAATATTAGTGTATGAGTGATGGGTTAATGGAAAAGGGAGTAAATTTGAAAATACTGGGATCACTTTGCCTACTGCTCACGCTCTTTAGCCTCTCGGCTTGCCAAACTGGTGTAAGTAAAAAGTCTAGTAAATTCAATAATTTAAAGAAGTACGAAGCCTTTCGATGGACGCCTTCGGAATTTGCCAATCCTCCACAAAAGGACCTTAAAAGGCAACAACTGAGTTATAAGAGTCCAAAAGGGGCCGTTCTCACCCACGCACTTTTTGGTTATTTTGACGAAAAGGACGGAGGAAAACTCGAATTTGTCGCCACAAAAAAGATTCCCTACAAAGTCGGCCTATCCTATGGATGGTTCTTTAAAGTCGAAGGTGAAACCAAGAAGCAGTCCGATCTTACAGAAGAATTTCAACTCCCGGAGCCCCCAAGAATTCTAAGGTTCAATTTGGAAACGACTAAGGTTTCAAACGATGGAACCAGAATCGTTACCACTCTTCCATTTAAGGAAACCAACGGGTGGATTCAAAACTCCTGGATGATTACGCCTGAGGACCCCAAAGGCCCTTATTCAATCACCATCCTAGATGGTGATAAACCCATTCACACCTTTGAATTCGAATTAACCAACTAGGGATTTTTTTTGTTTGGTAAGGTAAAGTCTTTTAAAAATTTCTCTTTTCAAATTTTAAAAGCTCTCTTTGCTTTAGCCATCGCCATTTTAATTTCTCAATTCCAATTCGATTATCTCGATAGTATCGGCTACGACTTCTTCTTGCGCCTCAAACCGCAAAACCAGACTACAGGCCATGTAGAAACCATTCTCGTGACCAAAGAAAGCCTGGAGATACTCGGCGGACAACCTACGGCTGGAAACTACGCCGACTTGATAAAGCTGATTTCAGAAGCCAATCCACGGGCAATAGTCACGCTCATTCATCCCAATGAAATGGGAGGAAGCTTCGACGAACTCAAACGTCTTATCGAGGCGGTCAATTCCGCCAGCGAGTTTTATGTAGCCGTCGACGATATTTCTCTTTTGGGCTTCAATAAAGAGTACAAACTACCCCCACCCTTTCAGGAGATACCCGCAATTCCAGGATTAGCTTTGGCCGATCGAAATATCTTTGCCAAAGATGGAGTCACTCGAAGGTTTACCGTTTCTTACCAAGGAAACTTGACCCTGCACCCTATACTGGCACAAAACTTCCGCTCTCAAATCCAATCCGAGCAAGACGTTGCCGGCAGTTATCCCTTTAGAGACTCCTTTCAAGCATTCATCGATTTCAGGAGACCGGGAACTTACAAACAAATTCCATTTCACGAACTCTTGTTCGGGGACTTTGATACTTCAAAACTCAGAGACAAAATCATTCTTATCGGACGGGACACCAAGAATTCGAGCAAGGATTATATTAAAACTCCCTTTTCAGATGATCTTATCGACATGACCACGACAGAAATGCATGCCAACATCATTGATACGGTCATTATGAATTCCGCCCCGGTTCGCATCCCCAAGTGGTTCGAGTTTCTGTTGACCGGACTGATTTCTTTGCTCACTGTTTATGTGGTCTTGTCATTACCTCCGACCAAAGGAATTGTCTTTTTACTCCTCTTTGGGATGGGGTTTGTGGCTCTCAATTTCGCCTCCTTTCTCACATCAAACTCTTGGGTTGCGATGACCCATAGTTTTTTGGCGATTTTTATTTGTTATTACTTCTTTATTCCCTATCGCCTTATCATCGAAAATCGAAAGAGCTGGGAATACTACCAAAAAAATAGACTCCTCACCCAAGTTGAAGAGCTGAAAAGTAGCTTTTTAAGTATGATGTCTCACGATTTAAAAACCCCAATCGCTCGCATACAGGGAATGATCGAAATCATTAAAAAACGCAGTCAGGACCTCGATGATCAGCAAAAAGCTGCTCTCGACACGATTAACGAATCGGCCCGGGAACTTCTTGAGTTTGTAAGTTCAATTTTGAGCCTCAACCGAGTCGAATCAAAAGAAATCAAACTCCAACTTGAAAGCCGCGATATCAATGAACTTCTCAAAGAAGTGAAGCTCAAGTATGAACATTTTGCAGATTCCAAAAAAATTGAAATAGTTACAGAGCTAGAACCCCTATTTAGCCACAAAATTGATGTGGATTTGTTAAAGCAAGTCTTTTCCAATCTCCTAGAAAATGCTATTAAATATAGCCCTGAGGGGTCACGAGTCCTTATCAGTAGCGAAGATACTGGTGACGAGATTGTGATCCAATTTGCCGACCAAGGGGTTGGCATTGCCTCTGCTGAACGGGCCGAAGTTTTCACCAAGTTTTTCCGCAGCTCCCAAGCTAAAGACTCAGAGGTAAAAGGTTCTGGATTAGGACTTTACTTGGCCAAGTATTTTGTTGAACTTCACGGTGGCAAAATTTCGGTCGATAGCGAATTGGGACAAGGCTCAACCTTTACAGTGTGCTTGCCGACAGGCTCCCAATCAAAATAAGGTTCTGAAGTAATCACTGTTCGCAGTGAATTTTATAGAAGGGGAAACCATGCTTAAGGTACTCGTAGTCGATGACGATGCAGCCCTAAGACTTACAGTCAAAGAAGCTCTCAAAGTGACGGGCCGATTTGACATTGATGAAGCCGTCGATGGAGCTGAGGCCGTTGAAAAAGTTCGCAATGGGAACTTCCAGATCATCGTTCTCGATGTCGACCTTCCCAAGATCAATGGCCTAGAGGCATTAAAAACCATTAAAGAACACGACCCCAGTATTATTGTTACTATTCTCACGGCCCATGCCAATGTTGACGACGCTGTTAAAGCCGTCAAAGAGGGCGCTTACAACTACGTTTCAAAACCTGTTATGTCTGAAGATCTCATTAAGATGATCGACAGCGCCATCGAGGCGACGAACCTCACAACCTATGTTGCTAATTCCGCTCCGGTCATGATGGAAAAGGGACGAAAAATAATTGGCAACAATGCCGAAATGCAAAAGGTATTCAACATTGTATACAAGTTAGCAAAAGTTGATACGCCGGTTTTGATTAGAGGAGCCTCTGGTACAGGTAAAGAGCTCGTGGCTCGAGCCATCCACTTTAATTCGGCCCGGAAATCAGGTAAATTCGTAGCCATAAACTGCTCGGCTATTCCTGAATCTCTTTTTGAGTCCGAACTTTTTGGTCATGAAAAGGGAGCCTTTACCGGAGCAGACTCAAGAAAAATTGGTAAATTTCAATATGCCGAGAGCGGAACACTCTTTCTCGATGAACTCGGTGACATGCCCCTACTGATGCAGGCTAAACTTTTGAGAGTTCTTCAAGAAAAACTTTTTACTCCCGTGGGATCAAATCGCGAAATAGAGTCCAATGTGAGAATTATTGCCGCCACTAATAAGCCCTTAGAAGAAATGATTCAAAAGGGAGAATTTAGGGAAGATCTATTTTACCGCCTCAATGTGATTCCGATTTTTCTTCCCTCTTTGGCCGAGCGAAAAGACGATTTGCCAAAATTGATTTCGATGTTTGTTAACAAGTTTAACGACGCCCACGGAAAAAAAATATTGGGACTTTCTCCTGACACACTTGCCTGTTTAAAGAAATACGACTGGCCGGGAAATATTCGAGAACTCGAAAACGTCATCGAACACTCCTTTATATTAGAAACAAGTAACTCTTTGAATATTGGTTCACTTCCATCTTATATTCTGGCGGCAACCAATACGAATGTAACTCCCCTTCTTGAGAAGGACTCTGAATTAACTCGCTCCTTTGAGCAGAGTGCTGAAGATTCTGGAGTTCTCAATGTGGGTGGCCACTCAGACACCGACTCTAGTAGCGACTCTGAGTCCATAGTTGATATTAAAGGTGAAGAGTTAGACTTTAATAAACATAAAGAAGCCTTTGAGAGAGAGTTTATTGTCAAAGCTCTACAAACCTTTAAAGGCCGAATTAATCAAACGGCTCTTCACGCAAAAATTCCCAAGAAAACTCTTCTTAGAAAAATTGAGAAGTACGGAATCAATGCCCGCGATTACGTCGAGTAGTCGCCGCTAAAACGGCATCCATAGCCCCTTTTAAGGAATCATTCACATCTTAAAGGAATCCCCTTTAGCAGGGGGCTTCTTCAATAATACTAGTTATTTAAGCCACTTAGACTAGAACCTTAAATAGAACGCTGTGGATAAGTTTGTGGAAAAGATATTTATAAGTCAGTGGGTATCTCGGCCATTGATTAAAATAAAAGCTCCTATCAAAAAAGTTTTGAAACTTAAATTTTAGATCGGTACAACCATTGTCCCAATGACGAATCCAAAGAATTTGCCGCCACAGGCTTACACTCGAGAAACATTAGTTGAAGCCTTTAATTGGCTTCAAACTCAGAGTACAGATTTAAGGAAACAGGCCCAGTCACCGGATGATCTTGTTAGCCTTTATATGCGAGCCAAACGCTTTGGAAACGACTTGGAAAAAGAAGCTCCAGTTAGCTCCAGAAATTTTAAAAGTGATCTCAAAAATCTAGCACGGGGATTACAAAATTTCGACAAAGGAAGCTTCGAAGAACAGAGTTCTACGCCCGTCCCAAATTCTCATAAGCCCGCGTCGCCCGTCCCCAATGATCGCGCCAGTGAGGTCCACAGAGAAAGAGGAAATGAGCCCATGGAAGAAGGCAAAAGTGAAGCCCAGGCAGGCTACAACATTACTAATCAACTCCCCCCTGAGCTTCTCAGAAAACTTGAAGACATTCGCTCAGAGGTTCGCGCACAGCAAAGACCCCCGGCCGAGCCAGTACCAACATTCACACCTCCCCCCCAGACCGCTTCTATGCAACAGGGACGGAAGGTTGAAATTGACGAAAAAAGTTGGGCTGCCATTGTCCGTCTGCAAAATTCTATGAATTTAAGTAGTCCTGAGGAGGCTCTTCGCGTGGTTTTAGCTGCTGGTTGCAAAAAACTGGGCAAATTTCTTGAAATTGGAGATTAACGGAATCCATCGAATATGCTAGCTTAGTTAGCTCGAATAAGGCCCAAGAGTGAGGTTCTGATGGATTTTAAAGACACAATCAATCTTCCAAAAACTGAATTCCCGATGAAGGGAAATTTACCCCAGAATGAGCCCAAAACCATTGAGTTTTGGAACGACAATAATATCTATAAGAAGATGATTGAAGAGCGCCCTAAGGACCGCCCCTTTGTCATGCCCGACGGCCCTCCTTACGCCAATGGGAATCTCCATCTCGGCCACACTCTGAATAAATGCCTCAAAGATTTCGTGATTAAATACAAAAATATGGCCGGCTACCGTGCTCCTTTTATCCCTGGTTGGGATTGTCACGGTTTACCCATTGAACATAAAGTGACTAAAGAACTGGGTAAAAAGCGAGCCGACAAAACAGCCGCTGACATTCGCGAACTCTGCCGTCAAGAAGCTAAAAAGTGGGTCGGCATCCAAGGAGAACAATTTCAGAGACTCGGAGTTGTTGCCGATTGGGAAAACCCTTACTTGACGCTCCAAGAAAGTTACGAGGCCGAAGAAGTCCGTGAGCTCGCGCGCATTCTCGATAACGGCATCATCTACCGCGGGGAAAAGCCAGTTCACTGGTGCTATACCCTACAGACAGCATTGGCAGAGGCCGAAATCGAATACGCCTCCCATAAGAGTCCCGCGATTTACGCCCTCTTTCCGATGAAAGAAGGTCTAGAAAAATTTAATTTCAAAAAACCAGTTTTCGCAGTTATTTGGACCACAACTCCTTGGACCCTTCCTTCCAACTTTGGAATTGCACTGCATAGAGATTTTGAATACGGCTTCTTTGAAAAAGGCGATCAGATTCTATTTTTTGCCAAAGACTTAAAGGAATCCGTCGAAAAAGATTGCGAGATAGAGCTCAAAGATCTCGGCCTTTCGATTAAGGGTTCTGAGCTTGAAGGCTTAAACGCAAGACACCCTTTTTATGACAGAGATTCGAAGATCGTCCTCGGCGAACACGTCACTATGGAAGCAACCGGGATTGTGCACACAGCTCCTGGCCACGGACAGGACGATTACAATGTTGGACTCGAGTATGGCCTACCTATATTCAGTCCCGTCGACGAAAGAGGACGCTATACATCTGAGGTTCCTGAGTACGAGGGACTCCACGTATTTGAAGCTAACCCTAAGGTCGTTGCAAGACTCCAAGAGCAAAATCGCCTTCTAGGCCACAAAGAAATTGAACATAGCTATCCCCATAATTGGCGCTCAAAAACTCCAGTTATTTTTAGATCGACTCCCCAGTGGTTTATTCGCATGGACGATGAAAAGTTTAACGTTCGAAAATCGGCTCAAGGATCTTTGAATGAAATTACCTTCGTCCCTTCTTGGGGGGTTAAGAGATTAACAGCAATGATCGACAATCGCCCCGACTGGTGTATTTCTCGCCAGAGAAACTGGGGAGTTCCTATTCCCGTATTTTATTGCCAGTCCTGTGATACCGAACATCTTAAGTCCGAAACCATGATGAAAATCGCCGACATCATGGAAGAAAATGGCGGTATTGAAGCTTACTTCGAAAAACCAATTGACGAACTTGTTGGCGAACTGACCTGTGAAAAGTGTGGCTCTAAGGAGTTTCGTAAAGGGAAAGACATTCTCGATGTGTGGTTCGACAGTGGTGTTTGCCACGCGGCTGTGCAAAGTCGAAGGGAAGGCCTGTCGGTCCCAGCGGATCTTTATCTCGAAGGATCGGATCAACACCGAGGCTGGTTTCAGACAAGCCTTCTTTCTTCCATAGCCGGTCATGGTAGAGCCCCTTTTAAAAAGCTTTTAACACATAACTTTGTTAACGATTCTAAAGGGCGTAAAATGAGTAAGTCCCTTGGAAATGTCGTTGATCCAGCTGACTTGATTAAAAAGAATGGTGCAGAAATTCTTAGACTGTGGGCAGCCGCCGAAGATTACGGACAAGATCTCAACTTTTCTATGGAAAGTATCAAACGGGTCATGGAAGTTTATCGTCGCTTTAGAAACACCATGCGTTTCCTTCTCGGTAATCTCTTTGATTTTGATCACAAAAAAGACCTCGTTAGCTACGACCAGCTCCTCCCACTTGATCAATGGGCCCTCCTTCGACTCAATGAACTCAATAAGAAGGTCGTCGAACATTATGACAATTATGAGTTTTTTAGAGTGTTTCAACTTCTCAATAACTTTTTCACGGTTGATCTTTCGGCTCACTATTTAGATATGCTCAAAGATCGCCTTTATACCTATAAGTCAGATGGAGTCGCTAGAAGGTCAGCGCAGACTGTTTTATTTCATCTCCTCGACCGCCTTACGCGAATGCTTGCGCCATTGGCTTCATTCCTTGCGGAGGAAACTTACAAATATGCTTCCCTTAAAAGTAAAGAAAGTATTTTCTTAGAGGAATTCCCACAACCAGTGCAAGAATGGGATAACTCAGAACTCGAGGAGAAAATGACGAGGCTCTTTGCAATGCGTGAAGAGGCTACGAAGCTTCTCGAGGACCTGAGAAAAGACAAAAAGATCGGAAAAAGTCTCGAGGCCCGCCTTATTCTCCATGCTAAAGGTCCGCTTTTAACTGATTTAAAGGAAATGAAGGACCATCTCTGCGAGTTCTTGATTGTTTCTCAATGCGAAATAAAAGAGAATAGTGGAAATGAGGATTTGAAAGTTGAGGCGATTATCGCCCCTGGTGAAAAATGTCCTCGTTGTTGGTATGTTTCTGAAGAAATTAGTAAAACAGAACCTAAGGTATGTCCTAAATGTTTGGAAGCTTTGAAATAAGAAAAAAATATCTCATCCTCTTGGCTATGACTGGACTTTTGGTTTGCCTAGACCAGGCCTCGAAGATTTATATACACACGCACTTAGCCTTGGGCCAAGAAATCGAAGTTATAAAAAACTTCTTTAATATCACTTATGTACGCAACTATGGAGCTGCCTTTGGTATTTTGGCCCAAGCCCCAGAAAATTTCCGTGATATCTTTTTTCTAATGATGCCTCCCATCGCCCTGACCATCATCCTGTTTATCATGAAGGGGGTTCCCGAGAGAGATCGCCTCACGGTTTTTGCTCTTAGTAGTGTTTTTGGTGGAGCCATCGGTAATTACCTCGATCGAATTTTTCATGGCTATGTCATAGATTTTCTCGATTTCTATCTGAGCAAGGGAACTATTCCCCTATCTTCAATAGGCTTTGCCAACGACTACCCAGCCATTCGGGCATCCCACTGGCCGGCATTTAATGTGGCCGATATCGCCATTGTTTCTGGCGTGATGTTACTGATTTTGCTAGAAATCATAAAAATTATCGAAACTAAAAAACAGACCGAAAAAGATGCGCCAGCTAAAGAAGCTCAAGCAACAGACAGTTAGTATGACTGAATTCTATTGAGTCAGAGGGTCCTCAAGGGTTTGATCCTCTATTCGCGTCCAAGTACTTACTCCTGACGAGTCGATTCGAGACTGAAATCTCTTATAAGACTTTCGAACAATATTTTCTTTAACAAGAATCTGTCGAGCTTGGGGCAATGCTATAATCGTCGAAGATTCCATTCTTCTCATATAGCCCGCGACACCAGACATGGCGTGAAAACTACCAGGAGTGGCACTGACCGCCCCTTCCTCTCGGTAACTCATGGACTGGCCATCAGAAAAATGGAGCTCTAAAACTACAACTCGAGTTAATCTTCCGCGACTCTCAGGAACGTTAACCGCGAATACCGCCTCGATCTGGCCGTCTTGATCAATATCTTCAACAACGAGGAATTGAGATTTTGCTTCGAAGTTCAAAAAACTTGAAGCAAAACGACCTTCTGAATCGTAGACCATCAACGGAGCTGTGTTTAAAGAGTAATCGGCACTACTTTCGTAAATTACAAATTCGTAGGAGGGACTTTGCCTTTCTCGATTGAGACTTAAAGAAGCGACAAAGGTTTTTGCTAATCCATTAGAAAATTCGAGGTTTAGTATTTGGCAGCCAATGGCTGACCCTGCAACGAGTGCATAGGTGGCCGAATCACAGTCTACAATGTCAGAGCTTTGAATTCTAGAAGCGGAACCCGCTTCATAGTCACGAGCCAACCCCTGTGAATGTAAACTTACAAACACCAGAGCAAGGGCAAGATTGTAGAATAGAGACGCATTTATTTTAATAAACTCATACCTTTTTAAATGTCTTTTGATATTACCTTATCGATGGGAACTTCAATGAAGTCGCGTCCGTTATAGATGAGTGTCTTTGGTAATTGATCACCAAAACTCCCCATCGAAATAAAGTCTCTGTCTGCGTACTGCGCAAATCGACCTTTATAGGTAAACTTATCGTGGGGCAAGATCATCGCACTATAAAGAAATCCGCCAAGACGATGACTATAGAGAGCTTCGAACTCATCCTTGGTCCAAGATTGAATATCAAGTGTTTTATAGGAATCGCTCTTCTTTTCAGAAATCAAAGCCACCAGCTTATACTCCCTGGAGTTATAAAGCATAACGACCATATCTTTTATTTTATCACCATTGATATCGCCGAGAGTTACCATGGGTGCGGCTTCCGAATCTGAAGTTTTTAGGTTGGTCCAAATGAATTCCGCATATTTATCTTTGCCAACAATTCTAAAGGCATTGGCCTTCTTTTCGAAATAGGGGGTCAATGCTCTAATGGCATCGGCTCCCATTTCTAATGTATAGTCAGTAGAGCCAACTTTTAATTTGGGTTCAGTTATGGCCTGAGCTTGAAAACTAAAAACGAGTAATAGAATAACTAAGAAACTTTTCATAGGAATTACCTCTCCGTTTCCTGCATAGCATAACCCGAATGGTAGGTACTTCCTAGACTCGGTTGATAAAAGTAATGTCCACCAATTTTCAATGGCTCACCTGGAACTTGCACGCGGTTGGCCGTGGTCGTCCAACCTCTACGCCCGTGTAGATAGTCTCTGGCATAGTTTGTAGGGTAATAGTTGCGACCCATTGCCGTCTCTCTTAACGAATAAAGAGAGTTTTTATAGCAGTTTCTAATGTAAGACTGATGAGTTTGATTGGTTCTCGTTGAGTTACTGTATCCTAAGGTAGGGGTATGGAGCTGTGGGTCTCGCCCAGACCTTGTGTAATTCGCCCATGAAAACTGGGACCTATCGACAATCACAGAACAAACTCTTGAATTAGGGTTGTTGTCAGAAATACAAGCACCGTCAGAACCTGGAACCCATGTGCCTTGACGGTTTCGAAATCCCTCACAATTACCATGTAATGGAAATGCGGGACTGAGAACTCGTCTGAGTGTTACCATTAATACAGAGTATCGATGGCTATCATTTCGATCGTGCTCTGGGTTAACTGATATACCTGAACGGCTGGCCTCGCCAACACAGTTACAAAGCATACAATGGGAAGTTTGTAACCATCGACCACTCGTTCGACGGCCGTTTGATCCTCTTCTGCAATCAAGGCGTTCCGGATATCCTGCCGATAGCATTCGATTGAATTCTTCCGCAAAGTAGCGGTTTTGTGGGCTCATAGCTGCCAACTCTGAAGCAGAAAAAGCTCTAAAATCAGAATCAATTTGTCTATTCTGGTCTTCAACGATACTCAAAGTCGGAAGGCGATCCGTAGTTTGAGCGTAAACAGTTCCGTTTGAGGTTTCACTTAAGATATACCTTTGCTCGCCATTAATCGAAACAGGGACCCAACCATTTGGCAGAGCTGGACCGTTTTGAATAACGACCGACCCATCTTCAATACACTGGTCCGTTCTTTCGTATCTATTTTGCTGCATATTGTAGGTATTTGCATAAAGACAATGACCTTCTCCTACAGAAATTTCATAGAATTCTCTATCGCGTCGTTCTGCTTCTGAGCGTTCAACGAGTCTCGCAGTATCCAGTAAATCTCTTCGTCTGTTCACGGCCGTTTGATCTTTAACTCTTTGGCACGCACGATTAAATGCACCGGGGTCAGAAGCCCTTTCTGCAGTCATTCCTCGGCCCTGATATCCACACATTTGCGTAAGAGTCGAAATCATTTGTTCATACTCTTGGTAGCGCTCAAGATTATTTACCACTGGAGCTAAAACAGTTCCTATGACCGAACCACTTGTTTCGCGACCGACTCGTACACCGTCGTAACATCGGCGAGTCGTGGCATTGTCAAAGCAAACCGCCCTATAAAAGCGTTCGCCATCGCCTTCTTCGCGAGATTCGTCATGGGGTTGGCGTGCTTGATCGGTAACATCCTGAACACCAAAGATAAATGGGTTACAAATTTCTTGTCCCTCGGGGCAACTAAATCCCCCATAGGAATTGGCACCACAACTACCGGCTGAGGACTCAATGGGTACTCCACCACCAATACACAAATATTGGGGATCGGCTTTGGCTTCGCTGAGAAACCAAGAAACAAAGTCGAGACCCGAATTGAGAAATGAAGCCGTCTTCTGCGACTTCTTCTTAGATAAAAGCTCTTCCATGATAACTAACTGTTTTGCCAGTCTTCTCAAGTAAACAACTCGTTTTTTATAGGATAATTTTCTCATCTCCTGAAAGCTGAGAATAAATGGACTCTTCTTAATACGTTGTGCTTTTTGAACTCTTCTTTTCGCGTTTTTTCTCGTGCGAGATCGCTGCTGCTTACCAGGAAGAGCTTTTGAAGATGTAGAGTATTGATTCTTTGGAGAAATCCTTTTCGTCGATTCCGAGTTTTGAGCCTGAGCCGTCACGCCAGCCAAGCTCAATACCATGAAAAGCCATAGAAAATTAATTAACAGTCTCATTATCACCTCACTCCCTATTAGAGCAAGCCAGGTGCCACGAAGTAGATTTCTAAGCCCTTAATATTTGGGGGATTTCATCGAGAACGAGGGGTTAATGCCGTTTTATGTCTTTCAGTTGTTTCATTGTTAAACAGTTGTACAGCGGCTGGTGTGTAGGACCTTAGGTCTAGATTAGGCCCCTGTAATTACTTAAGAAAAGGCAAATTTCAACCGATACTATCTATATAATCAACAAATATGTGGTGCAGGAAATACTTTAGAAAAGGTCCGTAGGTTATGAATTTCCAATTACTAAAAAATATGATTCGAATTCTTTGTATTCTTTCCCTCATTGTCTTTGCCGCTTGCGAAGAAGAGTCTGGTGGAGGCTCTATTGGTGGGACTGACGACAGTGGCAGCCAGCCAGCACCGACGCCGACACCGACACCGACTCCAACACCGACACCGGTGGCAGTAGGTACTTTTAAGATCAACCTTGTGAATCCTTCGGACCTTCTTAGACAGAAATTAAGATTAGCTTATCGCCTTGATGGCGGAATCCCTGCGAACTCTACTGAAGTTCTCGATTGGGATACTGAATGTTCAATTGACCCCACGAGTGCGGATATCGAGGACAAGAATGTGATTTGTTACCTCGAGGGTGAGGAATTAGACTTTTACGCCAATGGGTTTGGCCTTGATATTCAAGTCGACTCTGGATCTTGCGATTATGTCTTTCAATACCCTTATTATTATTTTAAGCGAGAGGCCGGTGTAGGACCAACTGAAGTTAGATTGTATAAAGATGCCGATGGCGCTCTTAATGACTGTACCGTTCCTTTTAACTCAGAAGACGGCGCCCCAAGTTGTAATTTTAATTACGCCGATATCGATGGACCGAACTGTTGTATTGGGACCTATAACCAAAGAATCTATACAGATGCAGCCTGTACTACTGCTGATGCCGGAGACGATAACAATCTGGACGATGTTGAGTGGGCTGGAACCCTCGCAAATTGTCTTGACGGGCCCGGCATGGATTCTCCTTTTAAAACTAAGGAAGGTGTTTACGAAGGCTTTCCGTTAGGAGTTTTTGAAAAGACCTCAGGAGTTTCAGGAGAAGTTAAGTCAATCAGTTTTGCGACAGAAAGACCGACTACGAGCCTTATTCCACCTTTAACAATTACAAACTTTTTTCAGCCCAACACCTTTGGTGGCGCCGAGACCACGCTCAATGGTGAGGAAGTCGATTACCCATTGGGTATTTACGATGAAGACCTCGAGGGCGATCTTATTGCCGGGGGATTCTTAGGCGCTGGGGCGACTCTACGCCATAACCCATACTACGTTTGGGCTTGCACCGACTCTGCCCAGGAGATTATTGGAATTGTTCGCCTCGTAGTTAGAGACTGGAACACAAGCGCCGAGTATGAAAAGTTAGACACTGGAAACCCTGAACTAACGGGGACCGACATCTTCGGTGATCCCTACGACGATTACTTAGATTGGGATGCCATCTTTAATACTTATGCTAGAGAGTATCCAAACCACGAATAAATTATGCAAGTTTCGTTCGAAAAATAATCTTTGAGAGCAGCATGGCTGACTTTTTTGGGCTTGCTGTTTAGTCTTTAATTGTCCCTAGTATCTTCAAATCCGATTCTATAGTGTCTCATATTGGCACACCACTTGTATTAACAAGGCTTAGGCTCATTAAACTGAGTTTAAACAAGTGGAGTGTACGGTGAAGTATTATTTTCTAACATTAGCAGTATTTTTAGCACTTGTTGCTATTGGCTGCGATAAGAAAAAAGGTGGCGAACCTGCCACGACCCCTACGACACCCGTAACCACAGTAAGCATTAGTGATTGTAGTGTTGGACAGATTTATAATTCTACTTATGGTTGTTTAGATCAAGGCGGCTGTGATAACGGAAAAGGGCGAGTTCCTGAAGATGCTTCTTCTGGGGCGGGTACCTGTGTGTCTGGAACAACAGTGACCGCATCGGATGTATTTGGAAGCAGCAAAGTCCGTTGGGGCGCGAGTCTAAACATTACAAGTAAATCGACATTTCGACAGTTAATGAAAGAGTACGGTGGATTCTGTGATCCTCCAGGATGGTATTACTACGTTGGCCCCAATCCCAATGATTGTGAGTACTGGCACGATGCTGGGTTCATTGTTATTCAAGCAGGTGCTGGGAACAGTACTAACTTTGTGACGGTCAATGTTGGAGCAGGATCTGGTGAGCCTAATGGTTCAGCAATTACCGGCTACAACAGAATTTACTACGGATATGGAAGCTTCTTAGATTATTACGGAATGTCCTTTAATACCGAATATTATGACGTCAATGCCAGTACCGGTTTCGAACTCAGATCCCATGGTCTTTTTGGGACTCAGAGCTGGAACGCTGTATATGGCGATAGTTTTAAAGTCCGCGTTGAAAGTGGTCGTCTCGACGACAGTAGCTACTACGTGGAACTTTGGTACAAGAACTCTAGGTTTGCGACAGCAACCATGGAGCTTTGGCCCTACTAAGTAAGGCCTTTTAAATTTGAAAATATTCAACTTTCTTAAGGGAAAGTTGTTTGCAGATCCATACACCCCCCAACCCCCCTAACCCTAGGCGAAGCACTTCGTGCTTCGTCTTTTTTTTTGCCTTCCGCATGTCTTTGTTTGACAAAGTCTCAATTTTTACTAACACTTAGCCCTAGTCATGAAAGTAAAGTGTCCCACCTGTAAAAAACGAGTTGAGTACAGTTCGAGCAATCCCCATCGTCCATTTTGCTGCGAAAGATGTCGCATGATCGACCTCGGTGAGTGGGCCGACGAAAGCTACTCGATCCCACTTAATGTTCCCAATGAACACAAACTCGATGATGCCGACGGTTTAGAATCGCCTCTCAATAGGCCTTTCAAGACAGACTACGAAAACTAATTTTTTAAAAAAATAGCGATTTTTATTTTTTTGCTCTTGACCATGTGCTCAGTACTGCGTTTGAATTTGGTCAAGCGCAATAAAAAAAACACCAAATGGTGCAAACAACGAGAGGTATTGCATGAACAAAGCGGAACTTATTGAAAAGATCGCAAAAAACACTGATCAAACTAAAGCTCAAACTGAAAGAATGCTTGATGCAACTATGGATATCATCCGTAAAGCAGTAAAAAAAGGCGACGAAGTTAAGCTTGTTGGATTCGGTACTTTTACAAAAGCTAAAAGAAAAGCTCGTAAAGGTAGAAACCCACAAACTGGTAAAGAAATCAAAATTCCAGCGGCTTGGTACCCTAAATTCCGCCCTGGTTCTGAGTTCAAAGCTCTTGTTAGATAATTTGAGCGAACCAAAAACGAAAAAAGGTCACTGTTTCAGTGACCTTTTTTTTGCCCCGAGCACTCGTACAAACTAAATGCTCGGGACCCATTTCAAAATTCGAAGCCTAGTCGATGACCTGATCACCCATAAGTTGACTGGCACATTCATCAAAAAGGTAATTAACAGCATTAGAACTACCGCGGAGTGAAAACGTGACTTGTTTTACGACTCCCTGGGCATCAAAGTAATTGGCAGTAAGGCTGCTTTTTTGCGCAATCGCATTGACTAAAGCCTCTCTGTCATCAAATTGAGCTACGGCAGACACCATATCTGATTGGCTTTGCACAGGGTAAACCGGCAATAACTCAAAGACCTCACTAGCTCTACGAGTTTCTGCAGTCACAGTAAAAAAGATTTCGTTCATCGGACCAAAAACTTGAACCATAGGTTCGGTATATTCGCCATTACTATCTTTAAATGCGACGACTTCTAAAATAGAAACCTGGTCATCCCCAAGAGTTCGAGCCGCACAGGCCGCCTCTCCCCAAAGAGCGTGCTGTTCCACCTCTTGAACCATCCAATCTTTGGATTGAAAATTGAGGAGTCCTTCTTCTTGGGAAGAAGCGAGGTTTCCAGTAAAAACAAATAAACCGACGAGTAATAAATTAATAATTGTTTTTTTCATAGTTCTTCCCCTTACAGAGTATCTTTATAAGTTTGAATTTTTTCTTTGAGATCTGTTTCTAGCAATCTCATGCGCTGAGGTAGAGAATTAACTCTCTCTTTAAAGCGTAAGGCACGAGCCTCCTTTTGACCAAGCTGACGAGATTGAGAATTTACTACTCTCTCTTGTGCACCAATCAACTTTACCTTTTCGCTTTCAAGCTTTGGAAATTCTTGAATAAGCTGATCGAGCTCAACTAACTTTTGTTCCGCCAAAACTTTGTTATCACTATTTCTTTGTAGACTTGTATCAAAGCCATTAAGAATATTGATTCGACCTTGCATTCCCGAAATCTGATCTTCGATTCCGACAATTTCATTCTCTATAGGATTGATGTGCAATCTAATATAGGAATTGAGGCTCCCCTGAGCACTGCTCAATGAGGACTCGAGCGAGCGAATATCAGATTGAACTCCGATTAATTGATTTCTAGAGGAACTGAGCTCAAAGTCCAAATTCCCGTAATCAATATTGAGCTGGTCAATGTAGGTTTGCCACTCTCTCTTCCGAGATGCCAATCGCGTCGACTCTCTCTCCAAGTCTCTGATTTCATTTTGATCCCGTTGAATCGAAGATCTTAGATTG
>JAUHWN010000072.1 GCA_030424665.1 Bdellovibrionia bacterium | reverse complement strand
ATCGAGTCAGTTCGAGAGCACTGCTCTCATTGGGATTGGTGTCTAGGTATATTTGAGTCGTAGCCAGTGAGCTATGGCCCAATGTTTTTTGGATGAGTCTTAAATTGACCCCGGCACTCGCAGAATGGCTGCCATGGCTATGCCTGAGCCAATGTGGTGAAGCCTCTTTCGGGGCTCCGATTTCTTTAAGCATACTCTTTACAATATCGTAAATTCGATCGGCCGACAGCGCCTTGCGATTGGACCCTTTAACTCTAAAAACTGGAGCATCCCCGTCGAGAATCTTTCCTTCATCATCAAACATCAAAGGTGCGATAGTTTCTTTATAAAACTCTAAGTCTAGGGGGATAGTTCGTATTTTCTGCCCTTTTCCGATCACCGTTAAAAAGACGAGTTGGTTTTCTATTCGAAGGTGCTTAAAACGAATTTTAGTTACTTCTTGTCGTCGAAGTCCTGTGACATAAAGAAAGCGGACCAAACTTCGATCGCGAAAACAGCGGTCTATTCTAAAAAGGTTTTGAATCATTTCTCGAGAAAGACTGCGGTAGGCGCGCATGTCTTCTTGTTTGACCGAATCAAGAGCTTGAGCTGGGTTATAACTCAAGAATCCAGATCGAACAAGAAAACTCAAAAGACTAGAAATAGCGTGAAGGCTTCGCCGAATCGATGATGGTTTTAAATGGGCTCTTCGATTCAAATACTCGGCTATGTGAGAAGTTCTACAGCTCTTCAAGGTCCAAATTTGTTTCTCCGCGAGAAACTCGATAAAATGACCTATTTCTTTTTTGTAGGCTCTCTGGGTATTTGTCGATTTTTGAATGAGAAACGAAACAATGAGTCGTTCTTCTTCGATGAGCTCAGCTTCTTCTGAATTAAAATAAAGAAAGTGAGAGGCTGAAAAGGACTTTTTGCGTCGACTCAAAAAAGACATAGTTTATTCAAGCAAATTTAATGATGCTGGTCTAGTTCTTTTGCAGCTCTTTTTTTATACAATGAGAGTTAATTAAAACCAATATTGAACACCGAAGCTGAGTGATGGAGCTAGACCGTATTCGAGAACTACTGCTTCTAGATCAGACTCAGAGTCGTTGAGAAGGCTCGAACCAACATTGGAAGAATCGAAGTTGGGCAATTCTGTAGTCATTTCAGTATCAACCTGAAGAACAAAACTAAAACCAAAGCTGGCGAAGAAATGAAAATTGCTTCCTAAAGGGATTCGATAACCTCCATAAATCTCTCCGATAAACATCTCACCTTCGAGGGTAATATTGTCTTCTTTGTTGGCTAGATTTAAAAGGTTTTGCAAGATTGTATAGTCCCGCCCAGTTGCTACCGCCAGAGTATTTGTCAATGAGGATGAGCCCTGACTTTCTAAATAAATAAGACTAGTTCCGATGTACCAGCGCTTCTTGCTCGAAAAATGGTATTGAGACTTTAAATGGAGAAGCCAATTTTTTTCGAGGGCATCTTCGACAAGTTTTTGATAGCCACCATTTCCGGAGGAATTTGCAGTAAAAGTGCCGATCGCTTGAGAGTAGGAAGGCGGCAGAATGCCGAGACCGGCGAAAACAATTACTCCACTGGTCGATCTCATGCTGACACCAAAACTCGCCTGTGTGGGAAAAGAGGTTTCAAGGCCCAAACCAAATCGTATCTCGGCCTGAGCCAGACAAGATGTCAACATAACAAAGATAAAGAGAAGCCTACAAAGCATAGCTGTTTTTATCACAGCTTTTTGTCAAAAGATAAGTACTTTTGAAGTTCGCCTGGTTTGCTTAGTACCTATTCATCCTCAGACTCTGGTTGAGGGGCTGGGGCAGCCACTTCCTCGGAAGTTTCCACGTAGGACTCCCCAGTGAACGCACTCTTAATCGTTCTAAGATTTTCGTAGAGTGTGTCGATCAGCGCCGGGTTTTGCGGAAGCACTTCAGCTTTAACCCGTTCGATTTCTGAATTTGAAACATTCATGAGTTGAATGATATCTGAAATGCTCACGACGCCATCATCAGAATTGGTGACCGGATTAATTTGCAAATTCATCAAATCTCGGTAGACCTTGAGGATAACCTTGGTAATTTTTATGGCGTATTCAACCTGCGCCTCGTTAGTAACGACAGTGTTAGAAAGTCCCCATTGGTTTTCATTGAAGCGAATTCCGATCAAATTGTTGAATAGATTTTTTTCGGGAATATCCGAAATTGTATTTACGAGTTGACCCAGGAGTGCGATAAATCGCAGTTGCATAATATAGGTCGCTTTTTGATAGTGAACGAGAACCTCTTTAACCCACTGGGGCTCCTCTTGAATCGATCGTCCTGCTTCTCGAGCCTGGTGATTTCTTTGCAGAGCTTCCATTATGAGCGAGTAGATGGACTCCTGTTGATAACTGTCTTGCTGTTCTTCTTGGAACATTTGCTGAATCGAGTTAATCTTGTGCATGGCTAGAGCCATGGCATAAAGGTTAATGGTTCGATCAATAGCCGAACGTCGTTGGCTCGTTTCAAACTCATTTCCACGGCCTTCGGGGCGAGGAAAATCTTCGCGGTCGACAATGTACTCGGAGATATCTCTGAAAAAATCCTCCATGGCTTCTTTAAACATGGTTTCTCTTCGCTCTAAAGAGTCATATCCGTACCCCTGACTTTCGCGAAATACTTGAAATTCAAAGGCGTAGTAGTAGTGAACCGCGTACTTGACTTTTCTTTGTAATGAAACCGCTTCTTCCATTTTTGAAATGGAATCATTTCTAATCGAAGCGGCAGCTCCTTGCCGAACAATGGGTACAGCACTGACTGCAAGATCGGTTAGAATATTCATTTGTGCCGACAAAAGATCCATTTTGCTGACGAGGATATCCATCGAGGCTTTCATTGAGTCCAACTTATTCGACATAGATTGAATATCGGTTTGCATCGATGACATTTTCTCTGCTAATTCCGCTGTATCTTCACTCATTTTTTCCATTGTCGTCATCATGGTCGAGAGGTTGGATGACATTTCGGTAGTTTGCGCAATCATGCTATCCATACGCGTGGTAAGAGCCTGAGTTTCAGATAACATTTGCGTCATCTTTGTTCCTAAACCTTGGGTTTCTCCGAGCATCGTTTCAAGATTTCCGCCCATCCCTCGAGTTTCTTCAAGCATTTGCACCAAGTGTTCTCGCATCATCTGAGTCTCAGTCATCATAGTTTCCATTTTTTGACTGAGCTTTTCAGAAACTTCGACCGTGGCTTCTACATTGTCAGCCATATCATCTGAAGTATAGCGGATGCTTCGCGAGTGATCTTCGATTTGATTGGTTTTGGTGTGCATCTCATCGAGATTTTTCATCTTCTCGCAAGCGATAAGAAAAGGAACTAACAAACTTGCTAGTGTAATATATGAAAAGATTCGCTTTATAAGTACAAGCGCCATGAACTACTCCCTCAAGTATTTACGTGCAGATTTTTTAGGAGGAATTTGCAAGATAAATGCCCTAGAGAAAACTAATGCAGGCTCTAAGAGATTATAATCTACTGAATATGCCTTAAAATTGAAATTTAAGGGCCCATTTGGGCCTTTGGTCCAGGGGGTTTTGCGCTAAATAATCCGATAAAAAACTATGGTTTTAGTCATTTTTCATGTCATTTCTGTATTGGGAGCAGTACTGGCAGGTATATTGGTTCCACTTTACTGGCTCGGATACTTCGTCGATCCAGCTAGCATTCACTCAATTGAAACCATTTTTTCATTTATAGCTCTATCCAATATTTTTACTTACTTCAAAGCCAAAAAGAAAAGCTGGAAAAACCCTTTGCATTGGTTCGCGCCGGGACTTTTTCTAGAATTTCTCTGTTTCCTCCCCACATCGGCTTGGTTTATAGCTATTAGTCCGCAAAGCGAAGCGAATCTTTTGCTCTTTAACTTAATTCTTCTAAGACACTTAATAAAGGTTCCAAAAATCTTGGACTACTTTTCGGAAATCAAACCTCTCACCTATCGAATTATTCCTATCGTTCTTCTACTTCCCTTGCTTTTACATATTATTACCTGTGGTTGGTTGGCTTTAGGAGGAGGAAATGGCGGTACCGAAG
This sequence comes from Bdellovibrionia bacterium, assembly GCA_030424665.1. GTDB lineage: Bacteria > Bdellovibrionota > Bdellovibrionia > Bdellovibrionales > JAGQZY01 > JAUHWN01. The sequence continues at coordinate 18,510 of JAUHWN010000072.1, read as the reverse complement.
GCAGCCAATTCGATCTTTATGTAAGAGCCATGTATTGGGCCTTTGCTACCTTAACGACGGTTGGTTACGGCGATATTACAGCGCAAAACAACTGGCAGATGCTTTACTCATGTTTTGTGGGTCTTGCAGGTGTTGGCTTTTACGGTTACATGATTAGTAATATAGCCAGTCTTCTCGCGAGGCAAGATGCAGCAAGAGAGCGACATATGACTCAACTTGAAAACATGGTTCACTATTTGGATTACCACCAAATTCCAAAAGACCTTCGCAAACAAGTGCGCGATTATTATCGATATCTTTGGGCTAACAAGAAAACCTTAGATCAGCTTGAAGATATCGAGTTATTGCCCGTGCCCCTACAATCGCAGCTTTTTTACCATATCAATCGCAAAAGTTTAGATCGAATCCCGTTTTTAAAATCGGCTAGTGAAGAGATTTTCAAGGACCTAATGGCGAGTCTCGAAACCCAAATCGTAATTCCCGGGGAGTGTATTTTCAAAAAAGGAGAGGAGGGCGAATATCTCTATTTGATCCATTCTGGGAAAATCGACATTAAAACCGATGATGGTCAGATCATTGCTACCCTGGGCAACGGAGATTTTTTTGGTGAACAAGCACTTCTTTCGAGTGAAATGCGAAATGCGACGGCAGTGGCTAGGGGCTATTCCGATCTTTTTAAGCTCAGTAAAAGGTCCTTTCATGATGTTCTAGCCAAATACCCCGACTTTAAAGATTATATAGAAAGTCTCAATAGCGAACGGCAAATCAGCGCTGTTTAGCCGATTTATAAAGATTCACTTAAGTCATTAGTATTACTCCTCTTAAATCCGATAATGATAGTGGTATGAGCGACCTTAAAAATGAACTAAAATTTGAACGAGAAGTGCTAAGGCCCGTACGCTCGCGCTATGTCCTAGTATTTCTCTCAATTTTTCTCGTCACTACTCTCGCGCAAGCCATCATTCAATTTTATATTTTGCAAGAGCAAGATAACTCAACGAGCATCAATTTAGCTGGACGACAGCGAATGCTCTCTCAGAGACTCTTGAAGCAAATTTATAGCTTTCACAATAGTCGCGAGGATCTTTCTCCTTCGGATACAGAAGTCGCGAAATTAGAAATTGACTATCTAGCGGACACCATTAAAAACTCCCATTACGACTTGATCAAGGGTAATCAAGAGAAACACCTGCCTAAACCATTCAACAAAGAAATTAAAGCAGAACTCGAAAAGCTTTCGTCACTTATAGACAAGCTTTCTAAATTTTCTAAGTGTAGTCACAAAGTCTGCGAAGAGAATATATCTTTGTTGGAGTTAGATGAATTGAGTAACGATTATCTGACACTTATGAATAACTTGGTTTATAAAATGGATCAGGTTGCTCATAAGAGAATGAAGCGATTGTCGCAAATTGAAATCGCTTTATATTTATTGATTGTTGGTTTTATGGCATTTGAAATCTTTAAGGTAATTCTACCCGCCAATCGATTGCTTTATGAAAGTTCATTGCGAAACATACAAAAAGACAATCTCATTAAGCAATCAGAAAAAATTGGCTCACTTGGAAGTTTCGAATACTATCCTGTCACCGGAGAGATGTTCTGGACCGATGGTCTTTTTGAGATATTTTCACTAGAACGAGAACATACTCAACAACTAAATCTCAATTTTCTTCTTTACCTCTTTCATAAAGAGGACCGACAAAAACTGAGTGATCAAATAAAACAAGCAATAGAAAATGGTTTGAGAGTAGCCAATGAATACAAAGTTAACGATAGCCATGAGCTAGAGCGAACAATAAAGCTTACAATTCTCCGCGAAGAAATCGATGATGTAACTTTGCGAATTATTGGATTGGCCCAAGATATAACTACGCAAAAAGCGATGCAAGCCGAACTCGATCAAGAGCGAAGTATGGCCCATCAAAATGTGCGCATGGAAATGGTTAGTCGTTTAGCCGGCGGAGTTTCCCACGAAATAAATAATCCTATTGCAATAATTGGAGGGCTACTTCGTCAAGCGAAGATCCTATTGGCAAAATTAAACTCCGGTGAGGGAGATACTCAGAAGTCTAGCGAACAGTTACTCGAGAGACTTGATCGAATTGAGTCGGCCTCTCGGCGAATAGCAAAGACCATTAAGGGGCTGAAGTCATTTTCTTCATTCAACCAGGGTAAAGTTGAAGAGTTTGATGCTTTCGACGCAGTGACTGAGGCTGCTAATCTTAACTTTCCGTGCTTTAGAACAATTGAAAAGTGGGGACTTATACAAAATAGCATCGAAGGCCAAATTATTCTTAAGGGCGAGCGTCACCGCTTTCAAGAAGTGATAATTAACTTATTGAGCAATGCAAGGGCTGCCGTTGACAATGACGAAAATAAAGAAATTTCCATTCTTCTTGAAAATGGTGAGCACAGTTTAAGAGTGGCTGTAAGAGATGAAGGCCGGGGTATCTCTGAAGAGAACCTTCCACGAATTTTTGAGCCCTTTTTTACCACCAAAGATGTGAATGAAGGTTCAGGTTTGGGATTGAGCCTCGCTTTTACCATTGCCAAAGAAATGAATGGGCGAATCGAAGTGCAATCGGTAGAAGGGCGTGGGAGCAAATTCACGGTAGTTCTACCCTATCAACGGCATATTGTGGCTCACAAAGATGATAAAAAGGTCGCTTAAATCCTGAAAAAATTACAGGTCCCATGGACTACTTACTTCACTATAAAGTCCCTATTTCTCACGCTTTAAATATCAACAATGAATTTTTTTATCAGAAACAAGAAAATATTTATCCTAGTAATCAATTGAATTTGACCATTTATGACATAGTGCTTAAAAGGAACCGGAAAGGTTAGGAGGTTCCTATGAAATCACTATTAATCGTATTAGCTACACTTTTTTCTGTTTCGATGGCTTCTGCAAACAATCCTGCAGATTTCCCTTCGGATTTCCCAAAAGATTGGGCTGTTGCCATGACTTCTTTAGCTTGTGATATGGAAGTAACTGAAGACATGTACGGACAAACTACTCGAAGTGGTAAAAAAGAGCGTGTTTACACTGTTTACAATGGTCAAGGTCAAGTAGTTGCTAAGTCTTGGGCTAGCAGTGGAATGGTTTGGGCAAAGAAAGTTTGTTTGTCTAATTAATATATCACTTCAAAAATTTTTGTTTTTGACAAAACCACAGTCTATTTGACTGTGGTTTTTTATTGGGCTCTTGAACTTCGCTCTCGTCTGAGTCATCCTCAGCCCAACGAAAGGAAGTCCGTGAAAAAGTTGGCTTTGATTACAGGTGCATCCAGTGGCTTAGGATATGAATTTGCGAAACTCTGTGCACAAGAATCCTACGAACCGATATTAGTGGCTCGTCGTAAAGAGAGACTGGATTCTTTGAAGCAAGAAATTGAACGGGATTTTTCAGTGGCATGCCATGTGATCCCTTTGGATTTGTTGGCATCTGATTGTGGTGAGACTCTCTTTACAGCCTGTAAACAGATCGAGGGTTCCCTCGAAATCGTAATTAACAATGCTGGTTTTGGAGAGTTTGGTGATTATGGTTCGACCGATGGAGAGAAAGAAGCCAACTCGATCAAAGTGAATGTTTTGGCTTTAACCAGTATCACGAAATCCCTCCTTCCCCTTCTCAAAGAAAATAACTCAGGATACATCTGTAATGTTGCTTCGACGGCAGCCTTTCAGCCACTTCCTCGATTTAGTGTTTATGGTGCGACTAAAGCTTATGTCTTATCCTATTCTCAAGCCATCGGTGCTGAGCTCGAGGAGTTCAATATTAAAGTCTCCTGTCTTTGCCCTGGACCTACCGATACTGAATTCTTTAGCTCTAACAATATGGAAGACTCAACAATTGCCAATCGAAAACTACCGACTTCTTCGGAAGTGGCCGAGTATGGTTATCGCGCCATGAAGAAAGGAAAACCCGTAGCAATTCATGGGAGTTTTAATTGGCTGATGGCTGTTTCCGGAAAATTTGCGCCTCAAAGATTAGTGGTTCAATTAGCTAAAAAAATGATGACTTCTTAGTGTCGACTTAAGCCTTGTTTACAATTAATATGTTTCATTCCCAAAACCTATAGATCTATGCAAAAAAGGCATAGATCTTTTTTTTGTAACAGCTCAATGATCCCCACGAAGTACTTAATGAGAATTAAACTTTAACAAAGGATCTAAAATGAAATTCAAACATCTCTTGCGAATTGGAATGATACTAGCTGTCTTGTTTACCTTCACTCAAGCTCAGGCAACCTACGGCCACTCTAAGAATGCAGAGTACGAAATTACCATACAAAATATCACAAAAGGACAACCTTTTAGTCCAGCTCTTATCGCAATTCACTCCCGTGGCACGAAGCTTTTCTCTCTTGGTGAGCCAGCTTCGGAAGGTCTTGCAAAACAAGCAGAAGATGGTGATATAAGTGAACTTCAACAAATGCTCGAAGCGAATCCACAGGTTCTTGCAGTCGCAAATGGTTCTGGAATAATTGCACCGACAACCAGTGAAACGATTACGATTTCGGCAAAGAGAGTTCACGGGGCTGTTCTTACTGTGACGGGTATGTTGGTGCGAACAAACGATGGATTTTACGCTTTGAACTCCTTGCCACTTCCGAGAAAAAAGGGAGCCTCCTATAAAACAACGGCAATGGTTTACGATGCTGGAAGTGAAGTAAACACCGAAAGTTGTGATCACATTCCTGCTCCACCATGTAACAATCCTGGTCAACGAGTGACTGAGGGAGCGGAGGGAATCGTTACGCAACATCCAGGTTTACAAAATGTCGGTGATCTATCGGGTCTTGATTACGCTTTCGCTGCGAAAGCTGCTTTAATCACTGTAAAAAGAGTCAAATAGGCGACTATGTACTTCTACGAATTGTAATTTTTCACCCTATAACAATCTGCTTTGCTTCTGGCTGGGAGCAAAGCTACTTTTGCGCTGCAGCAGTTTTTACCACAAAGGCTTTTTAGGCTCAGCTTCCTTGGCTCTTACTGCAAACAACTGTTACTCTCAAGTAATGGGCAAAGCCGAGCTAAAGCATTCTAAAGATCATTATATTAAAAAATCAAAGCACTTTTGCATTCTACCTTGGGTTCACTTTCATCTCTGGCCAAATGGTAATTTTTTACCTTGCTGTATATGGGACTCGTCGTTTCCGATGGGGAACGTCAATACCAATACCCTAAAAGAGGTTTGGAACTCGCAAAAGATGCGCGATTTGCGCCTTAAAATGATCGAAGATGAGGCCATTGAACAGTGCAAGACTTGTTACTTTTTTGAACAGGATCTTTCGTTTGAAAGTTTGCGCTCCTCGGCGAATCTTCAGTATCAACATCTTTTTAATCGTGTCGAAGAGACTTCAGAAGACGGCACATCTGAAGATGTCCATATGGCTTATATGGATATTCGTTTTTCAAATGTTTGTAACTTTAAATGTCGAAGTTGTGGTCCCGATTTAAGTACTAAATGGTACGAAGATGCTGCCGTTTACGACCCAGGCGGTGGCCCTCAATTGCCTTTGCGCCTGAGAGATAATGACCGCCTTTTTGACGAACTCGAGCCTTTACTTGGTCAAGTTGAAGAAGTGTACTTTGCCGGTGGTGAAGTTTTCATAATTCCTGAACACTACGAAATTTTAGAAAAATGGGTTCAATCAGGGCATACCAAAGTAAGGTTGAACTATACGACTAATTTGAGCCAACTCAGTTATGGCCGTCATAAAGCACTTGATTATTGGAAACACTTTGATGAGATTCATATAAATGGCAGTCTCGATGCCTCAGGAGCTCGCGGTGAACTGATCCGCAAAGGAACGAATTGGAAAAAGGTTGAAGAAAATCGCAGAACAATTCTCGAAAAAGCACCAAATGTTAATTTTACTTTGAATCCTACAATTGGGATTCTCAACATTATTCATTTTCCTGATTTTCATCGCGACTGGATAGAAAAGGGCCTTCTCAAACCCCACGAAATTAGGGTTAATCTTCTTAGACAACCACTTTCGTTACGCAGTGAAATTTTACCTTATAAGTTTAGACAGAAATTAAAACAGAAATACGAAGACCATTATCAGTATTTGGTCGGCAAAGTTGAAAACGAAGCTGATGTAAAACAGATTCGAAGTAATATTGATGCTGTTTTGCAAGTCCTTGACCACCCAGAAGAACCGGAGAACCTCGCTAAATTTAAGGAATACATGGGTCTCCTGGATATGATCCGAAACGAAAAGCTCGTAGATGTTATTCCGGAATTAGAATTCCTTTACCAAGACCCGGAGAAGGTCTATGGATAAAGCTCTTATTGGTATTGTTCCGGGCAAAGAAAAGTATGTTCATATCATTTGGCAGGTGAATGATACCTGCAATTATAAGTGCTCCTACTGTAATGAAGGTAATTGGGGAGGTCGTTATAGAAATGATAACTTCAGCGAATTTGAGTCAATATTACAAAAAATCGTCTCTCATTTTAAGGGCCAAAATTACAATAATTTTAAAATTTTCTTTTCGGGTGGAGAACCCAGCCTTTGGAAGCCTCTTATTCCTGTGATCGAGTTTTTTCGCGAGAATACGCAAAACCCACGGGTTGCCATTAATACGAATCTTAGTCGATCTTTGGATTGGTGGAAGAAAAACTATCATTATTTTCAGGATATCATTGCTAGCTTCCATATTGAGTTTGCTGATAAAGATCGATATTTGGATAATTTTAAATTTTTACAGTACCGGATTCCTTACTTAGTGTCTCGAGTTCTCTTGCACGATGAACGCTTTAAAGAGGTCGTTGAATTTGCTGAGCGCTTAAAGTCAGAATCCGATAACTATTATGTTGAATACGCCCCATTAATGAGTGAACTGAACTCACATTCTGAAGACCATTATTATGAAGAAGAATGGAAACGAAAATTCATTGCCGAGCATCAATTAGATCGACAAAAAGAAATCGATTTTTGTAATACCTATCGACCCAAAGAAACCTATCACGAAGAACTGCGCGAAGGTGGGCGCAAAGAATCGCTGAACTCCAATCGTCTCGTTGCCCTGGGAGAAAATCGTTTTAAAGGCTGGCAGTGCTGGGTTCAGGAATGTATCTATATTCATCCAAATGGCGATATCACCATGGGTAGCTGCCGCGTGACTGATAGTATTGGACACTTAAGTACTGGTGAAATTTCTATCCCGAAAGAATCGGTTATTTGTCCTTTTGAACGATGTAATTGCGGAACCGATATCTCAGTGACAAAACTCCATCCTGAACATTTAAATGACTATATTGATTCTTTTTCGATTCCAATCACTTCTTCGGAGGGGTCACTTTGAGTGAAGCCATTAAAAAAGAAGATCTCGATAAACTCTTGGACGAAGGAAAATTTTGCCCCCTTCCCTTCCTGCAACTTCAGTTGAATCCCTTCGGAGACATCTCGGCTTGTTGTTTTTCTGGCGAGCATAAAGTCGGTGATATTCAAACGGATTCGATCAAGGACATTTGGAATGGGTCAGAGATTAAAAAATGGCGCCAAGAGTTTCTTGATGGCAATATTGGAATTTGCAAAAATGCTATTCATGATTTTCAATGCCATAAGCAGTACAAACATCTCAATCAATTTGTTGAATTAAAGAGTCATCAAGACGACCTCCCTCGCATGCTCGATGTTAGACTCAACGGTAAGTGTAATTTAGAGTGTGTAATGTGCGAAGTTTGGAAGCAACCGAACCAGCTCTACGACAAAAGCGATTTTTGGGAGCTTGGCAAATCAGAAATTTTTCCGAAACTTTTAGAGGTCATGGTACTCGGTGGAGAACCTTTTATACAAAAAGATACATTTAGACTTATAGATGAGGTCAGTGAAGTTAATGACCGAGTGAGGTGGGCATTTATTACCAATGCCCACTACAAGTTTAATGAAAAGCTCAAGTCCTCTCTCGACAAAATAAAAATTAATTCAATTCACATTTCCCTGGATAGTATTGATCCCGAGACCTATCCAAAAATCCGACTTCGAGGGCGACTTTCATTGGTTCTTGAAACACTAGATGCTTTTGTAAACTACAAAAAAAGTCGAATTGAAACCGATGATAGACCTATCGAACTATTTGCTTCGATGACATTTCAGAGGTTAAATTGGCGGGAAATCCCGGCTTTTCTCGAGTTCTGTATCGAAAAAGGGCTCATACCTATTTTTCAGGATGTCGTAGAAAGAGACCACTTGAATATCCGCGGTTTGAGTAACGAAGAAAAAGACGAGCTGAGAAAAGGCATAGAAATGTACCGAGAAGGTCACTTCTGGGAGCACCTCAGAGCCGTGCGAATGGCCCTAGGAGAGGATGGGCTACCTTAATTTAAAAATTTCAAAATAATTGCCCGAGTAGTCCCTGGTAAGATAGTCAGCAATTTCGTGGAGCCGGTAAAAATTCGGAAAGTGTTTCTTGCCATTGTTCTTATAAATAATGTAGGCCTTGTGCTTTGAGCCTTTCAATACCGGAATGAGCTGATCCATAAAGGGTTTCATAACCTCATCCGAAAAAGGGTCGTTCATAAATATGATTTGATCATCTATCGTATATTCATAGGTACAGGCATCTTGATCGAGGACTTCGAACTCGACATCACGATATTGAGGATTCTTGTCTTGGAAGATTTTAATGTTCTCGCGTGCAACAATATTGAGTTCTTCAAAAAGCTCTATTCCAATTATTTTTTTAAACCCAAACTCAGCGGCCAAGACGAGGGCCTTTCCCTTGCCAGATCCAATATCGATAAAGCGCCCCTCGGGTTTTACATTAAGGTCTGAAAAGAGTTTATTAAATGGCCGATAGCGAACGGGCTGATAGAAATTGGCAAAATCCTTATTATCTAAATTTTTTTCGCAATCCTTTGGATCATAAAACCCACTGACCTCAAGCCCTTGAGTACGGTTATAATATTCGTCAATGAGGGCTTCTTTACACATGCCTAGGGTTTTCACGAGTCCGCGATTCTTGATTCCGGAGGCAAAAGAATAGTAGCCGATTCTCATTGTTTCCATAAATTGTCGCATTCAGATCCCCCCATCAATGACGATATTTTTCCATAGCTCAGTTCAACTGTCCCCTGGCCAAAAGTCGCTAACGCCTCTAGTCTTCTAAGGAACCTCCACTCTCGGAATACTATAAGTTACAATTTAATCATGATTATTTTGGGAATCGTTGCCTACACCCACGATAGTGCTGCCTGCCTCCTAAAAGATGGAGAGGTGCTCGCATTTATCGAAGAAGAGCGCCTCAATCGTGAGAAACATACTACAGCTTTTCCCTATGAAGCTATTTCAGCGATTTTAGAAATGGTACCCATTGAATTTAGTGACATTGATCATATCTGCTACTTCTCTCAGCCCTGGCGCGAAATTACTCGAAATTTAGGGCATTTCATTCGGTACTTCCCAAAGACATTGAATCTCTTCAGCAACAGTGCCTCCGGAGCTATGGAATCTGGCTTTCTCAGTGCTATAAAAGAACAAATGAAACTTCGCTCTCTTCTCGCAAAAAAATTTCCGATTAATGAGCGCCAGAAGATAAGTTTTTTCCCCCACCACCTTTGTCACGCCGCGAGTGCCTATTATATGAGTCCCTTTCAAGACGCTGCGATCTTAACTCTCGACGGACGAGGAGAGTCAACCACCACACTGATGGCCGAAGCCCAGGGTGGAAAAATTGAAGTTCTTAAGTCGATTTCAGTTCCTCATTCTTTGGGGCACCTTTATGCGGCGATCACCGAATATTTGGGATTTAAGTCTTTCAATGACGAGTGGAAGGTCATGGGGCTTTCTGCCTACGGAGGTCCTTCTCAAGTTAAATTTTTCGAAAAGCTAATTGAATACAAGGGAAGAGGAAACTTTGAACTAAATTTAGACTATTTTCAGTTTCATACTCACGGTCAAGATCAATGGCTGAGCGACTTCTTCTACGAGGAATTTGGGCCAAAACGAAATCCCGATGATGAGATCACTCCTTTACATCAAGACTATGCTTTTGCTCTACAGTATATGACAGAACTCATTGGGTTAGAGTTATCGAAGTACCTGAAAGATCGAACAGGACGGGATCGACTCTGCCTTGCCGGAGGAGTTGCATTAAATTGCTTGATGAATTCTCGAATTATCGAAGAGTCGGGGTTTTCTGAGGTTTTTGTACAACCGATCGCGGGGGATGCCGGAACGGCACTTGGAGCGTGTCTTCTAAAGTTTCAAGAAGGTCAGGATACAAAGATAAGTCCGCCATTGACCAATTTGTACTGGGGACCTTCTTATAATGACGAACAGCTTGAGGAAGCTCTAAAAAGGAACAAACTAAACTTTGAACGGCCCACATCGATCGAAGAAGCGGTTGCCGAAGAAATCGAAAAAGGACAAGTGATCTGCTGGTTTCAAGGTAAAATGGAAGCTGGTCCCAGAGCACTTGGTAATCGTTCGATTTTAGCGGACCCTCGGCGCAAAGATATGAAAGACATTCTCAATGAAAAAGTTAAAAAGCGAGAGTACTTTCGTCCATTTGCTCCTTCTGTCTCCGAAGAGGATTATAAAGACTACTTCGAAATCCCAGGGGACCAACTCTCGCCCTACATGATCCTCACAGGCAAGGTAAAAAATGAAGCTGCCACTAAGATTCCAGCTGTTACCCACGTTGACCAAACGGCTCGAATTCAAACCGTGAGTGAAAAGCAAAATCCAAAATATCACAAACTCATTAAGGCCTTTCAGGCTAAAACTGGAGTTCCCGTTCTATTAAATACTTCATTCAACGAAAATGAACCCATTGTCTGTAGTCCTCAAGATGCAATTGATTGTTTTTTGAGAACGGAAATTGACGTTCTTGCGCTCGGCCCCTACCTAGTAATGAGAAAAAATAGAGCCTAACAGAAGTCAGAACGCTTTTAATATTTATTGTACCTGGTTACTAATTAGAAGGAATTTTCTCGAAATATTTATACAGTAAATTAGTTTCGACCTGACAGTTCCAATAACATTCTCTGCATTCCCTGATGCCATCTCGTTTTTCTTTTAGATCCATTGAATGCCAATAATTTGCCAAGCCTCCAGTGTCTCGAATATTGGCAAATGCTCTCTTCGTTTCGTAGAAAGTAAAACAGGGGAAGATGTCGCCATAGCAATCAACCAACAAAGTTGTATAACCGGCGTAGCATTTTATGGGCAATGGTTTGCCTAGAAAAAATGATTCAAACATCTCTAAGTATTCTATAGATGATTCGATGAAATCATCTTTACGTTTTTCTTCGCAGAGTCGATCTAAGCTTCTTTTCAACTTCTCTTCGCGATCTTTTTTTAATTCTGGGTTAGAAGTTCTATCACTACCGATGGTGTGCACCGGCATAAAGCCAATACTATCAGCACCTGACTTCTTCGCCATTTCAATAATCGCCGGGAAATCACCGATATTATCTTCTGAAAGAACTGTGTTTATATTCACTTTGTAGTTTCGGTTGGCCCGGTTAGCTACCAAATCAATTCCGTGAAGAGCGCGATCAAAAGAACCTGGAATTCCTCGAATCTTGTCGTGGATTTCAGCATTGTGGCCGTCCAGAGAAACAGTAATTGAGTCGATTCCAGTATCGATGAACTCCTCAAAGTTTTTCTCCCTTATAAACCAGCCATTGGTCGTGATCTGAGCAATCATTTTATTGTCTTTGATTTCACGGATGATCGGAAAGAGGTCTTTATGAAGAAACGGCTCTCCACCAGAAATTCCAACTCCAGAAGTTCCGATTTTTCGATAATCACGAATTACTTGTTTATAGTCTTCAAGACCGAGAATCTCTCGCCCTTCTTTAACAAAACCCTGATGACGTTGGGGCAAATCACACATAATACAGCGAAGATTACAGTTGTAGGTCAAACAGAGATCCCCTTCAATGGGACCAGATAGGGACTTCTTAAGGTAATAAGAGGCTAAGGTACCCAAATAGCGGGAAGGATACTGGTATATAGATTTCAGCCCGTTTTGTTGAATTCCTTGTTTTAAGTACTGTAAATAGGTTTTTCTCAAAGTTTGCTTCCCTTAATGTCTCTACTTAAAGTCTGACAAAAAACGGGGTGGTTTTCAATGTGAACCCGTATTATACTGAAGTTCGTCTAATTTTGGTAAATACATGAATTAATTGAGTAATTCGAATGAAGTTTCAGCTCGTTTTAATCACCTTTGTCTACTTGGTCATCGCCCTTATTTTTCAAGGAGTGGACTTTTTCTATCAACCAGTCCCCTCTGAACCGAGAGAGATTGATCCCTATACCTATTATAATTTACCACTAATGGTTCTAATGGCGGGTTTACTCGGATATCGCCTTTGGCAAAGCAAAGTAAACTTCAAGAGCTTTTTTCAACTGCCCAATTTCAAGAGTTTCAAGTTTTGGTTTCTCTTACTTGTAGGTTGCATATTAATCGGTTTGAGTATTTATGAATTTTCAGATCGATCCATTTGGTTAGATGAGTATACGCAGATCAAATTTATGGAAATTCGCTCAGTCCTGCTTTTTTCAGCGAAATCTCAACAAACTCCATTGGATTACTTCTACTCGTTGGGTGTTTTAGTTTTATTCGGATTTTCTGAGATAGCTCTTCGCTGTGTGCCCATTGTTAGCTTTGTACTCGGGGGTTTACTTCTAACTTCATATGCACTCAAAAACTCAAAATCCTACGTATTCAGTTCTTCGATAACTATTGCGTATGCTTTAAATCCACTAATATTTTATTTAAGTATCGAGGCTCGACCTACGCATTTGGCCGCCCTGTTTAGCATCATCCTCATTCTCTACCTCGGCGAGAGCCTATTTAAAGACGGTGATTTTGACTGGAAAGAATTTTTTCCAATCTCCATGACGTTAAATCTATCTGCCGGGCTACAACCACTGTGGCTATTTTGCTCAATGGCACCATTTATTCTCGTTTGGTTGCTCAGAAGAGACAAAGAAGTGGCAAAAAAATGGTTTCTTGTCAATTTTGCAAGCTTCGCTTGCATGATTCCTTTTCTCTATAATATTCATTACCGAAGCTCACTCGCTTTTCAATTTAAGGAGAGTTTCACAGGTGGCGTTTCTGAGTATCTTAAAAACTTCTCTATAGCCACCTACGAACTCTATTGGATTGCATTTTCCCAATCTCTAATTCTCATAATAAGTACAATCATTTTGTTTTTTATTTCATTTCGAAAAGAAAAATCTTTTTTGGCTCGATATTTTATGTTCCTTGGAATTCTCATATTTTTTGTTGTCAGCTTTGATTTGTTTTTTAAAAGCTATATCAATTGGAATCTATTCATCAGATATGTTGTCGTACTACCAATTGCCGCCCTTTCTTTTATTGCTCTCCAAGGGAAGTATCTTTACCAAGCTCAACATAAAATCGTTTCAAGTCTTCTTTTTCTTGTAATTTGTTTGGCGAGTACCGGATTTGTTTTTTCTGAGCGATACCATGAACATCATCGTATCCAGGCCGGCGACGTTCCTAAAAAACAACAATATCACTACATTCAACATACTTCGTCAGAAAATGACCTCATTTCAAACATGGTCGTTGGAGCAATCAGTAAATGGAATCCCGATATCTTCGTAGCATGGGAATTTTACTATAATCCTGAGGGTCGTGCTCAATTCGTGACCACGTATAATAAAAAAAACCCGGAACCTTTTTACGAAATGGACCTAGTCGTCGAGCCCCTGGAGTTTTTCGAGCGAGGAGTTCCCTTTAAGATATACTTCTTTGTCGACGTGAATAATCCCTATAAAATTGAAGACTTCTGGACCGAAGCAGGACTCGACTACGAACACCACTTTTTTAAGAATGCCCACCAAATGTTTGTCATCCATATCCCGGCAGAAAATGGCTTGGAACATTATTTTAAATACCTTTATACCATCATCGAAAAGGCGCCGGATAAACGAATGATTCCTCAAATCTACGATCGACTTCTTTTTTACTACTACTACTTGAAAAACGAAGAAAAGGTAAAAGAAATATTTAAGTATTATACTGAAGATCTTCTTGATGTCGGCGATCAAAAATTTAGAAACGTCGCTGAATACCAACTCGAAGTTAGAAAGCGTATAGAAGAAAAGATTTTCACAGAAGAGGAATACAAAATCAAATGACCAATACGCCAAATCGCTTTAACTTCATTATAGGCATTTATGGCTTTGTCATTTGTCTGTTTATGTTGGCGATAGGAGTCTATGAATTCTTCACTATAAACGAACAATTCATACCCGCATTTACCTACGCCCACCTCTCAATGATACTCGTTTTCTTATTCATAGCTCTTTACGCGATTTTCAAGTATCGAGTTTCCATCAACTCGATTGCCAACGATTTTAATGGCACAGAGTTAATTCTATACGTACTCACTCTTTCTTGTGGCGCTTTTTGTTTGTATTACGAAAACTCCATGCGTTCCATTCGCCTCGATGAATACACCCAGTTCTTTAATATTTTGCAGGAAACCTATTCCATCTCGCGATACGCCGCCGAATCTCAACAAACTCCAATGGACTATTACTTTGGACTATTTGCCGGAACTCTTTTTGATCTTGAGCTCATTTCATATCGCTTATTTCCCTACCTATTTTTTCTATCAACTGTCGTTTTTATTAATCTCTTCACAAGAGAAGTTGGAATTGGACCTTCTCTGCGTTTTTTAATTCCATTACTTTATGTATCCTTCCCGCTGATTTCTTATCAAAGTGTTGAGGCGAGGCCTATTTACTTAGTAATGCATTTTGCAGTGGTTTTTCTATCAACAGTTTATATTTTTCTGCAAAAAAAGAGCTGGTCGTGGCCCATATTTTCTCTCGTAGCCTTTCTATTTACATTTTCGGCAGGACTACAACCGATAATGATATTCTTTATTTTCATGTTCTACTTAATAATAACGGGTCTTCTCAGTCTCAGGAGTGAAAAGAAGATAATAGCCTCCTTTGTTTTTGTTTCGGTTTTGGGCTTGGCTAATAGTCTCTATATTAGGCATGTCAGCCTACCGATGAACCAATTCCACAGTAATTGGTTCGACAAGTTCTCTCTCTATTTAGAGCGTCTAAACTACGAACACTTAGAACCCTATTTTAGAAGTTTTAGTCCCTACGTTCTTCTTCTTCCAGTTCTTTTGGTAGGAACCTTACTCTTTCTAAAGAAAATAAAGGGGCCATCCTTAAGATTTTATCTTGCTTTAATACTCTCAATCATTAGCTTCACGGTCATCTATGACACCTTTTACTACACCTATATCAATTGGTTCCCTATTGTTGATCGCTATGTCATTGTTGTTCCCCTATTTGGCTTTTTCTTGTTTGCAATTGTAGCCAAGGACTTGGTTGCGATTGCTAATAGGAAGCTCGTAACCCATGGGATCAACCTAATTCTTGGTTTCTCAATTGTATTGTCGACTCTTCGACATGAGGCCTATGTAGAGCACTATCGAATTCATGAATCTCTACCAACTCGTGAAATCTACGAAGATATAAAACGCCTTATGACTGACCAATCCGGGGTTCAGATGATGGTTCCCAGGTCCATAAAAACAAACCAATTGAGTCTTTGGATTGCACCAAGGGTTTACCTCAACAAGAAAGAATTGAGCTACCTCAGTAAATATTCAAATGTTTTGCACGATATTAGTCATTATCAGCTCGTCCTTGATAAGGATGACCTCGAAACTAGAAAGGCAAATAAATTTATTCTCGTATTGTTTCAAGAGGCAGACGGCAGTGTTTTTACCTTTTTAAAGGAGCACTTTCCAGACTCTTGGGTCGACCCATCAGATAGTAGATATTCACTTTTCCAATTTGAACTTAAACCAGAAGACCCCACGGGGAGTATTGTAAACCTCTTTAAACAAGTGGTTGAAAACACCAAGGCACAGTTTAGCTTTTCATTCTTTAAAGTCATTCTTCACTACGCCTTGGTGCGAGAAGATATTGACCTTATAGACTACGTCGCCGACTACTATACAAGGGATCACTTTTGGGTGGATAAAGATGAACCCATGGCCATTGATGAAAACGCCTATAAAGATTTGAAAGCAAAAGCCCTTGAGGCTCTAAGGTTGAGAAAAGAAGAACTCATGGGACTTGCCAACTAGTAGCATTTCCTAGAGGGCCTCTAATAACTCGTTTTGTGGGATTTTTTTAAATCTTTGAGCCCTGTTTTAATAAGCTTTGTCAGTATTTTCTCATCAACATCAGACAGCTTCTTTAAGTATAAACAGGACTTTCCCAATTTATGGGGTCCTAGTTTTTTTAACAACGGAGCGTAGCTTTTGTATCCGGGCATAATGTAAATAGTAGGTCCACTTTTTCGGGGGCTAAATCCCGTGGCCATAAACTGCCCCTCATCGCCGTTGGAGCGATAATAGGTGTACTCGCCAAAACCAATAATTGAACTACCCCACATTTTAGCTCTCAAGCCACTGGCGTCTCTGAAGATCTTTAAGAGCTTTTTACAGTCTTTTCTCAAATCATCATCTTTTATGGATTTTACAAACTCACTGACACTCTTATTGTTTTTAGAAGTTTTTAGTTTCACTTTTTTTGCCATAGCTACCCGCCTCGAATTATTGGAATTATCTTAAGTGAGTCTACTCGGCGTTTCAAATAAAAGAATCCCCCAACATAAAAATGCTGAGGGATTGAATGTATACGGTCGGCTACAATAAAATTATCGAATTCGTCCTTTTTGGATAGGAATTCGAAGCATAGCTTCAAGGCCTTCAGATTGGTTAGATTGACCAACATTTCTTACAAAGACACCACCAGAAGCGATCATGCCATTTCTAAGAGTGTGGTCCACTCCTACGTAGAGCTTATCTTCATCGTTAAAGCTCTCGTAAGATCCACCAACAGTAGTGTTTTCAGTCCAGTCGTAGTCGAGACCAACTTCCCAACCAGTTTCAGAACCAAAGATACCTGAATAGTTATCATAGTGAGTGATTGAACCATAGGCAGAAAGGTCGTCAGTAACATCATACTGAACTCCACCAGAAACGGCATAGCCATTGTCACCAGTAGAGTTGTTTTCGAAACCAACAGACCCAACAACTGTCAAAGAGTCAGTAAGTGCTTTTCTCATTGAAGCAGTCATTCTTACTTGATCATCATTGAAGCTGAAATCTCCACCTTCTGTCTCTGTGATTGAGAAGTTAAGCTCACCAAGAGTTTCAGTTGGTACAGTTACCCAAACACCGATGATTCCACGATCATCATGGGGCATAAGGGAAGTGTCAGAAGCTCTTTGAAGAGAAGAAAGAACCTGTTGAAGACGAGGTGAACGATCTCTCTTACCGAATTGAACTTCAGCAACTACTTGACCTAAAGACAAATCAAGAGTGATGTTGGCTTCACTAATGATTTTCTCCCACTCAGCATCACTTAAATCGCCAGCCTGAGCTTCGTCAGCAAGGTGCTTTAATTGCACAGCAAGATTTGCTCTGAAGCTTTCAGTCATTTGCAATTCAAGACCAGCTAGGCCTTCTGCAGTGTTGTTACCATCTTGATTGATGATAGCGTCGCCAGAAATATAGGCGGAAAGACTTTGCGAATTTTCTTGGCCATTTGCCATTACAAATGAACCGCCTGCAAGCAAAGAAATTGCAGCTAATGTCGTTATAAGTTTATTCAACTTAATCATAGACCCCCCAATTTGTTATTCTTCAAATTTTTGAATGAAGAATGTTAATTTGCTCTTCCATAGAGCAGAGTTTGTGCCAAAAACTCTTAGCAGGCGCATCATTATTTTTGTTGCATAACTTCCAGGATTTAGAGGCTTGATACTTTTTTTTGAAAAAAACTTTTCAATTAATACCACGAAAGATTTATAGATTTTTCGAAGAAATTGTAAGATGAAACTGCAAATCATCGAATTAACGAAGTAACCTTGCGCTCAATCACAACCAACGTGTAGCTTTTGGAGGCTACTGTGCCCATGTTGATATGTAAAAATGACTTTGGAACCATTGCCCTTAATGAGTCCGACTTTACGAGAGCCCAAGAGGAACTCCTCAAACCGCAGTCGAGATATTTGAATTTGCGTGTCTATATAAATAGTCGAATGAAATGCCCTTTTAAAATAGATGAACTTTCATTCGATATAGATTCTCTCCCCGAGGAAGGGGAATTCATTGTGAAAACAAAGGCCTACCAACCCTACCGCTTGGCCCGAGTCAAAGATCATAAAATCCTAACCTCGAACGCTTTTTCATACGGTGACTTGGATTTACTTTATTCCTATTTTTGTCGACAAGTCGCCGATGGGTTTGGCTCCTTAGAAATGGGAATTTGTCGCTTTTATTTTGAACAATTCGACAACTCTGTATTAATTGATGACGATTTAATTAGCTTTTCATTCAAGTCCTACCTAGAACCGGGAGCGAAACCCTTAATTTCTCCAGCAATTGAACTGCCTCCTGATGAGGTTATTGCCCGATCCTGGTGCCTTAATTGTAAAGACGAAATCACATTTGATCGCTGG
>JAUHWN010000071.1 GCA_030424665.1 Bdellovibrionia bacterium | reverse complement strand
GATACCTTCAAACTCGAAGAGCCCTTCTTAGTATTGGCCACTCAAAACCCAATTGAGCAAGAAGGAACCTATCCGCTTCCCGAAGCCCAGATGGATCGATTTATGTTTAAAATCAATGTGGTCTATCCTACGAAAGCGGAAGAACTAGAAATTATGAATCGTATGGGAACCGATTCGGTCCCCCATATACACTCAGTAATTACGAAAGAAGAGCTTTTAAAAGCTCGAGCTATGACGGACCAAATTTATGTGGACGATAAAGTCCGCAATTACATCGTCGAAATAGTTATGGCCACGCGGAAGCCATCGGACTACGGTTTAGGGCATATCGAAAACCTGATGCAGGTGGGGGGCTCTCCACGTGCGACGATTAGCTTGATTCGTGCGGCCAAAGCTCACGCCTTTTTGCGAGGGCGCGGCTACGTAACCAGTGAAGATGTTAAAGCCATTGTTTACCATGTTCTCCGTCATCGTTTGATCTTAACTTTTGAAGCCGAGGCTGAAGAAATTAAAACCGACGAAGTGATTAAAGAAATTCTTAACCAGATTGAGGTGCCTTAATTGAGTTTACCGCCGGAGATTCTCAAAAAAGTTAAACTTCTCGAGATTAATACGCGGAAACTAGTGAACTCAACTTTCGCGGGTCAATACCACTCGGCTTTCAAAGGTCAGGGAATGACCTTTGCTGATTTTAGAGAGTATGTTCCTGGGGACGACGTTCGGTCAATTTCTTGGCCCCTAACGGCTCGAACCGGAAAAGTTTATATTAAGAAATTCGAAGAGGAGCGTGAGCTGACTCTCATGCTGGCTGTGGATGTCAGCGGATCCGTAGACTTTGGCTCAAAAGATTATTTCAAAGGCGAAGTCATTACTCACTTGTCGGCAATACTCGGTTTTGGGGCCGCACAAAACAATGATAACGTCGGTCTTATTTTATTTTCAGATCAGGTGGAGCACTACGTACCCCCCAAAAAAGGTCGGGGCCATATTCAGAGAATTTTGCGCGACCTTTACTATCACAAACCAAAGAGTCGCGAGACACGAATTGCAAGTGGTCTTGAGTACCTCAAAGGAATATTAAAGAAGCGCTCGACGATTTTTTTATTTAGTGATTTTGACGACGAAAATTTTGGATCAGCTCTTCGCATGGTCAGTCGAAAGCACGAGACAGTGGCCGTTGTCGTCAGGGACCCTTGTGAGGATGAAATTCCCGATTTGGGTTTGGTTGATCTCCACGACCCTGAAACGGGAGAAGTCTTGACCGTTGACAGTTCGTCACCGGTCTTTCGCAGAGCCTATGCACTGCAAATGAAAGAGCAAATGGCCCTTAGAGAACGTGAATTGCGAAAGGCTCAAGTCGACCGTATTGACGTCACCGCGGGAGAGGATTTTGTCGACCCTCTTATTGGATACTTTCGAAAGAAAAACGGTGGTTGATTGTGTCTGAAGAAAAGCAAAACCAACAAGCCGAAAAAAAAGAAACCGAAAAGCTTCCCGCTTGGAGTTGCCAAGTTGAACGTGACCCGCAATTGCAATTTGAGGGCAAGCAGGGGTTAACGGTCGGCGAGATCTTCACTCTAAAATGCCAAGGAGAGCCAGCTGCCTTTGAAAAGAAAGAGTGGCAGTTCGAATTACAAAAAGGTTTTGAGTACGGGTTAAAGCTTTTAGAAGTAAAGAGCTACCAACCTGATTTTGCGGAGTTAAAAGTCACAACTTACAAAGCGGGTGGTCTCCAATTTGGTCATCTCGTTTTAACAGATGGTGTTCACCGGCAAGAGATCAAAGATCTAAAATTTGCCGTTGAGTCCGTAGTAGAGCCCCCCAAAAACAATCAGCCTCCACAACCCTATGGCCCAGTTTCTCCGATGCTGATTAGTTTGCCTATGTGGTTTTGGATTGTAATTGCTGCCTTAGCGGCAGGGGTCGTCGGCTGGCTTATAAGAAGAATTGTTCGCTCCGTACAAAGAAAACGAGTGGCCAGGGAGCTTTCGAAGCATCAAACGGCACTAACTCCTTACAATCAATTTAACAAAGATCTTCGCTCACTCATGCGCGAGTATATTTTCAATGATAAGATTAACTGGCCTCAAAGCCGTGTGAAAGAGTTTGTATCATTGTTGAATCGCTATTATCGGGTTTTTATTTTACGTGAGTTTTCTGTTCCGGCCTTAGAGTGGAGTAGCGGTGCTGTGGTGAGAGATATTAAGTCGAGAAGGCGAAAAAAACTGCAGAAACAAACTATTGGAAGTTTGAATTTAACTCTCAGAGAATTTGATAAAGCCATAGAGCGTATTGAGAAAGTGGATATGACCGATTGCCAACAGCTTTTAGAGATTACCAGAAAGTCGGCTCAGAGTATTGCTCGCGACACCAGGAGTGACCTGTGATTGTATGGGCCAGTCTGTCAGCATTTTTATTAATTGCGCCCCTCGTTGGTTTGCTCGTTTGGAATTGGATGCGGAGACGAGATCGTAAGCCTTCGGTTCAGTTTAGTAGCCTGAGAGTGATCAAAGGGATCTCTCCTGGGTTTCGGGCCCGATTGAAATGGTTGCCTTTGCTTTTAAAAGTCGTAGGCATTGTTCTGGCAATTGTTGCTTTAGCGCGCCCCCAAAGGGCCGATACTAAAATTAAGAGAAATGTTGAGGGTATCGATATTATGATGGCTCTCGATATTTCGGATTCGATGTTGATTGAAGACATGCGTCCGACAAACCGTCTAGAGTCTTCTAAGAAGGTGATCAAAGACTTTGTTAATCAGCGAATTTCCGATCGAATGGGGCTCGTCGTATTTTCGGGAGAGTCCTATACCCGAGTGCCTTTAACCTTAGATTACCCAATATTGCTCAATAATCTAAAGAAGGTGAAGACTTCGAGAAACATTAAAATGGGAACAGCGATCGGTGTGGCCCTTGCCAATGCAGTGGCTCGCCTGAGAGAGTCAGAGGCAAAAACACGAATTGTGATTTTATTAACCGATGGTGAGAATAACTCGGGTACAATTGATCCCGAGACGGCCCTTGATATTGCCAAGGGTTACGGAATGCGAATTTATACCATTGGTGTCGGGCGCGATGGTCAGGCGAAGCTCCCTGTCTTTAGAAAAGACTTGTTTAATAGAACTGTAAAAAGTTACCAGCCTATCCACAGTAAAGTAAATGTGACTTTACTGAAGCGGCTTGCCAGCGAAACCGGTGGTAAGTTCTACCGAGCCACTAATACGGGAACTCTCGAGCGGGTTTTTAATGATATTAATAAATTGGAACGTTCAAAAATTGATGTCAGCCAGTATACGAAGTATGCGGAGCTATACCCACCTTGGCTACAGCTTGCTTTTTGGTTTTACTTGGCGAGTATTTTTGTTCAACACACCATTTTAAGAAGGGGGCCATAGATGTTTCGATTTGCTGATCCTTGGTTTCTCAGCTTGATGTGGATGCTGCCGATTATTATCGTTCTCTATGTTCTCGTTCAGAAAAGAAGCCGAGCTAAAATAAAAAAAGCATTGGGAGAAAAGTTGTCTCCCTTTCTCACAGCAAGTTATTCTTCAAAAAAACGAAGAATAAAGTTGGTCTGTCAGCTTATTGCACTCGCCTTTATCCTCGTTGCTTTGGCCCGCCCGCAAGCGGGAAAGAAGCAGCAAGAGGCAAAAAGCCAGGGCATTGAGCTGATGATTGCATTGGATGTTTCTAACTCGATGTTAGCCGAAGATGTTAGACCGAGTCGTCTCGATTTCGCTAAAAAAGAAATTAGTGGTCTCCTCGATCAGTTAACCGGCGATAAAGTGGGACTGATTGCCTTTGCCGGGTCGGCCATTTTAATGTCGCCATTGACGACCGATAAATCGGCATTAAAGATGTTTTTAGAATCCCTGAGCCCAGACTCGATCGAAACCCAAGGAACTGATTTTCAGACGGCACTCAGTGAAGCGGCTCAAGCTTTTGTGAGGGGAGGCGTGGATACTGAGGCTGACGAAAATACCTCGGTTTCGAGGGTCGTACTTGTTGCCAGTGATGGTGAGGATCATGCGGAAGGGGCCTATGATTTAGCAGAAAGGCTTTCTCAAGAAGGGATTAGAGTATTCTCTCTCGCCTTTGGAACTGAAAGAGGGGGGCGGATTCCCCTTAAAGATGGTCGAGGTTATCTCAAGGGTTATAAGAAAGACGAGCAAAATAAAGATGTTGTGACCAAGCTCTCGGGAGACAGCTTAAGAAGGCTCGCCTCGGCTGGTAAGGGCAGTTTTCACCATGTTGTCTACGGTGGTGGACAAATGAAGACACTCAGAAACGAATTAGCCCAATTAGAGCAAGCGGAATTTGATTCAGTGATCGCGACCAATTATGATGAAAGGTACCAGATCTTTTTACTCATTGGTCTGATTTTGGCTCTGGTAGAGCTTTTATTTGGCGAGAGGAAGTCGAGTAGCCGAATTTGGCGCGGACGATTTGAGGTGAATTCGAAGTGATAAAGAAGTTTTTCATGGGTCTTTTTATTTTGGGAATCTCTATGGGTGTTCAGGCTCGTAGTTTCGATTCGATTCAAAATAATAACGAAGGCGTTGATGACTTTGAGGCCAAGCATTACACGGCCGCCTACGAGAAATTCATCAAGAGTCTTGCCGACGAACCTTTTGATCGACAGGTTCAATTTAACCTCGGAGTTTCTTTCGAAGGAATTAAAGAGCCAGAAAAGGCCTTGAAACAATATGATCAGGTTCTCCAGGGAGTTGAAGACCCCAATTTAAAATTTGCAACACTTTTTAATAAGGCACGCCTTCACAGTGAGAAAAAAGAAATTGATAAGGCACTTGAAGTTTACCAGGAAGCCCTTGCCTTGAATCCTCAATCCAAAGAAGTGAAGCACAATATTGAGCTACTCACTCAGCAACAGCAAGGCGGTGGAAAAGGGGATAACCAGGATCAAAAACAGCAGCAAGAACAGGGGGATCAAGATCAGCAGCAACAACAGCCCCAGCAGCCAAAGCAGCAAGATAAGAAGAAGAAAGAATTTAAGAGTAAGGACCTGACAAAGGATGATGTGAGACGAATTTTAGATGAGTTGAAAAGGCAAGAGCAAAAGATTAGGGCTAAGCACATGCGTGAAAAGGATCAGAAAAGTGAAAGAAAGAGTAAAGATTGGTAGTATGAAAAGTCTTATCGTCTTAGCTTTGTTTTGTTTCAGTTTACCGACCTTTGCTAAAAAGCTTGAGGTCACTGCGACCGTCGATAGAAACAGCGTCGAAAGTGGTGAGCCTTTTACTTTGACGGTTTCGGTCAGTTCTTCAAAGAGCGTGAGCGTGAGAGACCCTGAATTACCAGGTCTTGATGGCCTCGACCTCTTTCATTCGTGGAATGAGTCAAATACCCGATCTAGCTTTTCTCCTGGGCAAGGTGGATTCCAGATGATCGTGACCCAGAAATTTAATTACCAACTGGCCCCTAATAAACAGGGAAGAATCCGAATTGCCCCCATAACCGTCGTGGTCGACGGCAAAGAAGTTAAGACTAAGCCAATTACAATCACTAGTTTGAAGCCAGGTAGTGGTCCTAAAGCCCGGCGCCCTCGACGGAATCGACCCAAGAGTCAGGATCCGTTTGATCAAATGGAAGATATGTTCAACAGTTTGCTCCAGCGCCCCTTTGGCACTCAGCCGGGCCATGGAAATCAAATCGCACCCGATGCGGCTGTTCCAGGTGAAGATTTTTTCATTGTCGTAGAAGTTGATAAACAGCAAGCCTATGTCGGAGAGCAAATCACCGCCGCTTGGTATCTCTATACTCGCGGTCAGGTTCTCGACTTAGACACTCTCAAGTATCCTGACCTGAAAGGCTTCTGGAAAGAAGATATTGAAATTGCAACTCATCTTAATTTTCGCCAGGATGTAATGAACGGAATCCCATATCGAAAAGCTTTGTTGGCAAAGTATGCGCTCTTTCCGATCAAGCCAGGGTCAGCAACCGTCGATCCCTATCGAGCTAAAGCCACGATTATTGGTTCTGGTCGCACCGGCTTTGGTTTTTCGCGCAAGCGCAGTTCAACAAATGAAAGTAAAAAGATCCTGGTCACTGTTAAAGATTTACCTAAAGATACGAAGCCACAAAACTTCACGGGGGGAGTCGGTGACTTTAATATGCGTGCCGAGCTGGCTGATAAGATGGTGGTTTCAGGGCAGCCCTTTGAATACAATATTCGTTTTGATGGTGAGGGGCTTGCCAGCCGAATAGATAAACCCAATTTAAATTTGCCTGAGAATGTTAAAGTCTACGATCAAAAATCTGAAACTCGCTTTTTTAAAACAGGACGATCCTTCAAAGAATTTAAATACCTTTTGATTGCTGAAAGCGATGGCGAATTGGTGATGCCAGAAAGTCGGGTGTCGATCTTTCACCCTGAAACGGGTATGTACAGAGAAGTCAATTCCAGTGAATTAACGATCAATGTTTTGCCGGGAGCGAATGGCCCGGCACTACCCTCACAAACATTAGCCGATGGTGATCAAACTTTAGAAGAAGAACAGAAAGATCCCCTTCCGGGATTTATTGGAGAGTATCAAGCCTATGGCGAAGGCTCTCAAACCGAAGAAACGATCATGTGGTCTACGGTTTTTATTTTTCTGTCTTTCGTTTTGCTCTTTAAGGCGCGCTCAGAAATGGGTTGGGGAGTTCGAGAAAAAACAATTCTACAAAGTGTGGAGCGCCGTTTTAAACGAATTCGTTCAGAGGTCACGGCCGGAAATACTCAACAAGTCGGTGTCATGGTTACTAATGCGGTTTATTTCGTACTCGGAGAACTTTCCCGGCAGGGTGGAGCCTATGTGGAGTTAGAAAAGCTCCTTCTAAAATCTCCC
Source organism: Bdellovibrionia bacterium (assembly GCA_030424665.1). Classification (GTDB taxonomy): domain Bacteria; phylum Bdellovibrionota; class Bdellovibrionia; order Bdellovibrionales; family JAGQZY01; genus JAUHWN01. Next base: position 15,762 of record JAUHWN010000071.1, on the reverse strand, counting down.
CCCTCGGTCCGTCGAGAGTTTGGTGAGCCCGTTTTAAAATTGATGGAATCTTTTCAAGCTATGGGTTTTGCGCCCAAAGAATCCCTCGGCGAGCTTAATGACAGAAAAAAGCAGACCCAGTTGGTTGAGAAGATGGAAGCAATCCTTCTTAAAGCGGTTCATGTTGGTCTTAGTGAAGAAGAGGAACGGGCGGCCTGATCGCATCGCGTTAAGCGTCAATTTTTCCCAAATTTTTTATTAATTTGCATAGTCAAAATGATCTTTGTTAGCTTTTTCTTCTCTATGGGGGAGGGGCTATGTTTCGAAGAATTTCTATTATTTCATTTCTATTAACGGTGTCTCTGTCTGGATTTGCAGAAACCGAACTTTCCCACGCCAATGACGAATGGGCCAAAGAAGAGCTTCGTTTTCTTCATTTTGCCGAAGATGGCCGTGGAATGATTTTAGCGCCCGGCCTCCTTGAAGTTTTAGAGACTTTTATTCCGGGAGCTTCCCAATCTACCGAAGCCTCAGAATTCATTCAGCAAAACTTTCTCTCTGTTTTTGATTCTGAGTTTCGTGTTCCAAACTTTGTAGAGGCGGGTTTTGCCAAACGTTGGGGATTATATTTCGATAAAGACGGACTTGTTGGGTTCAACGCGGCTGAAGACAATGGTGTTACCTACGGAGCTATGGGCTGCGTTGTTTGCCACAGTGGTAAAGCCGCAGGTGAGCATATTATTGGTCTTGGAAACAAAAATATCGATGTTCAAAAGATGGCCTCTGAAGTTTCGAAGATGGAGAAGTTGTGGTGGCGTTGGAATAACTTCCGCACGCGCAGTCCAGAGTTTAAAGAGATTGAGGAAAACGCCATGAAGTTTTCTGAGTATCTGTCGGACGAAGAGATGGGAAATTTAACTCAAGGTCTCGTTCCTACCGCTTTTATTAAGGGGTGGTTTTATAGAATTCAGGGGCGCCCTCTGCCGAAAACGGCCAAGGGGCAAGTTAAAGTTCCGCAATTGTGGGGTTATGAGAAAAAGCGCTTAGCGGGGCAATTCTGCGATGGTTTTGGTGACGGAACAGAAGTCGGTTGGGGAATCGCCGTGGAGCTTGCTGCTGGGCAGACTCCAGAAACGGCGCGCGGATATTACGACAAAATTAAAGAGGCCGAAGAAGTTTTTAATTATTTTTTACCGCCAGAATATCCATTTGATATCGACGAGGCGCGAGCAGAAGTAGGAAGGCAAATATTCAGTAAGACCTGTTCTGGGTGCCACGGAACTTACGAGAAAACAGCAGATGGCTTCCCGATCTACAAGGAGCCAAAACGCATTCCCTGGCACGTAGTAAAAACTGACTTTGATCGTCTTGCGGTTGGAACACCTGAGTTTTTCGAATTAGTAAATAGCAATCCATTGAATGATATTATGAAATACAAGCATACATCTCCGGGCTACTTTGCTCCTCGTCTAGATAGAATTTGGTCTCGTTTTCCATACCTACACAATGCTTCAATACCAAGTCTGTATCAGTTGCTTCTTCCTGAAGATGAAAGAGTTCCTTTCTTTTCTCTCAAAGATTCGGGAGAGGAACACCGTTTTGACCGGCAGAAACTGGGACTCAGTATCCCTTCAGTGAAGCAACTCGCCCGTTTTGAAAGGTCTAAGAAGCTTCCTCGCTCGATTTATGATACTCGTCGAATTGGACACTCCAATGGTGGTCACAATTTTACAGCTAATATGAGTGATGAAGATCGCTATAGTCTGATTGAGTATTTGAAGACTCTTTAACCTGACGCTCTTTGGTGGTCGACTTCCAATTCGGTTTCGCTAAAGGGCTTTTCCTTGAGTGTTTTTCTTACGATCGGCTTAATGCGTATAATATCGTAAAGCATTTTCATAGAGTCACGAACAATATGAACTTTACTATCGGGATCGTTAACCCATTTAATGGGACGAGTATCGATGGTAAAGCCCAGCTCAATGGCAATGAGAAGAATTTCCACGTCGAAGGCGAAGCCATCGAGGCTTTGTCTAGAAAAAATAGGATAGACTGTCTTTCGACGGAAGGCCTTAAACCCGCATTGTGTGTCTTCAATTCCCTTTACGGCAAAGGACTGCACAATTTTATTAAAAGTTCGTCCCATGTTTTTTCGTATAGGGTTTTGCGATTTAAGGATTTCAGACTGGTTATGGGCTCTAGAGCCGATAATGATGTCGACACTGGGCTCTTCTGCGAAGTGACTTAGAAAGTTGAGAACTTCAACCAAAGGCGTTGAGAGGTCCGCATCCATGAAAAATACGAGTTCTCCTTGGGCTTGAAGCATGCCTGATTTAACAGCATAACCTTTGCCCCGCTGAACCTGGTTATCGATCACTCGAAAGTAGTCTTTATCTTTTGTCATTTCCCGCGCGAGTTCTAGGGTTCGATCCGTGGACTTCTCGATGACAATAAGAACCTCTAAATCCTTACTATATTTCGAAAAAAAGGCATGAATATCGAGGATGGCCCTCGGTAATCGCTTTTCCTCATTGTAAGCTGGAACAACTAGACTAAATTTTTTCAATTCTTTGGCTCTTACGGTCATAATCCATTGATTTCTCTTCAAGCAAAATTATACACTTTTTCAAAGGCCTGCGGATGAAAGATCGACTTGTATTGCATCGAATAAATACTAAAACCCTTTGGGTAGTGCTTTCTATTGTTGCCTGCGGTTTACTTCGCTTTCTACTCCTTGACCAAAAGCCAGCTCATTTCGACGAAGGTATTAATGGCTGGTTTGTCAGCTCCATTTGGAAAGATGGCTACTATAATTACGACCCCACTAATTTTCACGGGCCCATTTACTTCTATTTTCTCCAGCTAGCGGAGCAACTCTTTGGAGTCTCTGTGAGTTCCTACCGGTTTATGACGGGGCTTTTTTCACTTGGATTTTGTCTTTTAATTTTTGAATTGAAACACTGGAATCGCAGAGCCGCTTTTTTGTCCTTTGTTGGTTTAAGTCTTTCGACGTCTTTGGTTTTTTATTCGCGCTATGCAATTCACGAAACCCAATTTATTTTCTTTCAAGTCCTATTTTTTGTTGGCTTTTTGTATTGGGAGCAAACTAAAAGTCAGCGCTCATTTATTTTTATGACAGTCGCCTTTTTTGGGGCAGTCATGAATAAAGAGACATTCTTTATTTACTTCGGTACTTTTACAATCGCACTTATATGCTTAAGGGCCTTTAAAAATATTCTACCAAAAACCATAGAGCCTCCTTATTCGGGGAAAAGCCAGTTCACTAAAATCGATTGGAATAAGGCCTTTTTAATATTTGGGCTGGGCTTTGCCTTTTGTTTATGGGTTTTTTCTGGCTTTGGAATGGATCGGGACGGAATAGGCAATTTTTTTAAAGCCTTCGCTTTTTGGACGAAGACCGGAACGAGCACGGGTCACGCAAAACCCTTCTACTATTGGATGGAGCTCAACTGGTACTACGAGGTATTGGTTTTAGTATCAATTTTGTTTTTACCGCTCGCTGCCTGGAGAGGACACAGAATTTGGCGCTTGAGCGCACTTCTTGGTTTTGGTCAGCTATTGGCATACTCGCTTATTCCCTACAAAACGCCGTGGCTTAATATGTCTTTTGTTTGGCCGCTCATTGTCCACTTTTCGTTTAGTCTTGATTTTATACTGAGTCAGAAAATCAAGACATCCACGAAGAAGTTCCTTTATGCTGTTTGCGTGTTGCTTTTTTCAGCTCAGGCCTATCAGAGTATTCGTTTGAGTTTCTTTCGATACGAGGACCCAAAAGAAAAGTATGTCTATGTTCAGTCGCGACAGCAGTTCTGGGATATTTACAGGTATTTTCTAGAGGAAGCTCAAACGAAGCCGAGTATTTTCAATTACAAGGTCAGTCTGACTCTTAAAGATGAGTGGCCCTTGCCTTGGTTATTTGAAAAGTTCACCAACGTTGACTTTTCCAAAGCCGTAGATTCACGCTCCGATATTTTGATCTCAGATGTAGCTGATAAGCACAAAACAATAAAAATATTGGGATCAGACTATGTTTACTTGCAAACTCCTTTACGAGAAGCTCGTGCCGACGTTGTCGTTTTTGTAAGGAAGTCTGCCTTCAGTAGTCTGCCGTTTGGATTTAAGTCAATTTCTACGGAGGCCCTCTGATTTTTGCTTGGATATTATTGCATATCGTTTTTTCAAGTCTTTTGGCTCTTGTATTTAGCCTTGTATTTGGTCAAGTAGAACCTGTTGGAGCCCTATTGTCTCTTTGCTTAGGAAGCTATATGGCCGCTCGGTTGGCCAGACAAATCGATGAGTCCTTTAAGATTGATGTTAAGAGGCTAAACGCTCTGGAAATTTCTATTGGGCTTTTTCTATTGTGGGGTTTTTGTCGACACTTCCTTTACTTGATTATCGACGGGCAAAAATCTATTAAGACTCTGATTAAAAATAATTTGGGCGATTTACCTTTGCATATTTCCCATATTAGGAGTTTTCAGGAGGGGCCATTTCCATTTTTAAACCCGAGTTATAGCTCTGACTATCTCCGATATCCTTTTGGTATGAATCTCTATAGCTCGCTTTGGGATTCTCTTGGAGTTCCACTCGGTTCCCATATGTTCATTGTCGGTACTGTTTGTAGTCTTCTTTTACTGGTGTTGAGTTATAGACTGGCAGGGTGGGTCTCTTGGATCTGTGTACTTCTTGGGGGAGGCAGTGCCGGGTGGACCTTTTTGCAAAATGGTCGCTATCTCGATTTTCAAAAGGATTTGGCCTGGAAGAATATCATCACCAGCATGTGGGTTCCCCAGCGTGGGCTGCTGATCGGCATACCCATAGGACTTCTCCTGATGCGACATTTTATCACAGTCAGTCGGTCTCCCAATTCGATCCCGATCCAGAGAATGAAGCTCCTTGGATTTTTATGGGGAGTATTACCATTTTTTCACACTCACAGCTTTGTTTTTATGAGCTTATTCTTTGGTGGACTAGCGTTGTTTTACAAGAAGTGGCAAGTGTTTGTTCTTCACCTCAAGTGGGCAATAGTACCGGGAACCCTGTGGATACTCTATGCGACGAACTTTTTTCAAGGGGCCTCCGTGATCCATTTTCAATGGGGATGGCAAAAAAGCTTTGATTCCTTTTTTAGTTTTTGGTTTGTAAATCTTGGCCCGGTTCTATTGCTATTTGTGGCGAACTTTGTGATTCTTAGCGCAAGAAAAAAATGGGAAGAATTAAAACTGTTCGCGCTGCTGACACTGTTTTTTTTCATTTTTCAGTTCGTGATCTTTTCTGTGTGGGATTGGGACAACCTTAAACTTCTCATTTGGGTTATCTTTGGCTTTTCGGCTCTCGCATGGAGTACTTGGATAAAAGAGTTAAAGCTTTGGCAGCAGTCTTTGTTGGCAGTCGTCATTGGATTTACTGGAGCCATCACTTTAGTGGCCACGATGAACGGTCAAAAGAGTGCAGTTACAATCTTTGAAAAGAGTGAACTCTTCGAAGCAGAAGAAATTTTAATGGGAATAGAAAAAGAAAGTAGAATTCTGACTAGACCAACATTTAACCATCCTGTTTCTTTTTACGGTAAAAAGCTTTTAATGGGGTTTTCGGGGCATCTTTATTCTTATGGGATTGATTATGGTCCATTGCAAAGTAAGATAGAGGATGTTTATTTGGCAAAAGAAAATTGGCAGGAGTCCCTAAAAGCTTTGGATGTGGATTATATCTACTGGGGTCCCTCCGAAAAAAGGGAATTCGGTTCAGAATCTAAGGCCTGGATGGATGTATTAAAGCAAGTGAAAACAGTCGGCGAGACGAGTCTCTATAGAGTGGAAGAATAAATGCTCAGATTAGTAGTCATCTTAATATTTAGCTCGCAAATGGCTCATGCTATTAGCGAAGTTAACCTTGCGAAGGGGAACCCCGGTACTCAGGGACAAAGTGTTTTTCTCAATGAGAAAATTGGCAAGGTTCCGTACAAAAGACTTCTCCTGGTAAAACAAGCCTACTATCAAAAACAATATAGAAAGTGCTTGAAACTCTTAAAAGGTATGCGAAGGAGTTACAAGGTCATTCTCCCCCACGTTTACCTCAAGGAGCTGACGTGTGTTCAACAAATTCCTAAAAAGGCAAAATCAGAGTGGCAATTGTACGCCGACCTTTTGACGAATCCGCCTCAGGAAATTTATTCAGAAGTAGAACTTCTGAATAAATATTACGCAGAAGTAAAGGGGAATATGCCTGAGCTATTAGTTGAAATGAGTCAGCTAGATAAGGCTAGGGCCTGGAAAGTCCTCGATAAACTTCTTTATTACTCTTCGCTGTTTTCGTCGAGTCAATTGAGCACCATCTATAGTTCAGCTGGCGAATTGGCCTTTGCGCAACAGAGAATGAAGCTGGCTTTACAATACTGGAAGCAATCCCTCAGCTACTCTGACGACCAACAAATTAAAAAGAAGTATGCGCGACTTAAACAAGAGTTGGGAATTAAAACCGACGAGCCCGAAGATAAAGCGACACCGGTGCAGCTCGAATTGGACTTAAAGTACTCTGAAAAAGAAACTAAATTGTACGATCAGGTCATGGCTTCAATTAACTCCGGAAAAGTGGTTACGGCGTTTGAAGACGCCGTAGATCTCTTTAAAGACTTTTCTGGATCAGAAAAGTTAGAACAGTTAAAATCTCCACTACGTCAGGCTTACCGCAGACTTTTCTCAAAAAAAGAAAAGAAGTACGATCCTCTGAAAAGAAAAGTCAGTCGTTCATTGCGTGGTTTTTCTACTGCTGTTTTGAACAGCTGGGTTGGACACTTCTACAGGAGCGATCGCTACGACCTCATTGTATCTCTGTCCGAAGAAATGTTGCGCCGAATTCCAGAGTCAGATGTAGATGGTGAAACCCTTCTTCTTATGGGCAAGTCTGCCGTTCATATTGAAGATTTTGACTCGGCCGAAAAGCTTTTTGATAAGTTGATCGAGTCATACTCTGGTAGCTCAGCCACTGAGGAGGCTCGATTTCGCTTGGGTGCTGTCCTTATTAGAAAAGGAGAACATCTAAAGGCGATGTCGCAGTTTGAACGGTTGTTGAAGCTAACCACTGACGATCGTTTAAGGTCCAAAACCTACTATTGGTTGTGGCGTTGTCATCAGATCGTTTCGAGTCCCGGAGCTCAAAAAGTCGCTCAGGAGCTTCAAGAAAACTATCCTTTCTATTACTATGGAATTAGAGCCCGAGCGGAGAGCAACGACAATAAGCTGAGTTTTACCGAGGGATTGGATTACAAGGTTGGTGAGTCGCGAAGAAGTTTTACGGATGCAGAATTGATGCGTTGGAAACGCTATACGATACTAGCGAAAGGTGGCTGGTACAAAGAAGCCGCTATGGAGCTCAATCAAATTTCAGCCCCAAGTAGCCCAAAGGACAAGGTAGCTTGGTTGAAGCTCTACACTTCAATAAACCACTACAACGAAGCCGTTCGTCTGGCCATTAATGCATGGGAAGAAGAGTCAGCCCTGAAACACCCCGTTATGCTGCAGTATATTTTTCCTCAGAAATTTAAAAAGTTGATCGATCCCATTGCTGAGAAATGGAATGTTCACCCACTTTTTATATTGAGCATTATTCGGCAAGAGAGTCTTTTTGATTGGGAGGCGAAAAGTTCTGCGGGAGCTTTGGGTCTCATGCAGATCATTTTACCGACGGCCCGAGATATCAAGGGTTGGTTGCGAATGAATTCTCTGGAGCTACCAGGGGATCTAAAAATCCCTGAGATAAACCTTCAAATGGGTACGCACTACATATTCAGACTCATTAGAAAGTATAAGGGCAATGTTCCGATGGCCCTCTCAGCCTATAATGCTGGCCCTGGCAATACCGACAGATGGCTTCGTGGTCGAGTGGGGTTAGCCGACGAAATTGCTAAAAATAATGGCACTACTTCGGTCTATACCTCGGACCTCTGGTTTGAAGAGTTACCTTGGGACGAAACAAATACGTATATCACTCGTATTCTTAGAAACTGGATGGTGTACCAAGCTTTCGATACGGGAGAATTTAAACTGGGCGACCCTCTTTGGAAAGGTGCCACCTTAGCCCAATTCAATTGATCAGGACGTAAACTGTGCCTAATGTCTATTGCCCGTTGTCAATTCCTATTGTACTATTATGAGACAATCCATTGAATGGAGATTTTATGTTTAAGAGCCTGCTGATTTTTTCATTATTTTTTATTGTCTCCTGCGCTCTGCCTGGACCAAGAGATAGGTCCGAAGAACTGGCAAACCAGGCTGTTGTTAACAATTCTGAGTTAACACCTGTTGATCCGCAAATTCCCCAGGTCGATAATGATCTAAAAGATGATGAATCGGATTTTGAAAAAATCCCTAATGAGTTTAATCGCCAGGTTCAGAAGTGGGTCGATTACTTTACGGGCCGTGGTCGCAAACACATGGAAGTCTATCTCGCTCGGTCTTCGCGATACCTTCCAAAGATGAAAGAAATTTTAAAACAGCAGGGTGTTCCCGAAGATCTCGTTTATATTGCCTTGATTGAATCGGGTTTTTCACCAACGGCTCACTCCCACGCAAATGCAGTAGGGTACTGGCAATTTATTCGCGGTACGGGAAAGAGATATGGTCTTCGTATTAACTCACTCGTCGATGAGCGGAGAGATTTTGTTTATGCCACGATAGCGGCGTCACAGTATTTCAAGGCCCTCTATAACCTTTTTGGCTCGTGGTACCTGGCAATTGCTTCGTACAATGTTGGTGAGAATCGAATCAAAAGATTAGTAATGAAGTACTACACCCGTGATTTCTGGGAACTCGCTAAGCGCAGAAAGTTGCCTCGTGAAACGATTAACTACGTCCCAAAATATCTTGCGGCGCGAATGATCGTAAAGCATCCAGAAAAGTACGGATTTACGAACATCAAATATCAAGAGCCTTTAAGTTATGTAGAGGTTAATTTTGATCATCCTATCAATCTGCGAAAGTTTGCGGCGAGTATGGGACTCCCTCATAAGAAGATTACTCGGTTAAACCCTTCTTATAAGAGGTCGATCGCACCTCTTTATGGACAAAATTTAACACTTCGAGTTCCGACCCACCTTAAAGAGCAGGCTTTATCGGCCGCTCGAGTCAGTCGGGTTTCTTCGAGTGTAGTGAGTAGGGCCTCTTCGGGAGATTGGTTTTGGTATAGAATTCGTCGCGGCGACAACCTGAGTACATTGGCTCGGCGCTTTGGTACAACTGCGAGCCAGATTCGATCCTTTAACCGCATGGGTCGTCGAAGTCGCCTGATCGCAGGCAGACGTTTGAAAATGCCAGAGCGAAATGTTCGAGTGCGTGGTCGAACGGCGAAGGTCAGTCAGGCAGTTGTTGAAGCCTCTCGCAATGACTCAAAGGATGGGGGTTATACGACTTACCGAATTCGTCGCGGTGACACACTTTCCACTATTGCTGAACGCTATGGGACGAGCATTGCCTCTTTAAGGTCTCTCAATAACCTCGGAAGACGGTCGACTCTCTATGCCGGGCAAAATCTTTTAATTCCTTCAGACACAAATTTTGTGAGTAATCAGCAGTTTACTTATTATCGAGTTCGTCGTGGTGATACTCTTATTGAAATCGCAAAGAAGTTTAATACAAGTGTTAGTGAGTTGAGAAAGCTCAACAGTATGGGACGCCGGTCGATGCTTTATTCTGGGCAAAAGATCAAGGTGCCTGCGAGTCAATCAAGGGCTCGAAGTTCAAGTGCCAGTCAGATTTCAAAGTATAAGATTCGCCGCGGAGATACGCTGTATGGTATAGCCAAGCGTTTTGGCGTCAAGGTTAGTGAAATTGCCCGACATAATGATATTTCACGTCGGGCACAAATTCGAATTGGTCAGGTTCTTAGTATTCCGAAGTAGTCTTCGGCCAAATTCATTCTTTAAAAAACTAAAGAACTCTAATGTCTGCGCGGTTCACCCCGCGTAGCCAGCAGTAGTGAATATCGCCGAGTCGTTGCGGTCGAATTAAACAGCTAATAAACTCTACGCGCAAAAAACCAACATTGTCTCTTCGACGCGTGCTGGATTCTAGAAGTCGGATTCGGGGTTGATTAATTCGGTAAAACAATTTTTGAACCCACCCTGAAGTCGACTGTCCAGTGATAGCAAAGGACTGGTTTCTACTAAGATCGTCAACGAGAGAATAGATATCTTCATCAAGGAGATTCATGTCTTCGGGTTTTTGCCCTCGATCTACAATATTACTTTCATTAACTCCGAGGAGTTCACAACTCCAAGAAGGTGACTGTTTACATCGAATGACGTTCTTCCAAAGAACTTCTCTCTGTCCATTAAAGCGTTTCAGAGTGGTTTTTCTTTCGGTCATTTGGAATATCTCAAGAGCTAACTTTTGGGCCGAAACCCCTTCGATAAAAACTTTTGAAAATGCCGATTGTGAAAATACTAAAATAATGAGTGTTGCCACCAAACTTTTCATTTCCCCTCCTTTAGTGATGACCGAGCTTAGTCAAAACAGGAGCTGAGGGTCAAAAAAAAAGCAAAAAAAACCCCGCCAAAAACGCTTTTGGCGGGTGGGCAGGAAATGATAGACATTTCCAATGGTGAGTTCCTCTCTGGTGCCGAATCTCTACTCGTTGCTAATCTCTAAGGTAGCTGGCTAACTTGAAAGCAGCGGTGGGTGCACTGATCATTCCAAGTCCCTTTAGCTTTGCGACCCTTAGTTACCTAAGGTGTGCCTTTGGCATAGAGAGGCTAGGGTAGTAAATGAACCTCCTTTGAGAAAACGTACAAAAATAGAAGAGTTAAATAACTGAACGAACTGCCAATCAGGTCGAACAGTTGCCAATCCGTGGGCAAACAATCACCAGCCTTCCGTGAGCCAATGATCTGAAGAATAGAATAACGCGACCAGTCTTACGCGTCGAGAAGTTAGGCAGTTCGAGCCATTAAGGAACAAACTTTAGGTTATTTTGAGATATGAGTGTCTTAAGCGAATACATCCTTGTCAGAAAAAGTCTCATTGAAGGATACTAGGGTTCATGGCTGAAAACTCCGACGGAAACTCAATAATTAAAGATGTCCAAAAGTGGATGTTGGAATTCGTAGAAAAACCGAATCCCCTTCTCGGGGGATGGGCGCCTTGTCCCTATGCTCGAGAGGCCAGGGTCGAAGAAAAAGTGGCCTTTAGCTGTCATTTTGGAGCCTTCACGAAAGAGGCGGTTCTCAGGGAAATTAAGGAATTTGAAAACTCTGAGTCTAGAGTTTCAGTAATGATTTTTCCTCAACTCCACGAACAGAGTCTCCAATCTTGTATTGAGCTTTTACAGCAGATTCGGCAAGAAGTGATCCCGTGGGGATTTTTTGTACTCATGGACCACCCGGAACGGCCAGAGCCCATGAATGGAGTTGATTTTAGTAATGGAAAATACGGACTTCTTCTCATTCAACGGGTGGATGATTTACTTCAGTCAGCTAAAGCTCTTCAAGGCAAGGGCTATTACGATCATTGGAGTAAAGAGCACTTTGAGAGAGTCGTTCTAAAAAGAGCGCACCTGATCAATGAGCTTTTTGAAGCTGCAAAGAGTGAATCTTCTTAGCGATCTCAAGAAATGCTTGGCTCGTTTTTGCGTTTTTATTTGATTCGGTAATCGGTATGCCAATTTCACTGGCTTTGGCCGATTCCGTGTCGAACGCCAGCTCTCCAAGCTTCGGAATTCGCTTCGCTTCAATGTATTGCAAGAGTTCTCCGCGGGGAAAGAGCTCTTTTTGTTCTCCTGTCTCGGGATCTAAATAGTATGCCATGTTTTCGACGAGCCCTATATGGGGTACACCGGTGCGCTCAAACATGTCGATAGACTTTTTGACATCCGAGAGGGCCATGTTTTGAGGTGTACAGACGGTAATCGCGCCAGCCATTGGAACCTTTTGCACCATTGAGAGTTGAACATCTCCAGTGCCAGGAGGCAGATCGATGATAAGGTAATCAAGCTCACCCCAATCGACTTCGAACAAAAGTTGGTTCATGGCTTTAAACAGCATCGGGCCGCGCCAGACAATAGCGAGATCTTCTTCGACAAGAAAACCCATGCTCATGAGTTTTATTCCATAGCGTTCAATGGGAATAATTCTCTGTTCACTGGTCACTACTGGTTGTTGGCCGAGGGTGCCTGAGAGTCTCGGTTGGCTCGGGCCGTAGATGTCAGCGTCCAATAGGCCGACTTTTGCACCGAGGCCAGCCAGGCTTAATGCTAAATTAATAGAAACCGTGCTCTTTCCAACACCACCTTTGCCCGATGAGACAGCAATAATATTTTTTACCCCGGGAATTGGCTTCTGTTGGTCAAATGGGTTTTGCGCATTCATAGAATCTCCATTGTCTCTTGCATTGTGAGCTTCTAGCAAAAATAATGGAGAATGTGAACTTATCTCCTGAAAACAGCATATATTTGATCGGGTTGGTTCTGGGTCTCTTAGTGATTTGGATCCTTTCGGCTAATAAGAAAAAGCGGCCGACTCGGCTAAATATGCGCGCAGGAGGACCGGCTAAAAGCAATCTCACCAGGCAAAAAGCGGGTGGAGCGGAGTCGTCGGGAAACTGGTCAGCTGCAAGAGAAATGGCAATGGCCGGCGAAAAGCAACGAAGAGATATGAAGGAGCCGGAAGTTTTGGATGAGGAAGGCGCTCAATACGAGAAAGAGCTAACAGTCCACTTCAATTTTAATGGTCATAGCTTCGATGCTTTCGAAGTTCTGGGTCTTCCTGCGGGATCCTCCTTAGACAAGGCGCGAAAGGCCCATAAAGACATGAAAGAAAAACTGCGAGATGAGTCCGGAGAACTTGTTGACGCAGCTCTTCAAGCGCTACTCAAAAATCGCTAAAAGATCATCTCCAACTTCCATGTGTCTTATTGACTGAAATGCAGCACAAATGTAGTTTTCAGTATCTCAACGAGCGACCCAAAAAGAAGGATTTCCATGGAAGTTAATAAGCTAGGTGACCTGCAGACACTTGTTTCTCTCAGTAAACGTCGAGGCTTTGTTTTTCAAAGTAGTGAAGTATACGGTGGACTGAACTCTTGTTGGGATTATGGCCCTCTCGGTGTCGCGATGAAGCTCAATGTGAAGAAAGCCTGGTGGAAGGCAATGACTCGAAGAAGGGATATCGAAGGTCTCGACGCTGCGATCCTCATGCACCCGACGGTTTGGAAAGCTTCTGGCCACATTGATAACTTCACTGATCCACTCGTGGACTGTAAAAAGTGTAAGTCTCGTTTTCGAGCCGATCATCTCGATCCATCAAAGCCAGTTTGTTTGAATTGTGGTAGCGAAGAGCTCACCGATCCAAGAAGTTTTAATCTCATGTTTAAAACCCACATGGGTCCAGTCGAAGATGAAGGGGCCGTTGTTTACCTACGCCCGGAAACGGCCCAGGGGATTTTTGTTAACTTCGAAAACGTGATGACTTCGATGCGCAAGAAACTCCCATTCGGAATCGCGCAAATTGGTAAATCCTTTCGCAATGAGATTACTCCAGGTAACTTTGTTTTTCGAACCCGTGAATTTGAACAAATGGAAATGCAGTACTTCGTAAAACCCGGTGAGGACGATAGCTATTTTGACCAGTGGAAAGAAACCCGTTGGAACTTCTATCTGTCGCTCGGAATTGATCCTGATAACTTGAGATTCCACCCCCATGGTCCCGATGAATTGGCTCACTATGCGAAAGCGGCGGAAGATGTTCAGTATAAGTTTCCAATGGGCTGGCAAGAACTTGAAGGGGTTCACAATCGAACCGACTTTGATTTGAGTCAGCATCAAAAGTTTTCTGGTAAGAAGCTCGAATACTTCGACGAAGTCGCCAAAGAAAAATTCGTGCCTTATGTTATTGAAACGGCGGTAGGTTGTGATCGACTTTTCCTAACTCTTCTCTGTGATGCCTACCGCGAAGAAGTTTCAGTCGATGACAAGGGTAAAGAAGATAAAAGGATCGTCCTGGGGCTCCATCCGAGTATAGCGCCTGTCAAAGCGGCCATTCTTCCTCTATCGAAGAAACCAGAACTACAAGAACCAGCTTCCAAGCTCTTTGCCGATTTAAGTGACGATCTCGATATTCAATACGATGAATCCCAAAGCATTGGTAAGCGCTACCGTCGTCAAGATGAGATCGGAACTCCTCTTTGTATTACCTATGACTTCGACTCTCTCGAAGATAAACAAGTGACGATTCGCCATAGAGATTCAATGAAACAAGACCGTGTGGCGATCGATCAGGTTAAAAATTACATCAACGACAGTTTTAAAAACTACGGAGAATGATAAGTGAGTATGCAAACGCAGAGTCAATCAGGGGTAAGTACAATGGATAAATCTGTATTTTTCTTCTCAAAAGATCAGACCGATGGAAAAGCGGAAATGAGAAACCTTTTGGGAGGTAAAGGAGCTAACCTAGCTGAGATGACCTCGCTTGGGATTCCTGTTCCTCCGGGATTTACAATTGCCACTTCGGTATGTGATGCTTTTTACAAAGCCGAGCAGCAGATTCCGAGCCATGTGCAAAAAGACGTCGAGAATGCCCTTTCGCAAGTTGAAAAAACGATTGGCAAAAAGTTTGGCGATAACAAGAATCCTCTTTTAGTTAGTGTTCGTTCTGGGGCTCGAGTCTCGATGCCGGGTATGATGGATACAATTCTCAATCTTGGTCTTAACGACCAAACCGTTGAAGGACTTGCAAGTGTATCGGGCAATGAGCGCTTTGCCTGGGACTCTTACCGTCGCTTTATACAGATGTACTCCAATGTTGTAATGAGTATGAATATGTCCATGCTCGAAGTTTCCCTTGAAGATTTAAAAGATGACAAGGGTTATGAGCTAGATACTGAGCTTACGGTTGAAGATTTAAAGTTCTTAGTAAAACGCTTTAAGCAACAGGTTTTAGATTCTACTGGTCGTAAATTTCCAGAAGATCCGAAAGAGCAACTTTGGGGAGCGATTCGCGCCGTATTTCTGAGTTGGAATACTCCGCGCGCCATTACCTACCGTCAACTCCACGCTATCCCCGAGGCATGGGGGACTGCAGTTAATGTCCAGTCTATGGTCTTCGGCAATATGGGTGATGATTCTGCGACTGGTGTTGCTTTCACGAGAAACCCGAGTACTGGCGAAAAAATGTTTTACGGTGAGTTCTTGGTTAATGCACAAGGTGAAGATGTGGTTGCCGGTATTCGAACACCACAGCCCTTAACTAAAAAAGAAGCTGAGGGCTCAGGTTTAAAATCTATGGAAGAAGTTCTTCCTAAGTCGTATGACGAATTAGTGACTGTTTATCAAAAATTAGAAAAACATTATCGCGATATGCAGGATCTTGAGTTTACCATCGAAAAGGGAAAACTTTGGATGTTGCAAACTCGAAACGGCAAGCGCACAGCAGCTGCCGCCATGAGAATAGCAATGGATATGCTCGACGAAGGCATGATTACTGAAGAAGAAGCACTTCTTCGCATTGATCCCGTCAGTTTAGATCAACTTCTCCACCCGACATTAGATCCCGACGCCAAGAAAACTCAATTGGCTAAGGGACTACCGGCGAGTCCAGGCGGTTCTACGGGCGAGATTGTATTTTCGAGTGAAGATGCTGTCGCAAAAAAAGAGCAGGGCAAAAAAGCGATCCTTGTTCGTATCGAAACGTCGCCAGAAGATATTGAAGGCATGATTTCAGCTCAGGGAATTTTAACAACTCGGGGAGGAATGACTTCCCATGCGGCTGTGGTT
>JAUHWN010000070.1 GCA_030424665.1 Bdellovibrionia bacterium | reverse complement strand
CGTCGTCCTCGATGCCGCGCCCCTCAAGGCGGACGAGGTGATCGTCGCCGCCGGCACGGAGACCGCGAGGATCGTGGAACCGCTCGGCGTCAACCTGCCGATGCGATCGCCGGGCGGCCTGCTCGTCACGACCAAACCGCTGCCGCGCCTCTTCGACCGCCTGATCCTGCTGCCGGACCTCCATGTGCGCCAGTTGCCGGATGGGGCGCTGCTCCCCCAGATCCACGGTCAGACTTTGAGGAAGCGTGCTCCCGGAAGCCTTCCAAAGTGTACCGTTATCGTCGTCGATCGCAAAGAAGAGCTGCCAATGATTATTAAGGCCGCTCGAAAATTTGATACTAAACCTCACATAGGGTTTCGCGTAAAGTTGGCCTCAAAAGGTTCAGGAAAGTGGGTAGACTCAGCTGGTGATCGATCTAAATTTGGACTCACAACTTCTGAAATCGTCGAAGGCTACGAGTTACTCCTAAAAGAAAACATGCTGGATAGCTTAGAGCTTCTTCATTTTCATATCGGCTCACAAATTCCTTCCATTGGGCGCATCAAAGCTTCACTCAAGGAAGGGGCTCGATTTTATACCGAACTTAAAAAAATGGGTGCACCCTTGCGGTACCTCGATGTTGGTGGTGGACTCGGAGTCGACTACGATGGCTCGGGAGAAAGTGATTCTTCAACGAACTATACAGAACAAGAGTATGCTAATGATGTCGTCTCTATTGTGCAAAATGCCTGTGAAGAAATGGACGTGGAGCAGCCCACGATAGTTACTGAAAATGGTCGCGCCTTGGTTGCCCATCATTCTATTTTAGTCTTCGACGTACTCGGAAAGAATACATTGCAATCCGCTGAACCACCGCAAGTTCCGAGCGATGAAAAACATAAAATGATTCTCGAATTAGAAGAGATTTATGAAGATCTCAATTTAAAAAATCTGAGTGAGTACTACCACGATGTCTTACACATCAAAGAAAGTTCTCTCCAATTATTTACCTACGGTATGCTAAACCTTAAACAAAAAGCAATTGTTGATGGTTTTTACTGGGCCATTCTCACTAAGATGAAAGAACTCTCACAAGAAAACGAGGACTTGGAAGACATCCAGTTTGAACTGACAGAACTACTATCAGATACTTTCTTTTGTAACTTCTCAGTTTTTCAATCACTCCCCGATTCTTGGGCCCTTGGACAGGTTTTTCCAATTATTCCCATACACCGACACGATGAAAAACCAGAAACGAAAGCTGTCCTAGTTGATTTAACCTGCGACTCAGACGGAAAAATTGAGAACTTTTTAGATATAGAGTCTGGAAAGGCCAAAAAGACACTCGAAGTCCACAACCTCGATGAAAACGAGTCCTATTTTATGGGGGCTTTTATGGTCGGCGCCTATCAGGAAACTCTCGGTGATCTCCACAACCTTTTTGGTGATACCGATGCTGTTCATATTACGATCCATGAAAATGGTGGATACTATGTATCAGATGTCATCGCCGGTGATACGGTCAGTGAAGTTCTTAGTTTTGTACAGTACAATCGCGAAGAACTCATGCGAAACATGAGAAATTCCTGCGAAATGAGCATTACCGCTGGAAATATCACCCGAAGAGAAGCCGCTTTATTAATGAAGTATTATGAAGAAGGTCTTGCCGGATACACCTATCTCGAACAACACGAGGATGAGCTGTAAGGAGGTCACTGAACTTTCCTTTTATTCAGCGCCTCTAACGACCCATCAAGGATACCCTCTTCCCCTTTCAATAAAAATCAAATAGACTCAGGGTCTCTAGTGGGGGACCTATGAATATAGTGATGATTGGCTTGGGATTACTTTTTTTTCTCGGACATGGTTTAACTTGGCTATTTTCAAGAACTAAAATACCTGATCTTCTTATCCTTATTCTAATTGGCTATATAATTGGGCCAGCTACTGGCTTTTTAAATATCGAAGACCTGGGAAAAGTCGGAGGAATTGTTTCGACAATTGCCTTGATTGTGATTCTCTACGAAGGGGGACTGAACCTGTCTGCGAGTCAACTCGCTCAATCAGCCCTCCCCGCCATCGGAATTTCTCTTCTTGGTTTTATTCTAATTGTCGGCATCACTTTCGGTCTCACTATAAGTTTTCAAAATTGGGAAGTTGCAACACTTCTTGCTCTTGGGTTGGGATCCACCTCTTCTGCGATCGTAATTCCGATGGTTAAATTTCTTTCGATACAAGACAAGACAAAGACTATTTTGTCGCTTGAATCGGCTTTTACCGATGTTTTAACTATTGTTCTTTTCTTGGTAATGGTTGACTCCATCGCCTCTGGAACATTTAGTGCCAGAACAATTTTTATCGGACTCGGCCCACTCACCCTAGCATCAATTGTAGCCGGTATTGGTCTTGGACTCCTGTGGTCCTTTCTAAAGAAAAAATTTAATGACCTTACCTCGATGCCTTTTTCAGGAGAAGCCTTCGCTCTCATGTGCTACGGAGCTATGGAATCAGCTGGTATGAATGGAGCCATGGTCGTTCTCGCCCTAGGATTTACCTTGGGTAACTTAGATCTGCTACCCGATTGGGGCAAGAAATTTATCAGCAAGGTTCCTGTGAGCTACAGGGACCTTAGTCTCCTTAAGGAGATTTCATTTCTTTTAAAGACCTTTTTCTTTCTCTATTTAGGTCTTCTCATTAGCTTCAATGAAATCCAACCCATAGTCTACGCCTTTGCAATCGTCATTTTGATTTTCATCACCCGTTACGTTTGCGTAAGAGTTCTTTTTAGCTCTAAAACTTTCAATCGCCTCGATGCTATGGCAGCTGTAGCGATGGGACCTCGAGGCCTCGCCTGTGCCGTCCTGGCAACAATTCCTATTGAGCGAGGAATCGAAGGTGGAGAATTCATTCAATCCGTTCTTTTTGCGGTGATTCCCTTATCCATACTTTTCACCGCAGTCTTCACATTCCTTTGTGAAAACCCCTCGATTCGACAGTCTCTTGAGTCGACCTTTAGGAGTTATCCCGAACAAGCACCCGAGGTTGCCACAACTGACGGGACCAAAAGCACATCACTAGCGACTAGTACTCAAGAGGAAACTCCTGAGGATTACGATTGAAGAGTTCTATTTAAAATTACGAGGCGTGAGCCTTCATCGGTTCTACAACTTGCTCGACCGCAAATCTTGGCTCGACAAGAGAGCGAATAAATAACTCCATTTTACGGCTAAATATTTGCGCTTTTTCTCTTGGCTTCTTGTCAATCAATCGGTTTTCAAAAGACAAAGAAGTTCCGATTTGTTGGATGGTTTCAAATAAAGTCATCCCTGACTGTAAATAAAAATATGCTAAAGCTAGGCACCGCGCCTCTTCATCATGAATCAAAGCAATTTGTGCTTTAAGCTTATCAAAATCTTCTGGAGTTGCTTCTCCGAGTTTTCTTCGGTAAGCAATTTCTTCGAGTAAAGTAATCGATGTGTCGGAAACACCTAGCTCTGGAATAAACGGTGCTCTCTTCATTTTTTCTCGAATATTAGATTTCCTAGTTAGACCAACGACAATAGAAACAACATTATCAAACATAAACTCTCCTCCTCCATGTGAGCTTATAATTCATTTATTCTCTTTTGCGAGGAATCAACGGACAGGAGTTCGCAAGACTTAAAACGTATTACTCTCGAAACCAAAAAGGTAAATTATATCTGAATTGAACTCTTGCTTAATGAGTCAAATCGTTGAGTGATTTATTGTGCGATTTAAGAAAAGACTTTAAAAAGGGATTTTGCCAAATGAGTCGGAAGGTCTCCAACTCCTTGATTAGACAAAAGTCACTAAAGCCGAATTTGCACTCTCTCACTCTCTACCTCTCAAGAAAAAGATTATCATAATGAGCCCCTCAAAATTGAACACTACTTTCAAATTTTACTACCCCTGTATCAATTTAGTACGGGCTGTGTCTAATTTTTAGTGGGTTTGAATAGGCCGACTTAGTAATTTCAACTAGTTAGTGCGCTTGGGATCGAAGGCTTCGCGAACCCCTTCACCAATGAGGTTTAAAATAGTCAAAGTGAAAAAGAGAGCTAAAGATGGATAAAGGGCTAACCACCAGGCAATAGTAAAGTGCTTTTTTGATTGGTTTAAGAGCTCACCCCAACTCGGAGTTGGCGCAGGAACACCAAACCCCAGGTAATCCAGGATCGCTAGGCTCGCAATAGCACCCGAAATCATAAATGGCGAAAAGGTAATCCATGGCGTAAGGGCATTGGGCAAACAATGTTTGAATAGAACTCTCGGCACCGAAGCTCCTTGGGCGCGTGCAGCTTCGACAAATTCTAGGTTTCTTAAGCGCAACATCTCTGCCCGAAGATAATGACCGACACCAGTCCATGTGAACACCGCTGTGAGCACAATCAATAAGAAGACTCCAGGAAAGAAAATAGAACTCATAGTTAGGAGAATCAGGAGGTAAGGCATAGATTCAAAAATTTCAACGAGCCTTTGCCCAATAAGGTCAACCTTACCACCAAAAAAGCCCATAGCAGAACCAAATACCATTCCTAAAATAGATACAAGAATCCAGACGCCAAAACCATATATAAAGGAATATCGGAATCCATAGAGAAGACGGGATAATAAATCTCTTCCGCCTTCATCGGTACCTAACCAATTGGCTGAGGAAGGAGGCGCCGGAAGTTCATAGAGTTCATCATTTTTTTCGTACGGATCCCAAGGAATAATCGGCCAAAGGGCCCAACCTTCGCTCTCGATATCCAATTTGCGAAAATTCATTACAAACTCATCTGTGATTCCAAATTCAGATGGGTGGTATTTATTTAAAACAGGAAAATAGATAGAGCCTTTGTAATTCATCACTATAGGTTTTGAATTGGCCCAAAGCTCCGCCGTTAGGCTCAGAAAAATTAGAAACAGAAGCAATAGAGTACTGATGAGCGAGAGCTTTCGAGACTTGAAAGCTTTCCAACGTTTCTGTCCTGCTGTCGACTGCTTCCACTGACTCATGAGAACGTAATCCTCGGATCGACAAAAACATATAGAAAATCGACGAAGAGCCGACCAAACAAATAGAGTAAGCTCTGAATAAAAATCATGGCCATGATAACCGGATAATCTCGACTCACAAGAGCCTCGTAACTGAGTAAGCCCATACCGTCGATTTGAAAAATTTCTTCAATAATAATAGAGCCCGCAAAGAATACCGTAAGAATTCCGGTCATACTGGTTACAATTGGTATTAATGCATTTCTAAAAGCGTGCTTCATATAGGTGGTTCGCTCATCTAATCCCTTTGCCCGAGCCGTTCGGATATAATCCTGACTAACTACCTCAAGCATGCTGTTCTTCATAAGCATTGTAAGAAAAGTGAAACTACCCACCATATAACAAAGAAGTGGCAAAATGAGATGTCGAATACGATCCTCAACCTGGCCCCAAAAATCCAGTGACTCATAGTCATCTGATACAAATCCCTGAAGCGGAAACCAGCTTCCTTCCTGACCGGCGACATAGACAATTAGGAAAATTCCCAATATTAGCGGTGGTATTGAATACAAAACAAACAGTATAGAGCTCGTAATAACATCAAATTGAGTGCCATTCCGGATGGCCTTTATCAGTCCCAGAAAAACACTCACAATGTAAGTGAGCACCAGAGAAGTTAAACCAAACTGAAGAGAAATTGGAACTCGACTTATAATTAAATTCGATACCGGTTCTTCATAGGTGTAACTATTTCCGAAATCGAGTGTCGCAATATTTTTGAGCCAGATAAAATAACGAGTGATCAATGGCTTATCGAAACCATAGTACTCTTTCATGAGCTTGATCACTTCGGGATTCGCAGCCTGGTCGTTACCGCCACCACCCGACTCACCACCTCCCGTCGCGCTAAAACGCATAGCCCGTAACTTTTCATCGATGGGACTTCCCGGTGCCATGTTAATAATAACAAAGCACACAAGGGTAATCCCAATCAAAGTGGGAATCATCAGTAGTAGTCTGCGAATTAAATAACTAAACATAGGATCATCAGTTCAAAGTATTTGACTTAACTGACCAAAAACGACGGCCAATTTCGTATTCAAACGTATCCTTCGGCATTTTAATTCGATTTGTTACACCGAAATGCTCATATTTTCTATTAAATAGAAATACGTAGGGAGCATCACTGGCGATCGTGCGATAAACCTTTCTCAACTTTTGGATTCTCTTATCTTTATGAAGCTCGACTCGAGCTTCATCTATAAGTTTATCGACTACAGGGTTTTTATAGTGAATAAAGTTAGATCCACCCTTAACAGCTCCAGACGAGTGCCAAATTTGCTTTGGATCTGGCTTAACTGAACCTGACCATACTAAGGTGGTCGCTTCAAAGTCGTTATTGTCTACCTTATCGATAAACGAGTTCCACTCAAGATATTGAAGCTTCATCTCAATTCCGGCCTTTTTTAGGTCTCTCTTATAGAGGATCCAATACTTCTCAACCGGTTTATAGGAGTAAATCATGGTAAAAGAAAACTTCCTTTTTGCACCATTGATCTCTTTTTCGAGAACACCGTCTTTATCGGAATCCGCCCAACCATCTTTTTTCAGCATGGCTTTCGCTTTTTCTGGATCAAACAAAAAAGGCTTAACATCGGGGTCAGCATATTCGTTTTGACGATACCATGGACCCGTTGCCAAAAGACTTCGTCCAAACGAAAACTTTTTGTTAATCTCTTCGCGGTTCATTAAGTGAGCCAGAGCAACTCGAGTGTCCCGCGATTTGAAGAGATCATTATTCAGATTCCATGCGATAAAACTTGTCGCTTTTGGATACTTGTTAATCACATCTTTTTTGATAAGAGATTTTCCCCACTCAGGGCCAACCGCCTTTTGCATAAAGGTCTCAGAAGACATGGCTTCATAATCAAGAGTTCCCTTTTTCATCATTTGCAAAGCAACGTCAGGCTGCTTTACAAAGCGAACAACAATTTTATCAAAATTATGCTGACCTTTGTACGCGTCAACCCCGTAGCCAAACCAATCTTTATTTTTCTCAAGAACAATTCGGCGACCTTTATCGTAACGAGCGATTTTATAAGGGCCTGAACCGATCAAGCTTTTGTTAAGAGTTTTTCCTTTTTTGGCATCGGCGTAGATATGCTTGGGGAGAATAAAAAGTCCGCCGATTACATCAAGAGTTAAGTAATATTTTTCTTTCGCAGTAAACTTAATCGTTTGCTCGTCTATAATTTCAACTTTCGAAATCTTTTCGAGATAAGGACGCATTTGAAAAGCACCATATTCGTCGATAAAAAAGGCTTCATAGCTAAACTTCACGTCTTCAACTGTTACTGGCTTTCCATCGTGAAACTTAGCGCCTTTACGAATTTTAAAAGTGAAGCTGAGTCCATCCTCAGAGACTTCCCAGGACTCGGCAAGACCCGGTCGGTTTTCGTAGGTATCGGGATCATCTTGCATTAAGCGATCCATGACCAACTCGCGAACATATCGGCTAGCCACATCAGATGACGTAATAGGATTCAGTGTTTTTGGTTCTGTAGTGATATTGTAATTAAATGTATTTTCACTACTCATTTTGGCGTCTGTAGAATCGTCAGATTTCTTTGTACACCCCAGTTGGATGCCCAGAATTAAGACCAAAGTTATGACAAGCTTAATCATAATCCCCCCTTATTGGCAGTGATACTCCCAAATAGATCTACTAAAATCAAGTGAAGGCATTGCAATTGCTGTGTTTTTCCAGATAAATAGAGTAAGTGAGGTCAAACTTGGAACGAACTGAAGAAAATAGCTCTTTCATCCTTTTTCGCTGGTTAAGAACACTCTATCATTGGGTACTCAGATGGTCTTCCCACAGGCATAACACCAAGGCTTTAGCGGTTGTGTCATTTACCGAAGCGAGCTTCTTTCCGATTCCCCCAGATCCCCTTTTAATGACCATGGGAGCCAGTAAACCAAAGAAGTCCCTAAAATATGCGGCAATAGCGACTATTAGCTCCGTCGCCGGAGGGCTTTTTGGCTATCTAATTGGCTTTTTGTTTTGGGAGCTTACACAAGACCTCTTTTTCCAATTTGTCTTTAGTGAAGAAATTTTCAATAAGGTCGTCGTTAAATTTAAAGAGAATACCTTTATTAGTCTGTTTCTCGCTTCATTTACTCCGATTCCCTTTAAGGTATTTACCGTAGCAGGTGGGGTTGGCCACGTTCCTCTCCTTCCCTTCTTCTTAGCAAGTTTACTCGGGCGTGCTCTTCGGTTTTTTATTGTCGGGACTTTGATTTACTACTTCGGAAAACCGATCATGGGCTTTATTGAAAAGAATTTTGAGAAAGTAACACTCCTATTTGCTCTCCTCTTTGTGGGAGGATTTATGGCGTTTAAATTATTGGTGTAAGTATGAACTTTGATGCAAATAAGACCTCCCTTACCAACTCCGGAATCTTTGGACTCCCTTTTAGCAAGGAACAGGCCCTACTACAGATCATTCCCGTTCCCTGGGAAGTAACGACCTCCTATCGAGGCGGAACATCTTTGGCTCCTAAAGCCATTCTAGAAGAGAGCGCACAACTCGATCTCTTCGATACGGATTGGAAAAATTCTTGGGAGGCTGGAGTTTTTTTAGATCAAGAGATGCACGATGATATTTTAACAGAAAGTAAACTCCATAAAATCAGAGCTCAATACATCATCGATGCACTTGAAACCAGTGGTGGATTAACGGTTTCATTGAGCAATCAGCAAGAGGAAGTCAATCGTGCTGCCGAAAGACTCAATAAGAAGCTCTTTGCACGGGCCAAGTCAGCTCTCACTGAAGACAAGTTTGTCGCCTTTCTTGGTGGGGATCATTCAACCCCCTATGGCTTAATAAAGGCCGTCGACGACAAGTACTTCGAGAACGGCTTTGGCATCCTTCACATTGATGCCCATGCCGATCTTCGAGATGCCTATCAGGGTTTTACCCATTCTCACGCCTCAATTATGAAAAATGTTTTGGCCGACTGCCAACGACTAAAGAAACTCGTTCAAATAGGTATAAGAGATTTTTGCGAAGAAGAATTTGATCTCATAAATTCTGACGATCGAATCCAATGCTTCTTTCAAAAGGATATTTCAAATCGCCTCTTTACGGGCGAAACCTGGGCTTCAATCGTTGATGAGGCTGTCGACGCCCTTCCTGAAACGGTCTACATTTCTTGTGATATTGATGGATTCATACCAAAACTATGCCCCAACACTGGCACTCCAGTTCCCGGTGGAATCAGCTATGAGCAATTCACCTTTCTCTTGAGAAAGGTTGTGGAAAAAGGCAAAAAAATCGTCGGATTTGACCTAAGTGAAGTATCTCCCGGTCCCGAAGGAAACTCCCAGTTTGACGCTATCGTCGGAGCGCGGGTTCTCTTCCAATTATCTTCGGCCCTTCTTCATAGTCAGAAAGCGTAATCCTCGATGTCGGAAAAAGATTGGCTTCCTGAAAAACTGCGGTTCCAATGCCAAGGCTCTGGCAATTGCTGTGTGAGCCGAGGTCAATATGGTTACGTCTACATGACACAAAGTGATCGCAAAAGAATGGCTAAAGAGTTAAATCTTAAAACATCCGAATTCACAAAAAAGTACTGCAAACGAGACGGAGATGGTTTCTTCTTTTTAGTCACGGGTCCTGAGTCCCACGAATGTATTTTTTTAGAGAACGGCAATCGGTGTCGCGTGTACAAAGGACGCCCTAGCCAATGCAGAACCTGGCCTTTTTGGCCCGAAGTCATGAATGCCAAGATCTGGAAAAAAGAAGTGGCTAGCTACTGCCCTGGAGTTGGAAAAGGAAAGCTCTGGTCTAAAAAACAGATGCAGAAAATTCTCGACGAACAAAAGGCTTCCGAAGAAGAGCTGCAAAATGATACCCAGTAAGTTCTTCTATCTAACTATCGGATAAAATAAAAGAAGAGCCCTAATCGGCTCTTCTTTTTATTATTGATAATAATCTAAATTGAAATTATCGAGCGTATCTTTTTTGAAGGCTTTCGCGAATCTCCGCGCCTTCAATTGAAAGGCGTGTCCAAGGAATCGCTCTAAGGCGCTCAGCTTCGATCCACTCTTCGGTCTCTTCACAAACACCATAAGTACCGTTATCGATACGACTAAGGGCTTGCTCAATCTCAACGAGTTGTAAACGAAGTCTTTCGTGCATTTGAAGAAGTTCACTTTCAGCCAAAACACGAACTGTTTGATCAGCTTCATCTCCACCCTTTTCATCATTATGGAGATCTTTGCGAGTCTCCTTAACTCGGTTGAGAATTTCTGACTTCGTTGAAAGCAATTTTGTTTTGCATTCTTCTATGAGGTCTTTACTTAAAGTTGCAGTCATTGTCCCCTCCTTTATTTGCACTGTCTTTGTCCCCTCACAGTGCCAATTCGGAACTGGTATATTTAGACACAAAGGCAAAATTCTTTGCAAGAAAAAACTTAAATTCTCTTACAGATTTGTCTGGCTTTTAGTGAGAGACCTAATTAACTAGTCTTTCCTAAAAGAGGACTAATCGTAGCAAATATCATATTTATTAGGCGTTTAGACTGGAATAAGATTCTGTCAGATTATGACTTTTTGTATCAAGATGAAACGGAATCTGTCACGAAATCTTACATTGTCGGTAATTTAGAACTCAATTCGTGACCGTCGCAAGGGTTCCCAGACATTTCTGTCATAAATCCAAGCCCTCGATTTATAGTCA
Source organism: Bdellovibrionia bacterium (assembly GCA_030424665.1). Lineage (GTDB taxonomy): Bacteria > Bdellovibrionota > Bdellovibrionia > Bdellovibrionales > JAGQZY01 > JAUHWN01. Next base: position 12,008 of record JAUHWN010000070.1, on the reverse strand, counting down.
TCTTCTACCAAAAGCCAATTTCCCCGACGATCGAGCTTGCGAAATGGGGTAAATCGGTCTGCGAATTTTATAAATGCCAGTTTGTTAGAGGGCCCTGGACCAGTTCTTAGATTCGAGATAATGGATCGAACCACCAAACAGTCGTAGTCATTGGTAATCAGGTTGCGATGAATCCAGTGGGCCTCACCATCGAGATCCTTTACTTTAATCCAGCTTCCTTTGCGACTGACTTGAAGAAGTGGCATATATTTACCCACTGTCCACGTCACTTTGTATTTCGTTGACGGCCCTGACCTCAAATTGGCAACCGACGAAGACACACAAAGAGCCGAGGCTTTTTGCCCAGAAATCCAGCAAGATAAAATGATTAGTCCGTAGGATAAAATACGCATCACTTCTAGTTTATCAGGTCGTTTTTTATTTTTAAGTTGGACTCCCCAGGATTAAGTCTTTTTCTAGACTACTATATATTGATTTGAGACAAAGCCCTGGATATTCTACCGGTCCATGGACTTAGTCATTTCAATATCTTTACTCCTAGCAGGCTTTACGATTTTAATTTTCGCAGGTGATGCACTGGTAAAAGCCGCCGTTAGCATCTCAGCCCGAACAAAAATTGATCCCGCTACTATTGGTTTAACGGTCATTGCGGCTGGAACCTCAGCACCGGAACTCGTCACCTCTTTATTGGCAGCTTTTAAAAATTCTCCCGATATCGCTCTCGGCAATGTCGTTGGGTCTAATATTTTTAACATTCTCGCAATCATTGGGATCGCCTCGTTCATTAAACCCAATAAAATCAGTACCCAATCATTGCGTATTGAACTGCCTTTTTTAATATTTTCAGCGATCTTTCTTTTCATACTTGGACAGGACCTCATCTTTTCTCGAATTGACGGAAGCATTATGCTTATGGTCCTAGGACTTTTCCTGGTCTACACCATACGCGCGGCCAAAAAAAGGGGCATTGATACCGATCTTGAGGACGAAATCGAGATACTCAAATCTCCACTCTACGATGGACTTTATCTTATTGTGGGTTTTGTTGGGCTCATTGGTGGGGCTGATTTGGCTCTAAGGGGTGGAGTTCAAATCGGAGAATACATTGGTCTTTCGGAAAGAATCATAGGAATTACCATAATATCAGTGGGGACAGGACTTCCGGAACTAGTGACTTCAGCCGTCGCCGCCTATAAGGGCCGAGATGATATCGCCATTTCTAACGTTATTGGCTCAAATATCATGAATACTCTAGCAATCATCGGCACAACTTCCCTCGTACTACCTATTAGTGCTTCTGAGCAGATAATGAACTTCGACGTTTACTGGATGATCGCAGCGAGTGTGATTTTACTTCCACTCTTTTATATTACCAAAAGAGTTTCAAACCGCCCTACAGCGGGCCTTCTTTTAGGTATTTATTTAACCTACATAGCAATTCTTATTTTGAACTAGACTCAAAAGTCATAAGCACTTTAACCTGATCACCGTCTTTAATCATAAGGCTAGGAACAAAAGAAATTGCTCCCTCTTCGCGCTGAACGTATCGAAGGACTTTTCGGAAGTCCGAAAACTCTTTCGGCTTTCGCGTGATACCCTTGGATTTTTGTCGAATCCAATATTTGCGATATTGAGCTTCGGTATCAAAAGAGAGAATCTTATTTAAAAATGCACTTCTGGAGGCTTTAACACGACTGTTGTCACTTTTTACAATCGCTGGCAAGACTTCAACACCGCCAGGAAAACTCCCCTTACCTTTCTGCAGAAGAAAGTACTTTCTCACCATTTCCTTCCCTGAAAAGCTATTTTCCTTGTTTAATATAATTGAAAACTCTTCACCTTGGGCCATCTGAGCGAAAATAAAAAAAGCTGAAAAAACAATTATTTTATTCATAGCTCCCCCTTTAAAAAGAAATAACAGCCGAAACAATAAGCTGGCTATAATCTGGATCTTTAGAATCAACAGCACCATTGTCGAATAATCCCTGTTCAGATTCGTAATCAACGAGTTGGTATTCCACCCTTAAGCGCAAGAGAGGGTCCGGCAAATAGTTAATTCCAAAGATATGTTCAGTAATGGCATCGTCTTCAGTCTTATCAGTTTTGTCATAACTATCGTAACGATAGACCAACCGAATTTGATCACTTAACTCTAGGGACGGCTGAACAATGAGTCCTTTTTTGTTTGTGTCATTTCCTTCTTCAATGGACCATACGTACTCTAATTTGAGATTAAAGGCTCCGGCGTTGACGTAAAGGTCCGCACCATAATTTTCGTAGTTAAAGTCATCACGATTACCATCGCCGAGTGGGTCTCGCTGCCCCCCTTGAAACGAGGTGCCAATCGCAACTTCATCATCTAAGAAAGAAAAACGAAGTCTACCGCCGTAGATCATATGTGAAGGGTTGCCCCTTGTTGGTGCAGGACCATTTATAAAACTAAAGGATGAGTAATTGATATGATAATCCATTGTCGGACCACCAACATCAAAACTTCCGAAGAGGTCTACACCATTTAAGAAGTGTCCCCAAAAAACTCCACCCGGAATAGGTCGTAGAAACTGAGGTGCTGTCTCTAGAAAAAGGCCGGGGGGGAAATGCTCTACGTTGATGATACCAATTGGTGCAACAAATCTTCCGAATTTAATGTTTGCCTGCTCAGACCACTTGTAAGTCCCATGAGAAATTATTAGTGGTACCGGGTTTTGCCGGCGGTTATCAGCATTATCCCCTTGATAAGTTCTTTCCGATGAATTTGCATCTTCGAGTACGGATTGAGAAATAATCCCAAAGGCTGTAAAGAACTCTAAGTTTTGCGAAACATCAACACCGAGAAGAAGTTCAAAACGATTGGACGTAAAAGATTGTTCCGACAGAGAGTCATTGCGCAAGTAGGCATATGTACTCGTTAAAAACCCTCCTAGACGAAACCGATCGGCATCCATAGGAAACAAAGGAGACTTTTCACCTATTATCTTTTCGATGTTATAAATTCGATCATCTAGATCTTTTAAAGAACCATCGACACCCTCAACTTGCTTATCGATTGTCTCTACATTTTTAATAAGGCTTTTAACCCGGCGCCACCGAGTTGATCGCTTCTTTTTCTTACGAGGTTTTTTAGGAGCCTTCTTTTTAGAAATTTTCTTCGTTTTCGCCTTTTTCTTTCTCTTCTCTTTTGGCTTCAAACTTTCCTGAATTTCCTCATCACCTTCTTCCTCAATAGATTGATTTTCACTTGGAGAGTTCGATTCTTGAGAATCGTCCTGTGCTATCGATTGAAATGAAAATAAGAATGAAACCAAAAGAAGTAGGATTAACTTCTTACCCATGAATTACCCCATTTAAAGCTGATTAACCTCATTAAATGGGACTTAATTCAAGAAATCAAGACAGTATTATCGATCACTATCCTTAGTATCGACATCAATAACGTCATCTTCGTTTTCAGAACGAAAGATACGTTCTTCTTTTTCGAAACGGTGTTGATTTTGTTGTTGTGAAGGCTTTCTTTCAAACCCTCCTGAGCCATTAAATCCTCCGAACCCAAAGTGGACATGGGTTCTGCCGCTTTTAATGCTCTCTGTGAATCGACTTTTTAAATATCTAACTAAAAACATGCGGGTCAGGGGAAAAACCATAGTAAACCCAAGAAAGTCAGTAAAAAAACCGGGGGTCAATAAGAGGAGACCACCTCCAAAAACAAGAAGCCCTGAAAGCAACCCATCTGCTGGTATCTGCCCTTGGGCTAGTTCTCTTTGAATGTTAGCGTAAACAGAGCGCCCCTGGGACCGAGCCAGTGCCGCACCCAACACTCCCGTGATAAAAATAATACCGATCGTATTAAGACCTCCAATTTCATCACTCACTTCGAATAGTAAATAGAGTTCGAGAATTGGGACGAGTGTGAATAAAAGGAGAAGATTAAAAAACACTTATATATCCTCAAGTTCAATTACTATGGGGCAATGATCTGAACCTTCTTGGCCGTCCATAATTTCTGCAGACTTGAGGCGGTCCATGAGATTTTCAGTGATGCAAATATAATCTAGGCGCCAACCTCTATTGGCTGGTCTCGCCATTTCTCTATAACTCCACCATGTGTATTTCTCTGGCAGTTCAGGATTAAAATGTCGATATGTATCCACAAACCCTAAATTAAGAAATGCATCAAACCACTCGCGCTCCTCTGGCAAAAATCCTGATACGGATGAGAGTCGTTCCGGGTCATAGACATCAATTTCTTTGTGAGCAACATTGTAATCTCCGAGAACTACAAGCTTGTCGCCGGCCTTGATACGCTTTTTGAGATGACTATTGATTTTCTTTAAAAACTCTTGCTTATAATCATGTCTGTCTTCAGAAGAGGATCCGTTTGGAAAATAAATATTATAAACATAAAAATCTTGATGTTTCGTGACGACAATTCGCCCTTCACTATCAAACTTACGAACACCAATTCCAAAGTCAGTCTCTTTTGATTTATCAAAACTAAAGGTGGCAACTCCCGAATAACCTTTGCGCTCGGCCGAAGAGAAATAACTATGAGAGTCCAAGGGGCGAATTAATTCATCGTCTAACTGCTCTTTATGAGCTTTTGTTTCTTGTACGCAAAGAATATCGGGCTCTTCTCTTGAGAAAAACTCTAAAAAACCCTTGCGATGGGCTGCACGAATTCCATTTACATTCCAAGAAATTATCTTCATTGAACCTCCGCCGGGGCCGCGAATATAGCGGGGTCCTCTAAAACTAGCAATGCTAAGTGCCATTGAACGCCGCACCAAATCAGAGTCTCTGGGACCAACCTTGCTGGGGTCATCAAACTGTGGCAAATCTAAGTCTGTACAAACACTAGGAGATTAAGAATGCCAATGATTGGTCAACCCGCACCTCAGTTTACTGCCGAAGCCCTTTATGATGGTGGAGAATTCAAAAACATAAGCCTCGAGGACTTTAAAGGTAAGTGGGTGGTACTCTTTTTCTATCCTCTGGACTTCACATTTGTTTGCCCTACTGAAATTACGCAGTTTAGAGAGCATTTAGGCAAATTTAAGGATGCTGGGGCTGAAGTCATAGGCTGTAGTGTCGATTCGGTTCATGCCCATGCCCGTTGGGTAAAGGAAGATTTAGAAGATCTTGGCTTTCCATTAATTGGAGACACAACTCGAAGAGTCTCTCGAGATTATAATGTTCTTCTCGAGGATAAAGGTTTTTCAACCCGAGGAACCTACATTATCGATCCTGAGGGTAAGATTCAATACATGGGAATACATAACGAAACTGTGGGGCGTGATACTGAAGAAATTTTCAGAGTCCTAAGTGCACTTCAGTCTGGAGAGCTTTGCGGTGCGGGCTGGAAGCCCGGTGATAATCATATAAAAGTTTAGACAACTGACTTTTGACTTAGCAATTTCAACCAATCTGATTTCGTTTTAAGCTAACCCAACTTAAGTTGGGTTACGAAAGTAAGTAAGTTCCACTCACAATATTCAAATTTTAATCCTTTAGTCCTAATTTCTTTGCCTTTTAAGGCATTTTCTTAAAGAAAGTCTTAAAAAACTTCTGTCTCAATCCGATAAATCTAGTGATGGGTCGTAAAGAACAGTCGAAAAATAACAGCCAGCAAAGGCCTAAGCGCAAAAGAAGTTATTCCTATAAAAGCTTCGAGCAGATCAATGGGCTTCACCCATGGCAAGAAGCCGTCGAAGACGGGTGCATTCTCTATAAAACAAGGGTTTTAAAAGGCGGAAATGTGGCATTCTTTAACTTTGCCCTCGCCAAAGAAATGGGGCTTATTGATAATGATCACCCCCACAAGATGAACCATCGCCTTGAAAAGAAGTTACTCGATACATTTAATTTGCGAATTATTAACGAGTACGAAATAGAAAACAAAATTGAATTCGACCCTAAATCGATCAAAGAACACCCCTTTATGGCAACTCGGTACTTGCAACTTCAACACGATAACAAGCAAGGCAAAACAAGTGGTGATGGTCGAAGTATTTGGAATGGGGTCGTTTATAATCGAGGAAAGTATTGGGATGTTTCCAGTCGTGGTACTGGCGTGACTCAACTTTCTCCGGGTGCCGTCAACGCTGATAAACTTCTCGAGACCGGCAATACAGAAATGGGTTACGGTTGTGGCCAAGCTGAAATTGAAGAACTCTTTTCGTCGGCAATCATGTCGGAGCTTGTACACTTCCAAGGGATCTCTACTGAACGGGTGTTATGCATTGTGGACCTGGGAGGTGGTTTGGGTATTGGAGTAAGAGCGGGTCTCAATCTCCTTAGACCGGCCCATATTTTTCGATACCTGAAACTCAACGAACATGAAGAAGCAAAAAAGGCTTTTAACTACCTCGTTGAGAGGCAGGTTCAAAATAAGTCATGGGAATTCGAAGTCGACGGCAAGCACTACGATAAAGCTCTTCAAGCCATCATGAAAGACTTCGCACGATTTGCCGCACTACTTGATCGCCATTATATTTTTACTTGGCTCGACTGGGATGGCGACAATGTACTAGCCGAAGCAGGTATTATAGATTACGGAAGTGTTCGACAACTTGGTGTTCGTCACGACCAATATCGCTACGACGATGAAGATCGCTTTTCGACAAATTTGAACGAACAAAAGGCAAAGGCAAAATTAACGGTTCAGGTTTTCATTCAGCTCATTGATTTTATAAAAACGAAGAACAAAAAGCCCTTAAAAGATTTTGCGGACCACAAAATATTAGAGAGTTTTGATAAGGAATTTTCTGACCACTCCCTGTTCTTATTTGCTCAACAAATTGGTTTAGACGAAGAACGATCTTACGAGGTTCTAGATTCGAGCAAAGAACAGTTGCAGGATTTATTTGAAGCCTTTTCTTATCTCGAACGATTCAAGACAAGAACCGGAGAAGAAAATTTACCTGATGGCATAAATAAACCAGCCATCTTTAATGTGAGAAAGCTTTTGGCTTTTCTGCCAAAAAATCTTCACGAACACTGGCATATCAGGGATCAGTACGAACCGGCCGCATATACACTTCACCAAATTATGCTGATAGACGGCGTTCAAGCCGAAGATAAAACAATGAGTGATTACCAAGAAAAACGAATTCTAGAGTTTTTTAGTAAGTACAAAAAGTTCATAATGAACTTTCTCGATCAACAGAAAAATGCAAAATTGGCTTTGAACTATTTGGCTGAACGCGCCCTAACTCGAAATAATAAGGCGAAAGTAACTGGTAACGCCGTAGAATTCGTCGTTCGTGAAATCCAGGCTAATCACAAGAAGAAGAAGCCAAAGTTCTCAACTCAAACGGCCATGGAACTCTTTATTTATCACAATTCACCTGACCCAACTCACAGGGGCCAAGTGAACCTTATTCTTAATGTCGATAATGCCCTCGGCAAATTTCTCGAAAAAAGCATCGACATTGTTTCGACCTACGCAGAAGATATTTAGTCCATATATTAATTTCAATATCGCTAAATATTAATTATTTTATGTTTATCATAAAATAATTATTGACCCGCGGTTCGGCAGAGATTATCTCTAGCTCCAGAATTGTTGAGTTAAACCAACAAAAAACGATGGGGTTTTGAGGAGTTTGAAGAATGCCTAATTTATTTGAGAGTCCATTATCTATTCTAGAATTATATTTGCGCATTAATAGAAGAGTCTTTCAGGCCCTAGTAATAATGATGTTTATCTTTCTGGGTGTTTCGGTCATTTCTTTAGGAGTTAAAAACCTATTTGCGTACAGCCTTTTACTATCTAACTTTCAATTTGATTTCGTCAGTCTTGTTTCATTATTTTCTTATCTGGGTAAGGTTGTTTCCAAAACCCTCGTTCAGTCTTTTGGTTATGGGGTTCTATTTAGTTTTTCAGCTCTAGGTGCGTTTATCTCTTTTAGATTTATAGTAGTTATTGAGCAAATTATTCAAAAAGTGAGAACAGAGAGTTTCACTAAAGTTTTTTCTGATCGCTTGAACTTTGTAAGGGCTAACAAGTACCTATGGGTCATTCTGATCTATAACCTCTTCTATTTATTTATTTTTTCGCCGATGTTTGATTATTCATTTTCAGAATCCTCAACCTTTTCTTGGGCTTCCTACTTATTCACCCTACTTTTCGAAGGACTCGACTTCGTTTTACTTTCATTACATGGAATTCAACCTTTGGTAGTTATGCTTGCCCTAGAAGTCATCCATCGAATTTGTATCAGAAGTAATTCCCTCGAAGAAGAAGTTGAAGGTACGGTCTAGATGGAAAAAGAGATCAAAGTAAAACTTGCTGTGGTTTTAGCTGAAAGGGAGATCTCTTTGAAGAATCTTTCATTAGCGGTAGGGATCAGTATGACTAATTTATCCTTACTCAAGACGGGAAAAGCCAAAGCAATTCGCTTCTCAACACTTCAAGCTCTGTGCGAAGCCCTTGATTGCCAGCCTGGCGATATTTTGGCCTATGAAGAAAAGCGGCCACAGAACAAACTTGAAAGTGTTCTATAAGATGATAACCTGCGTTACCTATAAATATTTCTAAATTGGATCACTCTAATTCAACACCCATTGTTTATCGAGGCCTTTCACGATTTAACTAGGACAACTGTTTAGGGAGGTCACTATGAAGTTAGTGCTAAGTACATTAGGTGTTCTATTTTTATTAATCTCAGTGCAAGCGAATGCTCAACTCAATCCATCTAGCGATCCATTTACTCTATGTAACTCTATGACTTTTGACTCGGATAAAGCAAAGTGCGTTACGGAAATTAGAAAAGGTGACTACTACGACCGCGAAGCTCTTACTATCTGTAGCTCGATGAGTTTTGGTAGTGATAAATTAAAGTGTATCTCTAAGATCAGAGATAAGGCTTACTTTTCTGGCGAACTCAGCGTTTGTAAAAATATGAGTTTTGCGAGTGACCAACTCAAGTGCCTCGAAAATTCAGGGGACTCACACCAGGGTGGAGCGCTTTGCCCGACAATTCCTGTTCTTAAGCAAAAGCTTAAGCGCGCAATGAATGATTTTGAACGTGGTAATTACCGCAAAGGGATTCGAATCGTTACTGATGTTTACTACGAACTCGAATATTGCGATCAATAAGAATTATTAAAATCTTAAAGAGATTTTAGAACCCGGCTTTAAAGAGCTGGGTTTTTTTGTGCCTAATTTATAAAATCTAGAATAGCTGGGATTTCCTCTTGGTCGTCCAGCTCATGATCTTTATCAAATTCAAGCCACTTGATCGGTAAGCCTGCGTCCTTCAACTTTTTTGCACAAAGGCGCGAATGATCGATTTCGAGAGCATCATCACGTAAACCATGAGTAAGAAGCCACTTCGTAACCGCTGATGCCGATAATCCCACCGAGAGGCTCTTGATAATTGAGGCCGAAATCTACGCTGACTAGTGCTCCCTGTGAAAAGCCGAAGAAGAAAATGTCTTTTGTCTTCCACCCTTGCTCTTTCAGCTCTTCCATCAAAATCGAGAGTCGCATTCGGGCATTGAGGACCCCTCGAGCTTGGCGCGGCGGAAAGCCATACCAGGTGAAGCCACCATCGTACTTTCTAGGGGCATTAAGGAGAAGGTAATTCATATTGTACAAGCCAAGTTCATCGGGTAATTCCCTAAAAGGCTTTAAGCTATCTCCCCGACCGTGAAGAACGACCATTAAACGGCGCGATTTCTTACTCTTTGCTGGGATAAACTCACTGTGAAACTGGCTTGTTTCTGCATGCACTCTTACTTCCTCCTGGGACTCCCTAGGTAGCATAATTTGCGCTTTGCAACAAGAATCTGGGGCATTTCTGGCATTCTTTCACAGTTCGAAATACTTAGGTTTTTCCCCATTTAACGGGGTCTCCCAGAGGGGACTTGTGTTCCCAAAGAGCCTAGGCTAAAACCACGGAATGATTATAGTTACTGGTGCAAAAGGCTTTATTGGAAGTGCTGTGATTTGGGAACTTGAGCGCGCGGGCAAGGGACCGATCGTGGCAGTGGATCTCCATAAAAAGGGAGAGAGAACCGAGTATTTTAAGAGTCATTCCATCTGTGAAGATCTCACAGAAAAGGAACTGATTTCTCAGCTCGAAAATGGCCGACTGAAGCCGGAGTGGATCGTTCACATGGGCGCTTGCTCGTCTACCACAGAGATGAATCGCGATTACCTCAGAGAAATAAATACTGAATACACTCAGAAATTGTGGAACCACTGCGCGAATGAACAAATCCCTTTCATCTACGCCAGTAGTGGGGCCGTTTACGGCGATGGCGCTGAAGGCTTCGATGATAAAACAGACCCCGAAGCGTTTAAACCGCTCAACCCTTACGGGGAATCAAAACTCAATTTTGATATATGGACGAAGACTGCTGCAAACGTTCCACCTCAATGGTACGGACTCAGGTTTTTTAATGTCTACGGACCCAATGAGTATCACAAGGGTGATATGTCGAGTGTGGTATTTAAAGCCTTTGAGCAAATTACTTCTCAAGGAAGCCTTAAACTTTTTCGATCTCATAACAAAGACTATAAAGATGGTGAACAACTAAGAGACTTTGTCTATATCAAAGATATTACTCGTTGGATTCTAGAGCTCATAGATCATCAACCCCAGTCCGGAATTTACAATATGGGTTACGGTGAAGCTCGCAGCTGGCTCGATTTAGCAAAGGCCACATTTCTTGCTCTCAATAAAGAAGTAAATATAGATTGGATCGATATCCCCGAGAGAATTCGCGATAAATACCAGTACTACACCCAAGCAAATATGGACTCACTCTTTTCTTTGGGACTTTCACAGCCTGAATGGCCCCTCGAAAGAGGAATCAAAGATTATGTAACGAATTACTTATCGCAAGACCTAAAAAGTCTTTAGAGGGAACGAATGACTACCTACGAAGAAATCCTCGAAAGTATTCCTAGCCACTTAAAAAGATATGTCGTTGATCAAAATTACGAACGCTACACCCCTGTGGATCAAGCCGCATGGCGATTTACTCTCAATCAACTTAAGGCTTTTTTATCAAAAAATGCCCATGAGGTTTACGAAAGTGGACTAAGCAAAACCGGTATTTCTATTGAGCGAATTCCAAAAATTTCAGATATGAGTGAAAAGCTTCAACAATTTGGTTGGGTTGCGGTCCCAGTCAGTGGGTTTATCCCTCCTGCGGCTTTTATGGAAATGCAATCCCTCGGAATTCTACCCATTGCAGCTGATATGAGAAGTGTTGATCATATTCTTTATACGCCCGCTCCTGACATCGTTCATGAAGCCGCTGGCCACGCCCCTATTTTGGTAGATGAGCAATTCGCTAGTTATTTAAAAAAGTATGCACAGGTGGCAAAAAAAGCCATTGTAGGTAAAAAAGACTTGGAACAATACGAAGCAATTCGCGTTCTGTCTGATGTTAAAGAAGATCCGAACTCTACTAAAGAAGAAATTCAGAAAGCCGAAAATCAGCTCAAAAAAATCAATGCAGAGATAACTTTTATCTCTGAAGCGGCAAAGCTTGGAAGAATGAATTGGTGGACGGCTGAATACGGCCTTATTGGAGACCTCAGTAATCCTAAAATTTTTGGCGCCGGGCTTTTGAGTTCGATTGGTGAATCAAAAGAGTGCCTTAAAAGTCATGTCGAAAAGGTTCCTCTCAGTCTCAGGTGTATTGATACGACCTATGATATCACCGAGCCCCAACCGCAACTCTTTGTAACCAATAGCTTCGAGAACCTTCATCAGGTTCTTGACGAGATGGCGGAGGGAATGGCTTTTAAAAAAGGTGGTGTGTTTGGACTTGAAGAAGCTTTAAAAGCTGAAACCGTTAATACTGTGGTACTGGATTCCGGCCTACAATTTTCTGGGCAAGTAGTTAATTATAAAAAAGATAATAAGGATCAGGCCTTTTTTGTTAAGCTCGAAGGTCCGAGCCAATTGGCCATCAATGATATGCAACTTAATAATCATGGCAAAGAGCGCCACCCCCATGGCTTTAGTACTCCTCTTGGCCCAATTAAAGGT
>JAUHWN010000069.1 GCA_030424665.1 Bdellovibrionia bacterium | reverse complement strand
TCTTATAGGGCTGGGGGTTCCCCAAAATCTCCGGAATCAATCTCTGCCCATACTTATCGCCATAGATTTCATAGGGATAAAGTTGACCAAACCAATTCCCACGAGTTTGAACATCGAGGTCAGAAAAGTGCTTTTTCTGGGCCTCGTAGCGAGATGCATTCTGCGCGCTAAAGTTGATTCCTGTGCAAGGATGGCAGTCTGGCCTCTCGCCGGCCACTTCGTCTAAAAAGTATATTACGCGCCCAACATTCCACTCAAAAACTTTCGAAAAGATTCGATAATCAAGAGCTGAAGCTTGATAATGAGGTGTTAGCCAAATTTTTGGGTGAATATTTAGTTCTTCTAAAAAATAGCTTCCGAGTTGCAGGCGATCTAGAACAAAGTCAATACTATCATCCTCGACTGGCCTATTATTATTTGCGTCCCAAAATTCAAAATCATCAGAACTGTAGCCCGTATGGGGATTTGCCACTTTCTGATATTGATGGGTCACTCCATGCCAAATGTAGACTGTATCTTTTTTTTGATTTTCTTTGATCCAGCTTTTAAACTCTTGATGATAAGTTAACGGAAGCCACTCTTGGTCCGCTTCGCGGTCGAATCGATGGAGGGGGTCATAAAATATCGGAACCAAAGCAATATGTAGTGGCACCTCTTCCTCTCTAAAAACTTTGGCAACAGCATTCAGAGTACTGACTGGAGTCAATGGGTGAACATCTTCGATACGAATGAGCGCTAGGTTTTCGTTCCACCGAGGCTTTTCGTTTAAAATATCAAAAAGTAAATCGCAAATTATTAGATATCGATCTGATTCGTGAATGTAACTAAATGGAATATCCGCGACATAGTAGCGATTATCTTTATTAATTACGTAAGGTATTTTTCTTCCGCTTTGCGAATGCTCAGCCCATGACAAAACCCGTTCGGTAGAACTAACTTCCAATTCAACTAACTCAAAGGCACTTGCAAAAAGCCTCTTCCCATCTTTTTCGACCCATTGACCGAACTTATTGAAAACTTCGCCTTTATAGTGAAAGTTACGAAAGAAACTAGGATGACCATTCTTGTCAGGTTTTTCGCTATCAAGAAGTGTTAAGCGTTTATAATGACTGTCGAACAACCCTTTTAACTGGTCATTTGAATACTTCCAGATTGAGTATCCAAACCAAGCAACACGCTTTTTTGTTTTTGCGAAATCCTCTAAAAACTCTTGGGGAATCTGATTTTCGAAATAGCTTCCCAAATATATACTCGCTTTACAGTTTTCAATCTCACCTTTGCCATAGGATTCAATGGGTTTAATGATTTGTTTAATATGCGGAAAATGCGCGATTAAGTTTCTAAGATAAACCGAATAAGTTTCGCCAAAATTGTAATTTTGAGATGTTGGGCCCTTGTCGTAATAAATTTGTACACATTCTTGCCCAGCTAAACCATGAAATGGTAGAAATGCCAAGATCACCATGAGTCCGAGCTGGAATTTCACTGGTATTTTCATTGGGAATCTCCTTGAATAAGGGGCTGACCGAGCCAAAACTGGCCTGCGGAGAGTTCTTTTCGCACGCTTTCAAGGCTTGGCGGGGAACTATTCAATTGAAAATTAGCAGCTCTGTTAGGCAGCCAACCCGGAGAGTTCCAATAAGAAACAGCTTTCACTCGATGGAATTTCGGATTCTCTCTTAGACTTGATAAAGCCTCTTCAATCCACTGTGATTTCCTCAAGGGATCAACTCTATCTTCTATAGCCGCAAACTCAGAGATAACGATTGGCTTATCTCTACTCACCTCTTCAATCTCATTCCAAATCTGATTGAGTTTTTGTGAAAACCGCGACCACCTGTGGGATGGTAATTGGGCACCGAATACCGACACACCAATCCAGTCGATGTACTCATCACCCGGATAGTAATAAAAAGAATGATTCCACCAGATTCGAGGAGCTGGGGCAGAATCGATATGAAAGACCCATGTTACATTTCTAACGTCCAATTTGGCAAAAAGCTCGATAATATGACGATAGGCATCTCTGTATACCTCAGGGCCATCTGGGTATGTTGGATCGCCATAGAGATGGCTGGTTCCCCCGCCATTCCAAGCGCCATTCCAGGCAAACCAATTACCATTTACTTCGGGGCCAAACTCTAACATTAGAGGCATATTAGTTTTTTTCGCATCGAGTGCCCATCGAGTTAAAGCCTCATCGTATTGCCCTTTAACAAAATCAATCATTTTAAAAACGGGGTCACTACCGCGAACTCTCATTTCTGACCAGGGCATAAGTCTTATATAGGGAATACGACCAGCCTCTTGGCATACCTCGACAGATTTTGTCGGAAAATGAATATCTCCATTGAACCAGTTGTTAGAAAAGTAGACAAAAGCGAGACTCTGTCCCAACTGACTCTCTAGTTCTTTAATTTTTTCTATACTGACTTCGTCTGCAGCAGGTCCTGCATCTGTATATGCACCGAAGTAGGCAGTTCCTTCTGGAGGAGGAAGTATCTTTAAGGCATGAGCATAATTAAGCAGAAGAGTACAGCTCACTAGTAAAGTTAGAATTGCCATCAGATGAGTCCGAGACCGATTCATACAGATATTTCCTTTTTCACTTCGGCAATAACCGGAAGATCGACATGAATTGCATCAGGGAACTCATGCTGGGTTTTTTCCCACTTGAGTTCCACGCTGGTCAAAAGTGATCTGTAGTGCTGATAAAGAGCTCTAAGGCCAGCAAAACTGTTAATTAACATTCCTATCGGCCAGCGAAGTGGCACAAGAAGAGCCGATGTAAAACCGTAGAAATTGTAGGTCCATCGCATACGTATTAAAAGGCGAGTCACCATAAAAAGGAGGTTAAAAGTCAGAAGCCAAGACAGAAGAATCGGATTCTCAAGTCTATCGATGCCGATCCCGATCATATAACCAAGCACCGCAAGACAGTTGATGTTTAAAAAGGCAGAAAACAATGCTTTGCGATCGCGCCACAAGAAATACATTTGTGGTAAACTCCCAAACCATCCCAATTGTTTCCACCCTTGGATTGAGATGCCTAGAGTCCACCTGGTTTTTTGTTTAATAGACGCCATGAATGAGTTTGGAAAAAACTCTCTCGTAGAAACGATATCTGGATAACTCTCAGTACTCAAATAACTCAAAAAGCTGGCCTTAAACCCAAGCTTTTTAGCTTCATGACCAAGAATATAATCCTCTGTTAAATCTTTTTTAGCAAATAGGTTGCCTTGATTTCTCTTACAAAATTCAAGGACTAATTTTCGAGATAAACATGTTCCCACACCTGCGGAAGGAATTGCCACTCCCATTTTTTGTCGAACGAGCATGTCCTTAGAATGTGCTTCTGCAAATTCGTCGAGATAAATTCCTCCAACCATAGCCTCTGGACTTCGCGGCAAGCTAAGAACCGGCAATTGTATGAAGTCTGCTGTTTTTAGGCCAAATCGATAGAGATCCATTGAGTATGGATGAATCACGTCTTCTGAATCGTGAATGATAAAACCCTTAAATTTAATTCCAGCATTATATTCGAATGTCAGCATGGACCGAATGATTTCATTAATCATTTGCCCCTTAAAAGTAGGTCCATTCTCTCGGTTGACGACAACGATCACACGGTCATTACTATTGGCAAGACGAAATGCAATCTCTGCAGTTTCCGTGTCATTAGGATAAACTCCGAGAAATATAAACACATTGGGGTCGGCTAACAGTCGTGAGTTAGTTTTAACCATAGCTTCTAGGACTTCAGATTCTTTCCAATTGGCAACCATAATTCCCAATACTTCATTAGATCGTCGGGATTCAAAACCTATGGGAAGCCTCTTTGGTCGCAAATTCATAACAAGTGAATAGGCATCGATGAATAAGTCATCCAACACGAAAATGAAAATTAATAACCCAGACAGGAGCAACCATAGTTCCACTAGAACTGCCCCCCATATAAAATAAAGAGAATATCAACTCCGTCTTTTCGAACATTACTCAAAGGAGCATAATTGATGACAAAACTGGGACTAACTCCTGATGTGAACCAATTTAACTTTGATCCCAATCGTAATTCGTTTTCAGTAGGGCCGTACCCTAGTTCAGGACTCTGGCGGGTAAATAACTCTAAATAAACAGAGAAAAAGAGTTTTGAAACCACTTCTTTTTCGAATCCCTGCTTTGACCAAACGGAAAATACCGAATCAGTACTCACTCGATCTATTTGAATGTATTCGCCATAAGTCTCCCAAAAGAACTCTTTTTTAAGTTTTTTCTTCTTATAAAAATAAAGGCCCGAGCGAAATTCTTCTAACTGGCTTTGATTCGCCAAACTGTCATATAGAAAAAGCACCCTTTTTTCGGCATAGAGATATAGAAAATCAAACCAATTTGGTAGGCGATAAATAACACCTAAGCCCGGTGATACTGCGTTTTGAACAAACTGCGGAGCGCGACCATTGCTGAGGTCCTTAGAAAGATTTAAGCCGACAAAAGGAAGAAGGCTTCCATTTAAAAAGGGCCTCGACAGACGCACTCGAGACTCAGTCACAGACCCCTCAATGCGATCTTCGTAATAGGACTCCGAATAGAAACTCCAATTAAAACTGGAAGCCTCAGACGCAAGTGCCCCCGCTTTTAACGGAAGTAAAGCGATACAAACAAATTGTAACAGCATTATAGCTAGCGATTTCACACCATCCCCTCACCACTTACAGGACTAGGCATTCTATAACACACCTTGCCATTGGAGGACATTTTTGAAATATCGACTTCACTTTTTTACAGTTCATGGTTCGGATTTGGAACCAAATCAGCCCTCAAAAAAGGCATAAAATACAATAAATTCCAACTAGTTACAGTTCTGACTAAAAACTGACCAAGGATATGAATATCAGTTACAATTAGCTCTCTTTGTGGAAGCCTTTGATTCGATGAAAAAACGGAATATGGGTGGTCATAGAAGTCCCCTTTTTCATAAAACTCAGTTCAAAGAACTGGTTCCTGGGATAGAGGAAGAGTACAAAAAGACCAAGAAGAAATGTTTCGGCAAAAAAGGCACCAACGACCATACCCGAAAACAAATTGAAGAAAATAAAGAAGATACCGAATACCCAAATACGTCTTTCGAAAAAGTAGGCAAGAGGGAGTGCCACCAGCTGAAATAAAACTCCCACAAAAAAGAAAGGGTAAGTCACATAATAATACTTAATTACTTTCTTTGCCAAGTAGGACAAATCCCCGACATTCCAGGCCTCTGTCAATATCATTAAATTTAAAATCCTTGAATGACCATAGTCTTCTATAAAAGCACCATTCTGCACGGAATAGAGTATTTGCATAAACTTGTAGCAACCGGCAATAAAAAATGGAGTCAGAAATATTAATGGAATGTTTTTAAGAGTATTAAACGATGGAAATCTCTTCTTTACTAATTCATTGAAAAATAAAACAAAAAGTACATATATAAAAAAATTAGTATTGTGATCGATTTTACCTGGATAACTAGTTGCTCCCAAAATAAAGAAAGCAGGAAAGAGGACCATGGCAGTACTTATAATCGAAGGTTTTATAAGATACAAAAGTGCCCCAAGCGTCGCTAAAAAGAGGCAACAAAATGCAAGCGGTTGAATATAAGTCGTTGTCCCTTCCAGATAGGACAAACTCTCATGAAGGGAGGTTGTCTCAAAGTCCCTAAAAACGACTTTGTTTCGATACTGCTGCCAAAGGAAAAATATAGATATCAGCAGGATACCCGAGAGGTAATTTCTCTCACTCATTCGCTCAAAGCCTAAATGATTTCGCATTGATGAACCTCATCAGGAGCGCCAATTTCAGGAAGTTTCGTCAAAGAGTAACGGACTTTACAAATCTTTAGCGGTTCAGATCGAAACTCCATCTTTATAAAGGATCGAATCATTTCTATGGCTTTTTTTGAGCCATCAAAGGACCTTACACAGAGATTCTTCAATCCGACTCGCATATTCGAACCACTTTTAACTGCTAGACTTCTCGAATTTACAATTAAATTCTTCCAGTCACCATCGACAAGCACCGAAGCTTCACAAGAAGGTATGCTCTTGCCGCCAGCAGAAAACATGTTCCAGCGATAAAAAGGAAATACGTCTCTTGTTTCTCCAGTAAAAAGTGAAAATGAACCAATGAGAACTATGATAATTGGTATAAGCGACAAGCCACTTTTGACGTTGTGAACTAACATAATCTAACCCCACTTACGAATTCATTAACTAAAGACGTCTACGACCGACTGAGAGATCTACTAGTCAACGAGCGCGTGATTTGCTCGAACTCTCATTTCATCAATTCAAGACACTTTTAATTATTCATTTTTTAGTAAGGATTATTTGAATCCATTCATTTGAGACGAGAAACCAAAGGAGCTACCCTTCCAGTGGGTAAAACAAATAAATCAAACAACTCTCTATCTCTAATGTAACCCTAACTCACCTATTCACAGATAAAAAAATATCAAACTGACATGTCAGTAGTTGCCACGTCTCAAAGTGATACAATTATTGTTTAAGATGGAATGACTAGCGCTTGTTGAAATTTACTCTTGGGAATTAAAGGGGTGCGTAAACCCGCCTCTGAATCTAGCCTTCAAGCCCTTTTAAAAAATCAAACTCAGCGACTCGACTATCGATGAATTCTGTCTTTGGCAATCCCTCATCATTCGACATCGAGGGATGAAAATAAATCATATCTTTAGATTCATCATAGAACTGAGAAACGAAAATATACTTTTTCTTCATTTTAGAGACTCGTCGATGACCAAAATGAAAAAGAAATCGATTACAGGTTACACCGTCACTAGAGAGTCTTCTTTTAGCAACCTTTCCATATATCAGTTTTGGAATATCCCTAATTAAAGCCAGCGGCTCTCTGAAGAGACGAGACAAGACAAAATTGAATGGCTGATCAAAAACTCTCACCCAAATCGTCTTTTCAATGATACCGGCCCCATAGAGTTCAGAAAGTACATCTAGAACTATAGGAGACTGGTGGACAAACTGATGTCCATCTATAAACTCTGGATTTTTGGAAAATATTTTTCGAAACTCATTTAGCTGTAAACATATCTCTCGTTTAATTTCACTCTTAATCTCAGATCGAAATCCTAAATTAAAAAAATAGTATAGAACTGACCTAAAACTCAATAGCTCACTCGACAATTGATGATTGGATAAAGTGATATGCAAACCAAATCTTAAGTTTGAGTCATCAATCCTACTGAGATTTTCTCTAAACCCGGGAATACACATAACGGACGCATGAGTTAACACACCTCCCTTTGCGACCTCGTCGACTGCACTATTAATAGCGATACTCATTCCATAATCGTCAGCTACAAACATTTCAAGAGCCTATTATCTCACCAATGAGACTCGCAGCCTGTGTTGCTCCGTTAAAGCCCCCTGAATAAGTAACTTCTATACTGACTTGATCTCGTTCCTTTAGGGCCTCGAAATCTTGATCTAAATTGGCATATGAGCTTACTATTCCGGTCGTAAACTCCTTAAGAACATTAGAATTTAAATTTTGCTCAAAATGTCCCTTTAAGGGAACAGCTAGAAATGGCTTTTTTAAATATATCAATTCAGTCGTAGACATAAAGCCAGTATTTGTAACTAGAGCTTTGGCGCGTCTCATTAGCGAATAATTTTTAAGGGAAGGTTTTTTGTAGGTCAATTTCTTTGAACGACCACTCCCTCCTAGCACTGTGCAATTATTTGGAAAATGTCGCTCAAGCAGAAGTTCCATTCGATCTTGGACTTTTTGATCACCTCCACTGGGAATATAAAGTACACCAACATCATCAAAAGCATGTTCCTCATTAAGACATTTTCTAACAATAGGCTCGACAAACTTTACCCCCGGGGTCTCCCGATGCCTCCTATTTTTGAAACTCGGTGAAATTGTTAAGTCCGGCAACTTCCTCAGCAACCACTCATCGCAAAACTCAAGAATTACAGAAGAGAAATCAGAACTAGCAACCGTATTTTTATTCACTTTAGTTTTCGAGAAATGAATATTATTAATGGATACGAGTGGGATTTTTGGATTAATAAAAAACACCTCATAAACAGAGTCTGTAATAACAAGGCTGTAGTCATTTTCCTCAATCAGAGTCTTAATCAATTTGAGGTTCTTAAAAAACTTTCCAAAAAAGCGTTTTCCTGGCGGCTGCAGGTCACTATAAGAATGTTGATTCATTTCAAAGATTTGGTTCGAATGAAAACTTGCCTGAAGAAGAGCTTTATTGCGCAAGCTTGTTACTATATCGACCTTGAATTGCGCAGCTTCGAGAGACTCAATTATCGGAATAGATCGTGTTAGATTTCCGAATCCATATCCATTCATAAGGTAAAGTACTTTAAGTCCCGCCATTCTTTAATAAATAAGCAACATTGAACGGAAAAAGGTAGCACTTTTTAAGGAGCTCAAAAGAATTGTTATACAACTCTCTCTCTAGTTCATCCTCGGGAACAACATTGATATTGCGTTGCATTAATTGCAAATGATACCGTCTATATAACCGAGAGGCAAAGCATTCCCTGGCCGTTACGAGAATGAAGACCCCCCCTGGCTTCAACGCCTCTGAACATCTACTAATAAAACTTCGATGATCATCAACAAACTCCAAGAGACCAAAACTCAGCATCGAATCAAATCGATCCCTACCAAATTCTTCTGTGCAATCGGCGCAAATCTTAAACACACCTCTTAATTGAATTTGCTCTAGCATCTGAGACGATTTATCGAGAACCGTCAATGAACGAGGACCATGAGAATTCAACAAAGACGTCATAAAACCAGTACCAGCACCTATGTCAACGCAATCTCCAAGCTCAATGCCATCGAGCAAGCCACGTACCTGACTGCGTTCATAGCGCCTCAGAATCGACCATGGAAGGCGATCCATCTTCTTTGCATAGACTTGGGCATCTTCTGTAAATTTATAGTTCATTGGACTCACAGTTACTAATAATTCGAGAAAGGGAAAGTAGATTTTTCTTGTAGACAGTATATTTCTTCAAATTCAATAGTCGAGCAACCTCCGCTTCACTTCGATACTTTGGTACATAGCCAGAAGATTTATACCCATAGGTAATGGTCACGAAACAAGAATGAAGAAACTTTACAGGATTCCAGTCTTTCGACGAATAGGAGTGAATAAAATGAGGACATTTACAGTCCATTCCAATCTTCGATACCTGCTCACCAGTCAGCCAATCTAGGAGACCTAAAGAAATCACTAAATCAAATCCTTTATAATCGACATCCTCAATTGACTGGCAAATAAATCGAAAGTCTTTGGGGAGAGACCTCCCTTGGGCCTTTTTAATGGCGACAGAAGAGAAATCAACTCCGACGTATTCTATATTGGGTAGAGTTTGCAGCATGTGAGCTAAACGTCCACTCCCACAACCAAGTTCGAGTATTCTTAATGGAGAGGACATCCCCGTAACCAAGGAGTAGGCCGTGGTAATTCGATCGTGAATTTCCCCTCGACCTCGACTATAACGAGCTTCCTCCCAATTTAATATTTTATTGTCCCAAAATTTTTGTTGATCTAGAATACTCATAAACATTTCCAGAAGCCATGAAAACTAAACTTTTACTACTCATTCTTAACATCGCCACGATTTCAATACTACTGAATTTTCGTTACGAAATCGACACCTTAAAGACCTACATAGAATCGAGTGGGTGGGCTGCCCTTTTCTTATTTATTTTGTTCAACCTCAATAGGAGATTGAACACCTCTTTTAAGTCGATTGTTGGAGTAAAAGATCTTCTTTTTGTCCTTTCAATAACCCATATTGCCCCGATTGTGCTAATTCACCTTTTAGTATTAGACACAAATCTACTTATAATGAGCGCCTATAGTCTTCTTACGGGTGTCCTGATAGTTACTTGTATTTTTCTGCCAATTCCCGCAAAAGCAAAAGTTCTAACACTTTCTATTCTCGTGGTAGTCCACTTATTTCTCGGTTGGAAACAATAATATATTATCGATCGAGGAGGCTTCAATTGCCAGAAGTTCGTTATTAAGCCCTCGTATATTCGTGGTTCGCTTCCAACTAAAGATGCCGCCTTTCGCCCAAGACAAACTCAGCGAAGGGCCCCGGCACCCATCAGAAATGTATATTTGAATGGGACCGGTAACATAAGCTAATGAAGAATTCTCAAGCGGATTAGGAAAGCCCAATGATTCTAGTGTTGATTTCTTTATCACGTCCTCACATTTTACGATAATCTCTAAGTCCTTTAAGTACAAATTTTTAGAAGGGGTTACCCACTCGCCCCTTTGCCCTACAAATGCGTTGAACAAATAAATCCGTCTAAATGCCCCTAAATCCTGAGAAAATATTTTTAGCTGACACACTTCTTTAAAGTCTTTGCTATCACAAAGATCTAAGGTCGATAAAGACACTATATCACCTGACTTTTCTATTTGTGGAACAAGATAGCCAAATCCAGCGTTAGAGTATGAAAAAAACGCAGACTCGCTACTATTCTCGAGTAAATATATTGCTACATCTGATACTTTGGTGCGCCTCTTCAATTTTAGATTACCTGTATTAATATTTCTTTTTAAGGAAGCGGGTATACCTTTAAACTTAAGCAATTGATCGAATTCATTTAGCTTGCTCAAGCCAGGGCGATTCAAGTTAACTAAAATAAATTGATCTTTGCATACCCTCTTCTTAAGTAGGTCCTCGGCAAAGAGAAGTTGAAAAGTGTCCGTTGAATTAAAGCCAAGAAGGTATATCTCTTCACTTCCCGAGCACGAAGACAGCTCCGACACTTTTTCGCTTATTTCACGAAGCTGCGAATACCCAAGACTCGAATACCCACGACTCAAATCAGGCTTCGAGTTCATACCTATCAAAACAGTCACAGAAACCACCGTCAAAACGGGAAGGTAAACCAAGGCTTTCCACTCGCCCCAACTCTCTCTATACAAGTCAGAAATTTGGAAAGCGACAATAAAGCCAAGTAATGAGTAGTACCGCGAAACCCCATCACCTTGAATACAAGAAACAATGATTACAAATTGATAAAATAAGAACAATAAACTATATATAAGTGCTTTCGAATCTTTGCTCTTTAAGTACCTTTTAACACCGGCAATTATTAACGAAAAAAGTAGAATCAACATTAAGCTACTTCTAAGTAGCTCCTCTTGCGCTCGATCACTCCTCAAAAGGGTCTCATAAAATGTTTTAAGAGACTCCCCCTGAATTACGAAAAAATTAGAAAGCGAACCCGACTTCGTAAGGTTGTCACCCCAAATATCTACTCTCCCCAAGTCGATAAAAAACATATAGGTTAAAAGAAACAACAGCAGAAATAATGAAAGGGACTTTAACTTTTCTTTTCGACTCAGCAGAAGAATCCCAAGAACAAAGGCAAAAAACAAAACAAGGGCCTGATAATGCAGCTGTATTGCCAAAGAATGAATTATTCCAGCAAGGCCTCCATATAATAGAGGCTTTCGAATCTTCTGGAATGAATCTAATAAGATAAGACTACCAACCGCAAACAATGGTAAGAAACTCGGGTTCCATAGTTTAAGGATTTGATCGTGAGTTGATTGAAAGAGGAGTGGGATCAAGGCGCAAAAAATTGCAAATGAAAGAGAGCCCGTCTTTTTATAAAAATAAAAGTACTGAAAGAGCAGAGCAAGAAAGAAGAGTCCGAGCATCAAAAGCCATGCTGACTCAAAAGGGTAGCCTTCGCCCTTAAAAAGATTGAGCATAAAATAATAGAAATCGCCCAATACTCGCCCACCATAACTAATTTCCGGCCCCATTCCATTTTCTTTTGAAGCAAAATACTGACTAGCTCGATACAAATCTCTTGTTAAAAAGATAGAATAGTTCGTAATAGAAAAATATAAAAAGCCTATAGTCGAAACAATGAGTGCTAGAAGAGAAGGGCCTATGACTTCTTTTAACTTAACGTGAGGTAAATTTTTCTTCACATGGACTCCAGAACACAACTCTCACGTTCACCGGCGAGCCAATGATGAAAATTTATTCGGCTTTCAGCAAAAAATTGTTCTGAAAGGTTCTTTGCAGACTGGACTTCCCTTTCAACAAGAAAACCTCCTACAAAAGCTCTAATCCCTAACCCCCCTTGCCTCTTTCTTAGGCTATCAATAACGGCTTCTCTGTTTTCAATTCTATCTCGATTACTTAAAAAGAGCTTATTGGTACTACCGTGATTCAATTTGATCGAGCGCTCGATGGTCCTTTCAACGAAGTTTCGGTCCATATCTAGAATAGATCCTTCTATACCTTTTAAAATGGATTGGGTGTATCCAGCTGGCATTTCGAAATTAGCAATTTTACTGAAAATGATATGAGGGTTATCTAGAATACCAAAAGGTCGACGGTGAGAACCTACGCCGTGGCAACTTTGACAGATCTTGGGACCGAGTGCTGGCGTGCCCTGGTGCTCAAGATGCTCTGATGTATAGACCTTTTTTTCGAAAGACGAGTTGATTTCTTCGATGTTTTTTAAAATTCTTTTATTACTTACACTTCCAAATATCGGACTGATTTTAAGAGGACCATTTAAGTGACAGCGAAAACAGCTTTTATTATATCTTACGAATCCACGTTTTGAGCTTTCATAAAACGAAAATGTTCCATCATTTTTAACTTCCATTATATCGATAAGTCGATTTTCTCTGTGAGTCGGAGAATATGGAAAAGCTAAAAAATAGAGATTACTGGTTCCGCCCTCTTGCGAAATTACAATCCGCTCAGAGCCTCCCTCTTTGTCTTTAAATTTCGAATAGAATCGAACAGCGTTTGTATTCTCTCCAAAGTCACACCGCTCGCCAAATTGATGACATTTTTCAATCTGCTTTAAAAAGCTTTCACTCAAATAGTCATCAGAAAAAACCGGTCCACTGAAAAACTTTTGTCTGAGACTTTCATCGACGACTTCACGCTCATTTTTCGCAAACCAACGCACCATGCTCTCTGCATGGGAGAATATGTTTTTAAAACAATGACGAGCTTTTTGTGGAATCTCCTTCTCACAAGATTTTTTGTACATAAGAATTTCTCGATAATAATCCTCAGACTTGTACAGTCGAGACTCTTCTAGAAGACTTTCAATTTTTGAATCAATCTTAAGACCATCGGCCATTCGCGATAAAGTAAGTTGTATTACAGAAATATCCGTCGAACATTGGAACTTGGGCACAAGTTGACTTTGGGCAATAGATATACTGTGAAACAGAAAAAAAGCTATAAACCCGCAAAAACCTCGAAAACCCATACAGCATCACTCTACCATATATAGAATAAGCAATGACTAAAAAATGACAGCAGCCTTCCCTCTACAGAAGTCCTGCTCCGCCTAACCTCACCAAAATAGTTTTTCATGAACCCCTAAAGTGTGGAGAACAAGTTTTTGATTTGCTCATAGCGCGCTTTATTTGCGCCCATATCAGAATATCCAACCCGGGAAGCCGAACGAATCTGAATGAGCTTGGCCTGGGGATCATAGAATAGCTCTATATCGTCAATAAATTCAAAAACATCAGACTTATATACCAGGTGTGCGTAATTTCCAGACCTTACTTTTATTTCCAAACCCAAAGAAGGAAGCTTTTCTAGCAATTTTTCCCACGAGGATTCGGCTGGGCAATCGAAAGGGGCAACAAAGTGGCTATCATCCTTGGCGGCAGAAGAACTCACACAATTAGGTGCCTCACCACAGGAGTTCAACTTTCCAGTATCCGGAGGGGTAAAGGCGAGATCCATTTTTTGACTTCTTTCGGCTTCATCAACGAGGCGTTTAAAGAATACCCCTCCACCGATAAGGACTAAAAGAAGTACAATCAGTATGATCTTTTTTAACATAAACACCTCTTG
This sequence comes from Bdellovibrionia bacterium, assembly GCA_030424665.1. Lineage (GTDB taxonomy): Bacteria > Bdellovibrionota > Bdellovibrionia > Bdellovibrionales > JAGQZY01 > JAUHWN01. Next base: position 8,954 of record JAUHWN010000069.1, on the reverse strand, counting down.
AGTGAGGCTAAATCAACTTTTTAATTTTATCAAGAGACTAAGATGAGCAATCGAAGTGATTTTTTTAATTTTCTATCATTCCTCATGGCCTTCTTTAAGAAGACGTGCAAACTTATGAATCAACTCAGGGCCCACATATCGGTTGTTTCTTATATTCTGAAGAGCATCCATCGGAAGCATTGGGGTCTCTCCTTCGACTTCGCGGGTAAGATTGTAAAACTGTTCTGCCAACACCAAAATTTGAGCCTCGATAGATATCATGTCGCCTGACAACTGCTTAGGGAAGCCCATCCCACTGTAGCGCTCCTCGTGCTGAAGAATGGCGGTCTCAGCGTTTCGAGTCAGTATCATTTTCTTCTCTTTGATAACATTGACACTGAGTTGAGGATGCTTCAGATAAAGATTCTTGTTTTGATCATCCCATTCTGTTTGGGGTTTCTCGAGTAGATCTGACGAAAAATCAGACAAGGAAATATCTCGCATTAGACCAGCAATAGCCACATCCATAGGGTCAGCCATTTGCGTGCCCATGGCAATCAAGGCAGATATCGTTGAAACGTCAGTAGCGCTGTAGAACCCTTTCGAGCTTCCCCCTAAAGAAACCAACATTTGCTGGTACCAACTTTTTTTAGAGTCACCCGTTATATAGGTGGAGACAATGTTTTTACATGTTTCTAATACTGCCCTACCGGTATTCATATCTGATTTTTCAGAAGTATCAAAAATATCCGTGAACAAAGAGCGTACGGCTCCTTCGAGCTTGTCTAAGCGTTCAGTTTCAGACAGGCCTCTGCCTTCACCCATGTCTTTTAGCCAATTCGCTGCAAGGTCGTAAAATTTTTCAACATCATTAATGTGGATATAAAGGTTTGATTTCGACCGTGACTTTAGCTTTTCGATTCGCGATTCACCAACCTTACGATCTTTGTGACTAAATTTAATAGTTCGATTGTTCAAGGGCAAAAAGACATAGGTATCAAAACTCAATTGCGTATCTCCATTGAGATCGAAAATCTTAATCGGCTTGTAAGCCCTAGCACCAAGCGCATCTGGTTGGGCGATTTTTAAGAGGTATCCTTCCATTAATTCTTTATCCATAGGAAAGAGGCCCACATAATCAAAGCCATGCTTTTTCGCAAATTTAGAGTTAAAGTCAGTTTTATTGTGGGTCAAATAGAATAGAGGAGTCGTTGGACACTGGCACTTAAGCAACTGAGCCGCCTGCATAATAAATCCGGTTCCAAATTCTGATCCAACGACAGCACATACATACTGATTATCAGAAATCTCTTCAGACTTATTAAAAAAGGCATCACTTTGCTTAAACTCGTGGACCGTAAAACCTGGCAAGACACTCTTCGCAAATTCGAGAACTTCAGAATCAACACCAACGAGCAAAAGTTGAAGCCCTTCTCCGGGGTTTTCCATCTCTTCACTAGTGACTTCACTTTGATTTTTTAATTCTTCTTCCGCCAAACTTAACCCCAAGCCCCTAGGTTCCACCCAAATTTTTCTTAATATTCAAAGCGCTGTTGAGCCCCCGCTCTTTCATTTTATTTTCAAAAGATCTTGATAAATTTATTGATACTAGTTTCTTCTCATTTTTCGATAAGGTTCGAATAAAACTAAACAATATTCGTGTGGACTCCTTCTCCATATCTAAAGTCTCTTTGAAATCAAAAACAAAAAGGTTTTCCATACGTAACAACCAGGATTTTGTTGTTTTCTCAATCGCATCCTTGTACTCGTCTTTGAGAATCCGAGGGAAACGGACATAGTATAGCTTTCCGTCTTGAGAAGACTCTTCAAAAATTGATTCGGCCAAAGTTCGAATCCCTCCAGTCAGTTTAGTAAAGCGCTTTTCTTATTATTTAAGATTCGAATGACCCTGTAAAGAAATAGAACTTTCGGCAATTTAAAAAACACCCCTATCGAGCAGGACTATGGTCGATGTCTTTATTTCAATTACCAATAGACTGGGATAAATTGAGACATCACAAATCTGAGGGAGACTTTCAATGAAGCTAGGCTTACTTTTTGTACTACTCTTCACCTTTGCACACCCTGCAGCTGCCAACGAAATACCAAAGTTGCAGAGAGTTAATATATTAGATAAAGAAATCTCCTTCATTCAAGATCTCATCAGCCAAGGACAAGATTCTGAGAAGCTTCGAAATAGTCTCGCCAAACTAAAAGCAGAGAGAAGAGAACTAGCTGGCAGTAAGTTGTTGTTTGCGCAAAATACTCTTAAAAATCAGACCAGCACAAAAAAAGATACAGGCCTTCAGCCAAAGAAAAAGCCACGAAGTCCCGAATTAGATGATATTGCCTTCAAAGTCGTATCGAGCCGAAGTCGACTGCGACAAATTGACCAAAAGCTCACTAAGCTGCCAGAAGATCACCCGCAAAGACCACAGCTTGTTGCAGAAAAACAAAAAATCAAAAAGTTTCTCTCTTATATCGATGGCGGTAGCAAAGTAAAAGATTCCTCTGTCAAAATAATTGAGAAAGTCATCGAAAAAGCACCTCAATCAGGAGAGCAAGTACAATTCCGTGCGAATGGAATGCTCAAATGGAGAACTGAGTTCAAAAATAGAACGGGCTACCAAAGCAAGAATGTTGATTCTATGAGCGCGTTTCGTTTCAGACCCTCGTTTTATTTTAATCAAGAGGGATTAATGGTGACAATTAGTCCTCAAGTAATCCGAAACTTTGGTGGAGATCAAGTTATTCCACAGGTCGGAAACTTAACGACCGCTATTGAAACGAGTGGCAATACCAACAGTAGTGAACTGAGCATATATGAAGCTTTTGTGAGCTATAAAGCTTTGAAACACTTTAATATCAATGTCGGTCGAGAAGCATTAGCCTTTGGCGATCAGATGGTCATTGGTACCCTCGATTGGTCAATCCCCGGTCGGAGCTTTGACCTCGTCAAACTCAACTACAACGATGGCACTTACAATCACGACTTCTTTTATTCTAAGCTCTCTGACAACTTAACTAATTCGGAAAAATCTGACGACGTCGATCTATATGGAACTTATTTTAGTCGAAATAAAGAGGGTTTGCTCTTTGACGAATTTGATCTCTATTATTTCAATCTCAACAGTAAAAAAGTTAGCCATCTTTGGGGGCTTATCGAAATGTCTACGGTTGGAGGTCGATTCAAAGGTTTAGCGGGTCAGTTTCTCTACCGGCTCGAGGGAGGCTACCAGGCTGGTAGTAATGTCGGTGACGATGCATATCAAGTCGATGGCGAACTAGGACTGCAAACTTCGACACTCACAGCCAGCCTCGGAGTCAACCAAGCTGGTAAAAACTATCGACAACTCTACCCCACGGCCCACAAGTTTCTGGGGTTTGCCGACCTTTTTGGACGAAGAAATATTCGAAGTTACGCTTTTCACTACATAAAACCACTTAAGAAATGGCGGATAAAGTTTGACCTCCACTGGTTCGAACGAGTCAATACCAATCAACCTCTGTACAAACTTTCGGGAGCCAATGGAGCTATCTATGCACAACCTGCTACGGAGGCAACAGATGTTGGCTATGAAGCTGATTTAGTTTTCAATTATAGCCCCTACACCCATACATCCATTGAACTCGGTTTTTCGCGGTTTACTCCCGGCAGTTACTTCAAAGATCAGACCACTGCGGATTACGACAAAGAAGTTGATTTCGCATATTTGCAACTCAAATCCAAATTTTGATAAACTGACGCAATTTCCTGATTTTTTCAGACTCCGGTACTGACTCGGTTCGGATTTCGAATCACATTAATACGTCAATCTTCGAGCCTAATAAGCCGACAAGGTTTCATGAAAAAGGTCGATGTCTTTTTAATTGATGACGATTCAGTGACCAGGAGTCTCATTCCAGAATATCTCAAAGAGACACGATTTAATGTTTGTTGCTTTGAAGACGCTGAAGGCGCTATCCAGGCCCTTCACAAAAAGTGCTATGACCCAAAGGTAATAATCGCCGACTACAATCTACCAGGAATGAACGGAATAGAATTCATTAGACAGTCTAAGCAGATTGCTCAATCAATCCCCGTCGTCCTTATTACTGCTTATTCAGACAATAAAGTAATCGCCCGGGCTTGGAGTCAGGGAGTTTTTGACTTTATCGAAAAGCCGATCGATGCCTCTAAACTCATCGAATCAATCGAAATAGCGAGCACATCCGATGGGACACGCCCCGAAAACAACAAGCTCGTCCAACTTAAGAAATTCGAAAAAACCCATAGAAAAAACTCCTTTGCCTCACAAAAGCGCAATTCACTGGATAGTGAGATTCTCATCGATTGGGAATTTGCCAACGCTCTTAAAGATTCTCTATCTGACGACAAAATTAAAGAGATCATCCTCCAATTAAAGCTCCAGTCCTACGATGATTTGAAGAAGCTTTTTAATGGTATCATTGAAGGAAATTGGCCAAGCATAAAAGATAGTGCCCATAGAATGAAGGGCATGTCCGCCAATATGGGGCTGGTCAAAGCCAGTGAACTCTGCGGTCAGTTGGAGAATTCTCTACCCAATTCCAATTTGAATTTCCTGAATCTAGCTTTTGAAATCGAAAAAGTTCTATTTAACTCTATTGAGCTACTTTTTTCGACCTGGGAACTACAGTTAGAGTTTAAAAAGAAGGCTTCTTAGTTACAAAAAGGGTCTACTTTTCTAATTTTTTGAAAGACTTGCCCGTCCCCACGCAAAAATTCGCTTTTCTGGAATCAATGGTTTATAAAGCCCTATGGAATCGAAACAAAGTAAACTTGCCATTGGATTAATTTTTGGACTCTTTCTGCAAATAATTGCACCCTTTGCTGTCGCAGATGTGGGAAAACTGAGTTGTGAAGCGTATTTCTTTTTTAAGAAAGCAAACTTTCTCAAAACTCCACCGTTTAAGCAAAACCACGAAATAACCACTCTCGTTTATAATCCCGAGAACTTTTACTACCACGTCGGAAAGTTCGAACGAGTTGACGACTTCGTATTTGTCCCAGTACCCGGCTTGGAAAGTGAACCCAAAGCCCCAGAAAAGCTCGCGGGAATCGCCGAGGTTTTTGCCGAAGTGAGCCCCCACTTTTTTATTGGACCTGAGATTGAAGGCAAGGAATCCCTTATTAACTTCAATCGTGACTACCTAGCCAGTTCCTATCGCCCTTTTCTTAATTTAGGTAACGATGGACGGGGCATCGATATTGGATTCTACGTGCGAAAGGACATCAAACTGGATGTCGAAATGAGAGACTATAAAGATCGAATTTGGACTGATCCAGTTACCCAAAGAACGGCTCCCATTTTTTCAAGAGATCTTCCGACACTGATACTTAGAGAGCCGGGCCAGGAGTCTCCTGCTGTTATCTTAATGGGAACCCACAAAAAATCCAAAAGAGACCGCAAGCAAGATAAAGAGTCCAGACGGTTACGAGCCAGACAGTTTCTTGAAACTTTGAATATTGCAAAGGAACTGAAAAGTGAATTTGGTCAGGATACCTTGATTATTTTAGGTGGAGATTTAAATACTGACCTCAGGGTCGATCCCGATGCTAGGATGTTACTTGAGGAATTTGACGATGTTTTTGAACTGGCTGAAAAAACGATTCCTGAAGATCAGCGAGTGACCCACACCTATCATCCGAGTTCGGGATCCACTGTCTTTTCTCAACTCGATGGCATTCTTATAAGTGGTTCATTGAGTCGCATCATTGAGGCCGGTATTTATCGCTATAAAGACAAAAGTGGTCGCGTTATCCCTCTACCAAATAGTTATGATCAACGAAGTAAAAACCCTTCGGATCACTTTCCGGTGTGGTTTACTGGTGTCCCTTAACCGTGCTTTAGAGACAATTCTTCGCACTCTTGCCAGTAGTCTTTAAACTCAGGAAAAACTTCGAGGAAATTGACGTTTCGTCGGTAATCATATTCAGAAAAGAATCGATAGAAGTCGACTTTGCGTTTGTGAAGCTCCTCATCATTGCCGACACCTTCTTTAGTCCAAGAAAGAACGCGTTCCATCTTCGCAATCCAGAAGTCCCTAAACCCCAAATAGTTGTCATTTGTTTCCGGGTGGGCCTTCATATACTCGATCGTTTCTTCTAGGTAATGATAATAACGATCATCTAGGTTTTGTAACGACAGCCAAGCCGGATATCGCAGGAAGGGAACGTCGAAAAAGACCCTATGAAAGTGTTTGTTGTGCCTCCTTTGTAGCTCAACCACACCTTCCATAAATCTCTTAAGCTGAGGTACAGACAGAAGATTCATGGTCACAATAAAGGTAATCAATCCATCCCCAACTTCATCCAAGTAGCGGTTGACGTTACCCCAAAACTTATCCCAATCCATACCATAGCGAATATAGGCCGCTTGCTCGCCCCAGGTATCGACGCTCGGAAACAACATAAAGCGTTTTAGTTTTTTCTTTCCAACAATGTCTTTCATAGAGTTCAGAAACTTATTGAAAAGGTCATCGTGGGCACACATATTTGATGTAATAGCTAATTCTAAGTCGTCTCGAGGATGGTCTCTTATATAGTCGAGAACTTTGTAGGTATTGGGATCGAGAAGGGGTTCCCCGCCAGTCATGCGAAAGACCTTCAAGTCCTTGTAGAGTTCGGGCCAGTATTGCCAAAAGGCTTTGAGGTAAGGATTATCCTTTTTGTGCTTTATCGGCATCAAACCCTGTTTTTCTAGAGCTTCGATACTATTGTGTGGAATCAAAGTGGGATACTCACCAAACTTTTGGATCTCCTTTTCCCACGTCGTTGACAAATGTGGCGAACAGTAGGCACAAGCCAGATTACAACTTTGGTTAAAATTGACTTCAACATATCGAGGATTCACATCGTAGTCATAGGGATGCCCTACGACTTCTTCAAAAGCGCCACGAGCCCAAGGTTCACCACTACGATAGTGGCGATCACTCATGTGCTCTCCGGGGGCGTCTTCAATTTTCCAGCAGTATTCACAACCTTTAGGCCTCAAGCCTTCCCGCATCATCTTACGCTCAGATTTTTTCTGACTCGTATTGTGAAGAGCTTTTGGATTTTTCTCTAGCTCTTCGAGATCGATTTTATGGGTCGGGGGATGGTAGCAGGATTGAGTTAAACCATTCGTCAAATGCATACTCACCTGGAGCCATTTGGCAAGGCACATACTCGGACTCACTTCATCCAAGCGTTTTTTCATGGTTTCTGCTTGCTGGAAATAATCTGTCGTTACCTTATCCGAAGCCAATAGCTGCCCTTTGTTATAAGCGTTTATTCAATCATAACTAGGCGCAAAAGGCCAAGTTTCTTGACTGATTTAAAGTGTCACATAGACTAGATCCGTCATTTTATAAGGAGGGAAAAATGGCCAGTCAAAGTCAGACTCAAGCAGCAAGTAATACATCCGTGGCGATCGACCTCTTCGACAGTAAATTGTGGATTAAAAACCCGCTTTTCGATTTACTTTTTGTCTCGGGTGGAGCTTTTTTCACTCTTCTCGTAGCAGCTGCAAGCTTTCAATTCCCAGAATTTTTGCCGATATTCTTTTGGATTTGGATAATTGGTTTTGAGGGCTCTCATTTCTGGGCCACTTTTTCGCGAACCTACGTTGACCCTGAGTATCGCAGCAAAAACAAAACACTGCTCTTCGGTAGTCTAATTTTTTTCCTCTTACCTGCCATAGCTATTGGACTCAACCAGGTTCAGGCGAATATCGACTTTGCTCTTCTTTACGGATTTTTTATCTTCGTTTGGTCCCTCTATCACAATGCTAGACAGCACTTCGGATTTTTATCAATTTACTCTAAAAAAGCAGAACTTCCAGAGGAATTAAAATTAAAGATGACTCGAAGCCTTTACCTTGCTGTTGGTGCTGCGCAGGTTTACTTCTTGCTGAATTTTAAGGTTCAAGGTGCATTCGGTTTAGCTGGAGCTTCAGAAATTAATCCAAATCTTGGTTTTTTGATTGAGAGCCTTCCTCTTTACTTTAGTATTGGCGTTTTTGCCTATTTGATTGTTCTTACATGGGGAGCTGTTAAATATGTGGGCAAACAAAGTCTCGTGAGCCTTTACTACATTTTTGTTTGCTGGTTTTTTTATTCGACTATGTTTTATTTTATTGCTCCCCAGGATCACTTCATTCAGAACCTCAGTGGCGGTGAAACTCTTATGCTCATAGCCATTATGAATTCACTTTTTCACAACATTCAATACCACGCCATTGTTTGGTACTACGGTAATCGTCGCTACAAAACAGATCAAAAGAAGAAATTTGGTCTTGCCGGTCTTATCGGTTCAAGTACCTTTACCTACCTTACATTCGCTTTGATCTTAGGCTTGGTCTTTTCATTTATTACATGGAATGTAGGAGACTGGCCAAGTCCTAGTGGATCTTGGGCCGGAGTGACCATGAGTGAATGGGCCTACATCGCCTTTTTCGGAATAATCGGACATCACTTTTATCTCGATCAAAAGATATGGCGTCCCAGCCGCTCCAACGAACTTAGAAATTATTTAAAAATTAAAGGGAATCAATAACACGACCTTTCCTGGGGGAATTATGACTCGATGGATTTTAATCCCATTATTTACTCTTCTTATTTCTAGCCTCAGCTACGGCTACGATCAGGGAGATCGCATCCAAACAAATCTCTGCCCCAAGGCCGGAGATAGTTTTAAGCTCTATAAACCACCCGTTGGCCTCCTGCAATTTTCTATGGATTACGTATTAAGCTGTACATCGAGTGCGGAGTACTACTTTTTAAAGTCCATGGAAAATGAGCAGTTTGAAGTGGTAGGAAAGGTTCATAAGTCTCTTCCTGGAGGACTCTTTTTTAGGGCCGATGAACTGAGAGGCGAGTCGAGTTTTATTCAAAACAACTACGATATTTACACCTTCTATTTCGCAGAAGGTCCCAATTGCCCTGATCATCTCGAACTCCATTCAAACATGGCA
>JAUHWN010000068.1 GCA_030424665.1 Bdellovibrionia bacterium | reverse complement strand
TATTAAAGAAATCGATGAATCCCAGATCATTTGTATAGATGGTGAGGTCGACTTTGGCAGCTCTGACGGCAAGCAAAACCAAGCTATCAAGAAAGGCCAATGGGGTGGCTTTGGCGGTCGCTTTGGCGCCCAAGTGACTAAGCCAATCGATCTTCCTCAAGAAGCACTGAATTACTTCTTAAAAGACATCAATCTTTAGGGGTTTTTGCCTTGCGTTAATATTGCAATATTTACAGTAGGCCCCTACTGAAAATCTCTACTATAAAGTCTTTATGTCAAAGGCTGGTGGCTCTTCCAACGATATTTATAAATCCTTCTTCAATCTGACATCAGATATGTTTTGCATTGCAAATTTCGATGGATATTTCGAATTGGTTAACAATCGATGGACCGATCGCTTGGGTTGGTCTGCAAAAGAACTCACTGAAAAGCCCTTCTTCGAATTTATTCACCCAGAAGATATCAAGAAAACTGACCATGAATTTGAAGACGTTTTAACCAACCAAGGTTCTCATTTTTTTATAAATCGCTATCGACATAAAAATGGCGAATATCGCGTACTCAGCTGGACATCGGTAACCGATTTCGATCTTCAAAAAATATATGCGAGCGCTCGAGATATTACTGACGAAGTAGCCAAAGAGAATATTTTACTAGAAATGCAAGACATTGCTAAAATTGGAGCTTGGCAACTCGACACAAAGAATAAATTTTTTTCTCTCTCCTCAGGTGCGCAAAATCTATTAGGTATCGATAAATCGATTGTTGAAATAAAAGAAAGCCTACTTTTCATTCAGCCAAGTGACCAGCAACGCATCAAATACCAGTTTAATAAATCTCTATCAGAATCTTCTACCTTCGATGAAGAGGTTTTCGGAATAAAAAGTGATGGAAAGGCTTTTCGAATGAGAATACAAGGCTATCCACAGTTTGAGGGGGATCGACGCCGTTATCTATCGGGAACTATTCAAGATGTGAGCGAAGAATACAACTTAAGATCTCGACAAGATGAAATAACAATTCAACTCTTACAGAGCAGCAAATTAGCTTCATTAGGTGAAATCTCTGGAAACATTGCACACGAAATTAACAATCCACTCTCTATTATTCAAGGCCTCTCAAATCAGTTATCGCGACTCTCTTTAGACAGCTCCATTAACCCCGGGTTAGTTAAAAAGTATGCCGATCGAATCGAAAAAACCACTAAGCGAATTGCGACGATCATAAGTAGCTTGAGAAACGTATCTAGAAATTCAATTAGTGACCCAAAAGTTAAAACTCCAGTCTTAAATATTATTAACGACACTCTTGGTTTAACTGGGGAACGGTTTAAGTTGAGCAATATTGAATTGTCGATCGATTTTACAGATGCCGACCTTCACGTGGATTGCCGACCAACGGAAATTTCTCAAGTCCTGATAAATTTACTCAATAATTCTTTCGATGCTGTTAGAAATATTAGTTCTCCAAAGGTCCAGCTGAAAGCATACTCCGAAGGTGGAAATTTAATTTTAAAGGTCATAGACAATGGTAATGGGATTCCCATTGGAATTAAAGAAAAGATTACCGAACCCTTCTTTACAACTAAACCCCCGGGTGAAGGTACGGGTCTGGGATTGTCCATATCGAAATCTATAATTGATAAACATTTTGGTACGCTCAATGTACAATCTAGAAGAGGTCATACGGAATTTACGATTACAGTTCCTTTCAGCAGTGGAGAATTGAGTAGTGAGCAAGTCCAAAAGTAATAAACTTTTTCCATACATACATGGGTTTTCTGAAATCGAACAAGAGCGACTCCGAAAGCAGGCTGAATTTGCTGAGTATACTGTCTTTCAAGATATTAATTTCTCTAGCACTGAAGAGGTCCTCGAAGTGGGATGCGGTGTTGGTGCCCAATCAGAAATTCTCTTACGCAGATTCCCCAATCTCAATTTAACAAGTATTGATTTAAACGAAGCTCAACTCGAAGCTGCTAAAAATAGCTTGCGAGAGAAAACCTATTACGCTGACCGATGGACCATCGAAAAAATGGATGCCGCTAATCTCGAATACGAAAGCAACAGCTATGATGGAGCATTCCTTTGTTGGGTGCTTGAACATGTACCCGATCCCTTAAGAGTACTTTCAGAAGTGAGAAGAGTCGTAAAGCCAAACGGAAAGATCTTTATAACAGAAGTTATGAATTCAAGCTTTTTTCTCGAACCCTACTCACCTAATGTTTGGAAGTACTGGATGGCGTTTAATGACTATCAATTCGAAAACGCGGGCGACCCATTCGTAGGAGCGAAACTGGGGAATTTTTTAACAGCACTTGGTTACTCGCAAATTAGAACACGAGTAAAAACATGGCACCTAGATAATAGAAACCCGAAAAAGAGAAAAGAAATAATTGATTTTTGGTCCGAACTTATGCTTTCTGCGGCAGATAGCCTTCTTAGAGCCGAGCGAGTTGATGAGGCAACGGTAAAAGCTGTAAAAAGTGAACTCAATTCTGTTACGAAAGACCCCAATTCAGTATTCTTCTATTCATTTATGCAAGCAGAGGCTAGAGTCAATTATCAAGATTAGGTACTTCTCCCAAAAGATCGAAATTCTCTATAACTTGATAAAAGGGTGAGTCTGATCTCTCTGGGCTTTCTATAAGACTGAATCTTTCAATTAATAAGGTCTGCCTCAGTTTCGGCATTAAAGACAAGGTGTCCTTCATATTTCGTTGCTTTCTCGTGCGTGCAAGCGTTAAATGCGGAACAAATTCTTTTTGATCACAGTAGATCTTTGCTGTAACCAAAGCTTCTTCTAACTCACTCTGTAAGTTGACGAGCCCCTTGTTAGATTTAAACTTCAAAAACAAAACCCGCGCTGCCATTTCACTCGGAAAGCATGACAACTCTTTGGGCTCTAATTTAAATCGAGGTAACTTTCCACTCAAATCCCGAGCTATTACCTTTAAGCGCTCTAATTGATCTTTAGTGACTTCACCTATGAAGTTAGTCGTCAAATGATAGTTCGGAGTCTTGACCCACTGAAACTCCATATTCTTCTTTTTTATATCTTTTTGAACTTTAACAAGAGCATCTTGAATAGAATTATTAAAGGTGTCCGAAAAATGTATACCAAAAAAAACGCGCGACATAAAACTATGCTAGTTGCTTCTCCGGACTAAATCTAGCAAATAAAATAAAAGTCAGTATCGCTCCAAGAATACTAAACAAAAATGGTGCTTCCACCTCTAATACGTATTCAAATATTGGGTGAGCGATAACACCAAAAATTAAAGTCGCAACACTAGCAGACTTCCTTCCTTTTCCGGGAAACCAAAGTGCAGCGAGAGTGATCGTAATTGTACCGGCGGCACCAAAGGCAGACGCCGCCACCACTAGGTCATATATACTCTCTGAACCGATTGCCATTAGGTAGGCAATAATTCCGCTTACCAAAATCGTTATTCGAGCAAATCTCAGCCGTGCTTTCTCTTCAAGCTTATTAAAGTAACTACCAAGGGCATTGTGACTAACATAGGCGGACACACTAAGAAGTGTACTATCCACCGTCGACAAAATCGCCGACACAAGTGCTCCAGAAAAAATTACAAAGACAAATGTTGGGAGAACTCTGCGGGCCAATAGAGGTAAAAATTGATCAGTTTCTTCCGGTGATACAATTAGGTCTACGCCAATCAAACCCAATGAAACGGGTATCATTCCAATAACGAGATATATTCCAGCCGCAGAAAAAGAGGAACCTTTAGCAATTGATCCCGATCGACTCGCAAAAACTCGACTAATAAGTTCTTGAGAAAACAAACTACCTAATATCGGTACCATCCAGGAGTCCACCCGTGTTAATAGGGACTCCCCTTTACCAAGTAAACTCCATCGCGATGGTTCAACTCTCGCAAAGGCCTCAGTGACCCCTCCCAATTCGGATACTGTAAAGTAGAAAAGAGTGAACAAACCAATTATTAGGATACTTCCTTGGACAATATCCGTGATAACATCTCCCATAAGACCACCAAAAAAGGTGTAAAAAATTACGAATGCCGCCGCAACAGTTACTGCTACCATGGGATCAATAGGAGCAATCACCGAAAGAATTTGACCAAAAGCCCTAATTTGCGCTGCCGCCCAAATAATCGAAGAAGGGACCAATACCAGAACGGCTAATTTTTCGGTTAAGTTTCCATATTCCTGACGATAGAGATCAGCAATAGTCGTCAAACCTTTTGACCAAAGCTTTTGCGCAAAAAAGAACCCCATAACGAATAAGCAAATTGTATATCCAAATGGATCCGCCCTCGTATCAGAAAGTCCGCCACCAAAGACCGCGGCACTTGATCCAATACAGGTTTCAGCGCCAAACCAGGTCGCAAAAATAGAAAAAGTCGCGAGCATCGGCCCAAGGCTCCGCCCCGCTAAAAAGTAGTCTTCCTCGTTTTTTTGAAAACGGGAGACCCAGAAGCCAATTCCGAGTTGTATGAACAAATAGATAAGTACAAAGACCCAAACAGACATCGGACGAACATAGTCGATTTGCCATTTTAGGTCTAAGACCTAAAAGAGAGTCTGAAGAGATTTTAAATAGATTCCAAAATGGAACTGATCAGTAGCCCTCAAATTCGAGGTAAGCCGGAAAATCACTCGTATGTTTCACGTCCCTTGCCTCTTTATTTAGGACCGAAAATCGAGTGTTAGCGAACCTAGTGAAAATACTCGCCTCTAGACGACTTTTGGGCGTCCTAAAGCCGAACTTCTCAAATTTGGCAATGGGAATATCGGCCGAGTATCGTCGAAAGCAATCTTTTTGATCGGCCAAATGAGGTTTATACTGAGAGCATCGGGGCTTGTCTTCATCGCGATCAATATGTCGATATTGGTCGAAAACTGCTAACTCCACCCTTAAGCTCGGCCGATTGACTTTAAACTTAAAGTTGTAGGACATAATGGGCTCCGATGGAGAGAGTCTCAAACGGTTGAGCCAATTTAAATTTTTAAATTCAGATTCGACGGGTACTCTATAGACTCTTCGTTTACTCCTAAATTTTGGACTATGAGATAAAATAAACTCACGCTTCAAAATACTCATATTGCGCCAGCCGTTAGCCTCAGAAAAGGCACAGTGATCTCCATAAGCCATTACTAGGGACTTTATATTTGGATTTTTTGATCTTTTCATTTGGGCCGCGAGTAATCCCGTATTTTCGTTAGTTCTTACAAATCGATCATTTTGGGCAGCGAGCACCAAGGTAGGTACACGAATCTGCTGGTAATATCGATTAAAGTTATTGAGCTCAAAAAACTCGTCAACGGAATTAATTTTCTTATTTTTCAAGGGAGAAAGGGGCCATGACTCATCACGAGTCCATTCCGAATAAAAATGGGTCGCTCCCCTCGAAATAGCATTCTTAAGTTCAGAGCGATGTCTGTAATCATGGCGAAAAAATTCCCTTAATATTGGAATGTTCATGGAGAGTCTAATTAAGGTTCGACGAGTGTAGTTCTCAACCAGATTTGCAATTGCCCCCTCAGAGAATAGGCGGTCCATGCTTCTCTCAAGATTAACCACCGGACAGTATGCTAAAACACTATCGATCACTCTTTTATTCAAAAAATTGACCCTATTGTTTGAGGCGTAAAGAGCTGAGAATAGAGCTCCGTGGCCCCCGAGGCTAATTCCCATAACATGAACACTTGAAATTCTCGATCTATAGGGTGAATTGGGGTGTTGAACTGCCGCCGCAAGCTCATAAAGCTGACGACCTTCATGAAAGCCTCCCAAGGCCACCGAAGCATTTTCAAACTCATACTCAGAACCAGATACATTGGCTAACGTAATTACGTGAAACGGGCTTTCATCAAAGAGATGCATGAAAAATAAAAACTGGCTGCGAATTGGGTCGGCATTGCAATAGATCCCACACTTTACGATAACCAGAGGTCGAGGCTTACTACTTCTCTTCATGGCAATAAAGCCCCTCAGAATATCTCCCCTCGGCATTTCCAGTTTAAGTGACTTGATGGCCTTATTAGCGACCATTGGGTAGTAAAGAGTCAGTGCTTTGTAGAGAGGCTGCATTCCATCTTGGCCATCTCCAATTTGCGTATTACAACGATTAAACCATCTCTGTAAAAGATCGGCTTGACGATCGACATTTCCAGGCTGGGATTGAAAAATCCTTTTAATTTCATCGCTCGCACAATGAGACTCTGTATGATTATGGTTTTCACCAGAAGGAATCCAACTAAACAAACTTCGATCTGGTACTCGTCCTTCTTTCCTTTCGGGGCGACCGTTCCTATCGAGTTGAAAGTCAGTAATACGATCAGAGACTTCAAAATCAATGGATCCGGTACTAAACTTCTCGGCCGCTTGGGCGCAAATAGGACTCAGAGCGAGAACAAACAAAACAACATAATTTAGTAACAACTTGGCCATAGGCTCCCCAATCGACCTATGGATATCTGCAAAGCCCTTTACAGACAAGAAATGTCGGCATTTGTAAAAATTGGAACTAACATTTCACATTTCCCGTCCAAAAGCTTCATGATGCGGTACATTATATGCCTGACTATTTTGAATGATGAGCCAATAAAGACTAGATTGCCAAAAAAATATCAGGGGGCCCAATGAGGATCTTATTAAGCATTTTACTACTGTTGATGCTCGGAGCTTGCACCAAGAATGGTGCATCTGACGACAAGACACTTTGGATATATACATCACTCTATAAAGACACGATAAATGATCTAAAGCCTCGCTTAGAAAAAGACTTTCCCGGTGTGAAGTTTAACTTTTATCAGGCTGGATCCGAAGAAATCGCGGCGAAGGTAAATACAGAGATACTTGCCGGTGGTACTCAAGCCGATATTCTAATCTCTTCAGATCGCTTCTGGTACGAAGAAATGGGAGCTGCAGGAAAACTTCACACCTATCGCCCCCCTAACTCAGTAGGGGTTCCTGAGTCTATGCGGAGTACGAAAAACTATTATACGACACTCAGTCTACCCGTAATGGTTATTTGCTACAACAATGACGTCATCGAAGACAGCGAAGCCCCTAAATCTTTTAAAGAACTCGTCGAAGAGAAGTGGATGCAAAAGTTCACAACCGGAAGTCCCCTTGCCTCGGGCACAAATTTTACAACTGTAGCGATGCTTCAGCATAATTACGGCTGGGAGTTTTTTGAAGCTTTGAGAAAAAATAAAACGATTTCGCAAGGTGGGAACAGTGCTGTACTCAGAAGAATCCAGTCAAAAGAGCGGCCCGTTGGTTGGGTCCTTCTTGAGAACGTCCTGAGGTTTAAAGACAAGGATGATAGACTTAAAGTTGTTTACCCAAAAGACGGCGTCGTTATTCAGTCTAATGTATTGGCTATTACGAAAAAGGAAGGTAAGCGTGAATTAGCCGAAAAGGTTTCTAATTGGCTCTTCGGAAAACAAGGTCAAGAGGCCATGATACGTTCTTTCATGTACTCTCCACTGGATAAGTATGACCCACCGGCTGGTGCTCCGCCACTGAGAACTATCAAGCAGAACGCATTCAAGTGGACACCAGAATTTATTAATAAAGTTGTTAAAGATAGAGAGCAGATTAAAGAAAAGTTCTCGCAGATTTTATTTGAATAAAAGTGACTCAAAAAATTAGCCAATACTTTCAACAAGAAAATATTCTCAAGTCCCTATTGATGATTTTGATAGGGGCTTTTTGCATTTATCCACTCCTGACACTACTTTTTAAAGTCAGCTGGATTGATGGGGGATTGAGTGGTCAATACTTTGAAAAGGTCTTCAAGTCGAGTTCAACTCAATCCGCTTTTTTTAATACAATCATAGTATCTTTTGGAACAGCCCTTCTCAGTTGTATTTTTGCCTTGCCGATTTCATGGCTTTTAAAAAGAACGGATCTACCCTATGTGAAGTTCAGTAAGACCATTTGCTGTTTACCCTATGCGGTTCCCCCTTATATTGGGGCTATTGCGTGGATTAGTTTAGCGAATCCTACAAATGGATTTCTAAATGAACTCCTCTTTGGAACAGGATTTTTTAATATTTATTCTCACTTAGGACTCATATTTGTGATGTCCTGTTTCTTTTACACTTTAGTTCTACTCAACCTCCTTAACGCTTTTGACCGCTTGGACCCAAGCTTAGAGGAAGCAGCACGAATTTCTGGTGCCGCCCCCAGGAAAGTGTTTATGCAAATAACACTTCCCCTAATCCTCCCATCATTAACTAGTGGTTTCTTGCTTGTCTTCTTAGCTTCTATGGCGAGTTTTGGAGTTCCGGCTTTGATTGGAACTCCGGGTGACATTTTCTTGATAACAACTAAAATATACACATTACAAAAGATGGGCTCGTTCTCAGGTATTTACCAAGCTGGAGCCCTCTCTGTAAGCTTACTTCTCTTTTCAATAATGATTGTTTATGGGAATCTATGGATTCAACAAAACCTTTCCTATAAAACAATTAGTGGAAAAAGTCCGAGGCCATCCCTCGTTCCTCTAAAGAAGTTAAAGTGGCCCATTTTTATTGGACTTTATTTATGTCTGTTTATTCTCTTTGGCCTACCTATATTAAGTATCTTAGTCACTGCTCTCAGTGAGGTGCCCGGCAAGGTTGACATCAACCTGATGGGGTTTGCTAATTTCAAAAAGGTCTTTTTTGAAATGAGTGAAACATCGAGAGCGCTAACAAACTCAAGTATACTAGCGGTTAGCGCTGCATTCATCGGTTGTATTTTGGGATTTATGATTGCGTTTATTTCGACAAAGACGCAAATGAAGGGGCGAAAGTTCTTAACTACGGCGGCTAATCTTCCTTTCACAACTCCGGGAACAGTTGTCGCTCTCGCATTTATATTAGCTTTTAGTCAGTCTTTTTTTGGATTACCCTTTTCGCTCTATAACACAAGCATTTTGCTCATCATTGTTTATGTCGTTAAATACTTGAGTCTTGCTATTAATGTAAATGCTGATGGCCTCGAACAAATAGACAACTCGCTTGCAGAGGCGGCTCGAGTCAGCGGCGCTAACTGGTTTACCACCTTGAGAACAATTTGGTTTCCCTTACTAAGAAATTCTATTTTTGCGAGCTGGTTTCTAATTCTGATGCCATGTTTTAGCGAACTTACGATGACAATTCTTTTAGCAGGCCCCGGAACTGAAACCGTTGGTACCCTACTATTTCAATTGCAAGAATATTCCGATGCATCCGGAGGAGGATCTGCGGTCTTAAGTTTAGTCGTCGTGGGTTTCGTCATTAGCTTAAACTTTTTAATTAAAAAAATGAGTAATGGAGCCTATGGCTTATGAGTGAAATCCGAATTAAAAATTTAAATAAGTATTACGGTCAACTTCAGGTTGTAAACAATTTTAATATTACTGTGAAAGATGGCGAATTCCTCGCCCTTCTGGGCCCATCTGGTTGCGGTAAAACAACGAGTTTAAGAATGATAGCAGGACTTGAGGAACCCTCTTCAGGATTAATTCAGATTGATAATGACACAGTCTATGACTCCTCCGAAAATATAAATACCCCCCCTGAAAAGCGTTCAGTGGGAATGGTCTTTCAAAGCTATGCCGTTTGGCCCCATATGAATGTCTACGACAACGTCGCCTATCCCCTAAAAATTAGAAACTTAAATAAAGATGAAATTGAAACAGCTGTGTCTAAGGTTCTTCATACCGTTGAACTCGAAGGCCTCGAAAAACGTATGCCCAACCAGCTGAGCGGAGGCCAACAACAGAGAGTTGCTCTTGCACGCGGCCTTGTTATGGAACCAAAGGTTTTATGCTTAGATGAACCACTCTCTAACCTCGATGCGAAGTTAAGGGCAAAAATGCGTAAGGATATTAGGGAGATTCAACAGAAATTTGGCATTACCGTTGTCTACGTGACCCATGACCAAATAGAAGCCTTCGAAATGAGCGACCGAATGGTCATTATGAATCAAGGTTTGGTTGAACAGGTTGGCTCACCAGAAGAAGTCAGAGAAAGTCCAAAGACTGAATTCGTAGCAGAGTTTATAGACGGCTAGCCGGTCGTTAACATACCCGATGCAATACCCGTTACTGTCTCCCTGAGAAGTAGATCATCACCCTGCTCTATAGCGATTCGCTGCAATACATTCAAAGGATAGATAGCTGTCGTCCTAAGTTCAATTGATCCTTTGAGCCAAGGTGTATGCCATAGGATATTTGACTCTCCAGATATTTCCTTAACAGCCTTCATAGCTAATTTAAACTCTTTGGAGAGTTGTTCCGAAAACTCGAGTTGCTCCCTTTTTGAGTACTCAGATTTTTGCAACAGGTAATTCACAATACTCAAATCGACTTTGGCAAGGCTAAAAGAGCACATCTTAATATAGGACTGGAAAACTTTTTCTTTTTTGTAGAGAGATTTTATTCGCTTTTTGCTTTTCTCATCTAAAGAAGCCCAAGCTGAGCCAATTCCCCACCAAACGACTAATAAAATTCGCGTCTGCGTCCAACAAAGAATCCATGGGATAGCCCGAAGATTATTTACATTGAGTTCCTTTTTTCTCTTTGAGGGACGCGAGCCAATTCTTAATCGATCTAAATAAGAGTAAGGTGTAATTGTCTCGACGAATTCTAAAAACTTGGGCTGTGCGACCAATTCGCGGTAGAATGAAGCTACTTTTTCAGAGAAATTCATTAGATCTTCAGAGGGAAGCAATTCTTTAGAACTAATTTTTCTCTTCTTTTTTAAACTTTTAATTTTATCTATTTTTCTTCGAAGAATAAAGTCAGTTGAAAATGTTCGCTGAACCATTTCTCCTTGAATTGTTGCCTTATAGTTTTTAACCGCAGAATCTGGCCACCATGAAATTTGATCACTCAGATTCCCTCCTCCGCGAGAAATACTTCCTCCCGAACCATGAAAAAATACGGGCTTCATTTTGTATGACTCAATTTTTTTACAAAGACGCACAAGTGAGTTAGCTATGAGTACTCGACTTGCCAAACTCCCCGACTCTTTCGAACTATCCGAATAGCCCAGCATAACTTCGTATCGACCACCAAAGTTTTTTAAATGCGTATTTCTAATTTCTTCATCCGACAATATTCCCTCTAATATTTCTTCGCCTGAGTCGAGTGCTTTCTTATTTTCTAATAGTGGAACTACAGGTAAGTCATAACTTTCAAAAATTGATTTAACTGCCTTTATTCCATTTAGTATATCTTGTGACGATTCAGTCATACTCAGAATAAGGGCACGACAATAGTTTCTGGGATCCGAGTCTTTAGACAAAGTTTTTAGAGTCTTGAGCATTCGATAAATAGCAAACTGGTTGCCATCACTATTTACGGCTTCTGAAACAACTTCTGCGTCCTCACGCATTTCTAGGGGAATGCATAGACCGGGAAATATTTTAAAGAAAATTCTTAACTGGTGATCTTGTGGAAGCTTATAAGAGATTCCCTGCTCGATAGTTTGCAAAAGTCCGTCTACTTTTTGCATAAAATCATTAATAAATCGGCCATCCTCTTCTTTTACAACTTTCAGACGTTCAGAAATTAGAAGAATTGATTCAATATATTTATCAATTTTAAGTCGAATCCCTTCCTCTTGAATGACCCTCATAGAATCTTCTTTGAATGCGACAATTTTATCGAGAGCTATTTTTAACACGTACTTTCTCGATGTTGTTAAGGAGTCCAACATGACATCTTCATCAACTCCTGGGTGACCATCTTTATCACCACCAACCCAGCTCCTAATATATACTTGATGTTTCGACTCATTAGCGGCAATTAACTCATCAATAACTTCTCTGTTTTCCAATAGTGTCGAATAAAGGTAATCGGCTTCGTCTTGCACGGTAGGCTTTGTTTGCTTACTCAATGGGATCTTAAGTAAAAGTTTCAACAAGTATTTAAGCTGCTCTTCGAAATTTTTATTTTTCCCGAAAAGATAGTCGATCAATAACCTTCTAATTCTCTTGAGAAACTCTACACACTCTCTTGAACGAGACTCAGTAGGATGGGCTGTTATAACGAATGTAATTCTCTCTGAGAGCGAATTGCCATCTTCGCTCTTCTTCTTTTTTGAGTTCCTAAAGCTTCGGTATGCAAGTTCGCATTGATTGACTACTTCTAAGTAGAGACCAAAACTATGGGCCAACTTGAAACGATCCTCGGGTTTTGTAAGCCTCTCAAGGGATCGATCTATAGAATTCAAGCCATTAATACGTTTTTCTAGGCCCGAGTACCTGAGAGATTTGCTCTGCTGCCTCATTTTTTCTGTTAACTTGTACAACTGGTTTCCATACTGATCTTTAATACACTGACCTAATATATCTAAACATTGATGCACAAGGTTGGTTAATTCTTTGGGTAGCTTTTTTTCGGTCATAGTTTTTTGTCCTTAATCGCCTTTAAGTTTGCTTAACTACGGTAGATTTGTCTATGATTTCTATTGATGAAATGAGGTGAAAATGTCTGATACTCAGCAACGAATTAATAGCTATTGCTTAATGATACTAGCGGCAATTGGTCTGACTTCAGCCCTAATCTTTACAAGACCTGTCTTAGTACCCCTTGTCATCTCGCTATTTATATTCGCAATAACTTCACCATTTATAAATTTCTTACAAACTAAACTAAAAGTTCCTCGGGTTGTCTCTATAGTTTTGACGATTTTAATTTTCTTGTTTTTCTCGACACTATTGGTAGTAATGGTGACCTCATCCATTGAGAGTTTCGTTAAGGCCACGACAATCTACAGAGAGCGAGTGATTCAAGCCATTTCCTTTGTAAACGGCCTTCTTGAGAACTGGGAAGTCAATTTTGATTTAAGGAATATTCAAGACGATTTAAAAAAGGTTCCATTAGAGTCAGTTCTTAAGGGATCATCTAATTTTGTATCCGTGGTCGGTAACTTCTCTTTACTCATAATCGGTAACTCGACCCTAATTATTATTTATGTGATGTTTTTAATATTTGGAAGCTCCGGGAACATTCAAAGCCCTCTCATCAACAGCATCGCAGAAAAAATTTCAAAATATGTCGCGACAAAATTCTTGATGTCATTAGCCACAGGCATTATCACCGGTCTAACACTTTATTTTTTTGGTGTAGACCTCGCATTCATGTTTGCCGTATTGACTATACTATTGAATTTTATCCCATCCATTGGTTCTATTTTTGCAGTTCTCCTCCCCTTACCAATCTTACTGTTGGAGCACGGAATTGGAGGCACTTTCTTCGGAGTTCTGATCATCACTGCATCAACTCAAATCACCATAGGTAATATCATTGAACCAAAACTCATGGGAGAAAGCATGGATCTTCACCCTGTGGTAGTAATGGCATTTTTAACCTTTTGGGGACTTGTTTGGGGAGTGCCCGGAATGTTTCTAGCCGTACCGATTACTGCTATTATTAAAATCGTTCTTAGTAAAATTGAATCAACCCATGCTATTTCTGAACTATTGGCGGGAAGACTTCCAAATAACCTGTAAAATTTCTCTTTGCTTTTGTAAGAAAAGTAAAATGCACTAGTAGACTTATCCTCATGGGTAAAAAACCTAATTATAGTTAGGTATGTCTAAAATCACCCTATTCTCAGTCTTGTTTTTTAGCCAAGCACTAGCGGCCTCTGAGTCCTGTCCCAATTATTCTGGTGAATGGATAGGGAGTTGCAAAATAAAAGAGAAGACCTTCGAATCCGAGACATTGATAAAACAGGAGAGCTGCACTGAAATTGAAATAAATGGGCAGAGCTACTACATAGGTAAGCCAACTATTGAGGTCAAAAACAGTACCGATAAAAACGGAAACCAGTACAAAGAGGTCAATTCATATAATCTTCGGTGGTCCGAAGAGTCTACTCAACTTCTAATAAGCATCAGGTGGCTGGGTTGGAATCTTAATCAGCCCAAAACGTGGTCGGGAGCTGGGGCAGGCTCAATAAAAAGTGCCAAAAAGAAACTCCGATCTATTCGAAACTTCAAGAGTGGAAAAGAGATTTGCATATATGAGAAAATTTAAGGCTTCGCGGTTCTTGGAGTATAATCCACTTTAATCGTAGCACCCTGAGAAGGAATTGCTGACCCGTGAAATCGAATTGCATTCGACAAAGAGTCGTAACTCCAACCATTTAACTTACTCTGTTCAATTTCCTGGCCTGCAACATAAACTCGAATAGTTCTTACATCTGGATCTCTATTTAAGGGAAATTGCGTCGCTAGTTCTAAAATTTTTCCTGAGATACTTGTTAGAGCACCTGCAAAATCATCGCAGATATTCCCTATAATTCCATCTGTCATTTCTACCAAATCAATAAGTCTATAACCAATCTTTTGCCCACTGGATTCTACCATTAATTCATCGAGACAGGCTTGATCGGGAACTAAAATAGATGACACACTAAAGCGCGGTAGAGTTGCGTCCCCTCTCGTTAAACTGTCGAGGTAGTTATAATAGGCTCCGACATCGATTAGATTTGGGTTGCTATACTGCCCACCTATCGATGTTTCTTCTTCGTGCGAAAAATCATCTTCGTCGCTAACAATAACTACAGCAAGAAAACTATTTGGACGAAGAAAATCTTCATTGTTAATATTTTCTAGAGTTGCAACAATGCTTTGAAAAGGTCTTTCGTCGCCCGAACCAGCAGTTCCCTGGAGTATATTTTCAAGAAAAACCGGTCGTAAATCAGGCGTCTTTCTATGGACAATTGAAAATCCGTTTTTCCCATCCGTGGGGTTACCGTCCCTTAATAGACTAAACGTGCGTTGAGGGTCTCCGTTGTCTAAGAAATAATCTTTGTAGGCCTCAGTGGTTGCTACAGCCATTTGAAAATCAAGACCTCGATCAGTAAATTCATTAATAAAGGAGTCAAAATTTTTAGCTAAGTTCTGTTGGGAACTTGCCATAGAACCCGAATTGTCGATTACCCATAGGATATCAATTTTCGATGCAAACTCTGGTTCGTTTTGCTTAAAAACATTAGTCTCACCTTCCAACTTAAATGAGCTATTCTCGGTGCAACTAGTTAGTAAGGCGCCAAAAACCATCAACGTCAAAAGAAGGCGCATATTCTTCCCCTTGTATGCAATTAGTTTACAGGTACAAGGTCTAGGCACCAAATTGGCTGTAAAGAGGCGAAACACTTCAGTGTTTTTGCCCTACGATCCATTACGAGGCAGCTTAAATACACGTAATCACTTTGTTTGATATTTTTTTCTACAACGAAAAATAATTTCCCTTGGAAACTCATTCGACAGTTTCTAGTAAAGGCATCACAAAGCGTTGAATTGAGTTTCGACAATCTGAAATGAAGTGATTATTTTGTTATCACCAGTTTTCAACTAAAGAAATTTCGTCAAATTTTTGATTAGGTTAAAAAAGACTTAAAAAACAAACGACCGTAGTGGTTATTGTTCTCTTTGGCGGTAATAATTTCGAATCCATTTCTTTGTAAAAGAGTCGATAGCTCTTGCTGCCTATCCGAGATGGTTAAATAGACGGTATTTAATTCCAATTTTTTTGCTATGGCTTTAATTCTCTCCACCTCCTCGACGATCACGGATGCTTTTAGCGGAATACTTTCATCCCAAAGAATATAGAGTTCGAACATATTCCTTTCATCATGCATCCAGGAGATGACGGCTTTGACCTCATCATCAACGCCAAATACACCGCTGTTATCGAGCCAAAGTTGATCAACATGGAGACTTAAAAATTCCTCGACTGACATTTCAATTCCCCATGAATTAAAACATCTTTCTATATACCCTCTTATAGACTTTAGGTTTTTTAATTGCGCAGAACGAACGGGTTCACTTTGGTCAAAAGAGAGAACACGTATCTTTCTGTCTGGTTTCTCGGGCTCACTCGGAGTTTCAGTTTTAGGAGGCAAGACAGTAGGAACTGTCTTATCGTCGACGCCAAAATTGGAACTGAAGAATCGAAGAACTCTAAATAAATCAATATCTATTGCTTTCATTGATGACTCTATCTGCTCTTCAACTTTGATATGCTGGGTTTGTAGATCTCGGACAAGATCACGACCTTGTTTACTCAATCGAAGTAAGGTGGATCTTTGATCTTCCTCATCTTTCACCTTATATACTAAATCTTTTTTCTCGAGCTTTTTGAAGAGCTGACTAATATGGGGCTGACTACAACTCAAACTACGAGAGAGGTCTGAAACACTTAGAGGCTCCTTTTGGTACAGGTGGTAGAGGAACAGATACTGCCTTAGGTCCAGCTTGTTACTCTTCATAGAAGAATGGTTTAAAAGGGAATTCTCTATCTTCTTTTTAACCTCCTCGAGGAGGTAAACGATCTCTAATGGCGTAAGTGTCTGAAATAA
This sequence comes from Bdellovibrionia bacterium, assembly GCA_030424665.1. Taxonomy (GTDB): domain Bacteria; phylum Bdellovibrionota; class Bdellovibrionia; order Bdellovibrionales; family JAGQZY01; genus JAUHWN01. The sequence continues at coordinate 6,551 of JAUHWN010000068.1, read as the reverse complement.
CATAACTTTACCTTCCTCACGGAAATATACATTTTACATAACTAATTATATAATTAATTATCTAATAGGTCCAATTTTTCCTTAGGACTTGGTTTTTAGAGATCCCAAGAGAGATAATAAGCTATGGAAATTGTTAGTGTTTCTAGCCAAGAATCCTTAGCCCACAAGGCCTCTGAATGGATTCAAAGACATTCTACGAGCAGGAAAGCTCAATCCATATTTTTACCTGCGGGCCAAACTCCAATTCCCCTTTATGAATATTGGAATCAGAGTAAACCCGAATTCCTTACTTCTATGAAATTATTACAAGTTGATGACGTGATCACGGGCTCCTCCCGAGGCATGTTCAAAAATTTTTTTGAGGAACACCTATCTCAATTTAAAACAAACCTGCAAGGAATCGAAGACGACCTACCTATAGCCGACCTTGCCGTACTTGGATTGGGTTCGAATGGCCATGTAGCGTTCCACGAACCCGGAATTCCGCCCGAGTTTTTTGGAGGATGTGTCCAACTATGTAAAGCGACCTGTGAGGGCTTGAATATCGAAAACAACTCCTGGGGCCTTACCTATGGCCTAGCAAGTTTTCTTTCCTCTCAATCGATTTTGCTAATTGTTTCTGGAAAATCTAAGCAAGAAATTTTTAAAAGATTTCTCGAAGAGGAAAAAACCTTTCCAGCGACTTACTTGAAAGGCCACGTACGCCTCACTGTAATTGCCGATGAAGACGCTATAGGCGAGACTCTTGATTTTACATAGGTTTCACGAAAGTAGTGTATAATGGAGCTACGGTGGAGATCTTAAATAGAATTTATAACATTCTGCTTTACGCCTGCCTGAGAATCGCTGCCCTCCTCTTAGACTTCATACTCGTTGGAGGAGTTTCGATTACTTTTGCCTACTACCTGGCGGACGAAAACGTTCCCTTTCCAGTTCATTTTACACTTTGTTTCGCATCAATTTGTGCCATTTTTGAATCAAACAGATGGCAAGCTACTCCAGGAAAGAAAATTGTCGGCTTGAGAGTCCAAGCAAAGAATGGTGAAGACTTATTTATCCTCCAATCATTTATCAGAAGAGGAATTTGGTTGTTGGCCTTCGGACCGATAATCACCAGCTTCTTTTTTAAAGTTAACTATCAATTTATGATTGGCTTCGTTCTTTTCACAGCAGCGATGTACCTTCCTATCTTTTTTACCAATCAACATACTTCAATAGTGGATATGCTATCCAAGACCCGGGTCATTAAGTACCGAACGGGAGTAATCAGTAAGCTTATTGCCGTGACCGTTGCCCTGGGAATTGGCGTGTATGGATACTACGTCTATGAAAAAACCGAAGGTGAATTGAGACTGGCGGTTAAAGAAGTAAGAAATCTTCGAGATTTGTCATCGATTAAAGCGACAGCTCTTTTATATATCAGTAAATTCGTAGATCTCGATGTCGAAGAAATTATTGTTGATGATAATTCCGACGCTCCACCGGATGCCGGACGAGGATTTACGGTAGCAACAGCATCGGCACTTGGGGATAAAGTAGTTCTTGAGTTCAAAGCCGTCGATCCCTATGAAGTCGGCGTTTACGTTAATGGCACTCTAATACATCACAGACAGTATGGTTCAGCCCCGCAAAAAACAGTTATCGATATTCGTCCCCACCTTAGATTCGGAAATAACTTTATCGCAACCCGGGCAAAAATTTCAGGAAATATCGAAGCAAGTGAAGAAATTCACAAAATAATGAAAACCACCAGCTATATCGGCGAAATTTGGCGAGAGTATAAAGCAAAAAACAAAAAACAGAGACTTGGCTATTTAAATGGACCCGGTCCTGAAGTTCCAAAAGGCGAATGGAATTATAAGGCAAAACGATTTGTCGTCGAAGAAAATGTCGATTTTACTCAAGATGGTTTTGTCGATATTGATGGCAATCAACTACAGTCCGCCCAGTATGTCGACAGAGTTCAACTTGATAAGACTCAATTCGGAAAGAGCCGATTTAAGAGATTTTTCCATGGACATTGGGAAGGAAAAAGAATCGATGCCAGTGGGTTTGCTGATGCCACTGAAGCTTTAATTGAATTAAAGGTCGATGAGAAAAATTTTGAAATGAACACCGGGGATGAAAAAACTCGTCGCTATGTCTACAAGGCAGATAACACGGGCCCCGGAGTTTATATGATTGACGCCTACACCGGCACATTACGCGAAACCATGAAGATCACAAAAAGGGGAGCCGACATACAGCTAAAAAGGCAAAATGGTTTTCTCTATGAATTGAGTAGAAAGGGTAAAAAATAGCCTAAGCTTTTTTGAAGAGTTTTCGACTCGCTCTATTCAATCGATCTTCAATTGCCGTCCAGGAATCACTCGAGTCGAAATTTCTAATTTGCATAACGAGAGTTTTTTTCGAGCCCGCCAGCTTGTCGGCTTTTCTCATTTCAGAATAGAGCTTTCTTGCAACAATCGCACATGGCTCATCCAATTCGGTGAAATAAATCTCCGAGTCGCCCTCAAGAACATTACCCAATTCAGATTGAATTTCATTCTTGGTATAAGGACCAAGAAAACTATAGAGTGGTTTATTGGGTTGATAATGATTTTCAACATGTCCCGGAGCAGCTTTGGACTGACTATAGCTTACTGAAATTGTAGACCCGAGGCAGGCTTCTATCTGCGACTTCGTAATAGTACCCGGCCGATAAATTTGAACGCTCGTCACACTACCCTTTTCAGATTCCACAAGTTCTAATACTGTTGATTCAATTCCGTGGTCCGCCGGCCCGCCATCTACGACAGCAATAGTTGAACTAAATTCTTCAAGAACATGTTCAGCACTTGTAGGACTGGTTTTTCCAAACATATTGGCTGAGGGAGCCGCCAGGGGAACTCCCAATTTTTTCACAACTTCTTGAGCAATCGGGTGACCCGGAAAACGTATGGCTACTGAATCTAAACCAGAAGTAATCAGATCTGAGACTGAGTCCTTGTTTTTGGGAAGCACAATCGTTAAAGGGCCGGGCCAAAACCCCTTTGCAAGTAGGTCTGCTTCTTTGGGCCACCAAGAAACTAAAGTTCTAGCCTGTTCGACCGAAGAAACGTGGACAATAAGAGGATCAAAAAAGGGGCGCTTCTTAGTTGAGAAGATCAGATTCAATGCATCTTCAGAGTCAATTCTACCGGCCAAGCCATAAACCGTTTCAGTTGGAATCGCTACGACTTTCGAGTCTTCAAGCTGTGAAACAGCTTGGTCAACACTGATAATTCCATTGCTCACGTCTAATCTCTTTGACGAGCCAATATTGATAGAATGGGGGAATCCTTTTCATTCGGCGCGTTTTGCGTGTGAATAATGAGCTGAACGCTCTCTTTAAATGCTTTTCGATTGCCTTTTACGTCAAGAAGAAAGCTTCCACCTTCTCTTCGAACAGAAGTGGGACCAAAAACCATTTCAGTATCCTTTAAAGATATTCCCTGTTTACCTATAAACTTAAACTTCAGTTGATAGAGAAAAGATTTATCTTTTCCTTCGTCGCTACTTAAACGAGCAACAGCATCAAATCGATCGCCTGACGTAAAATATAAGAAATCCTCTTCTGACTTCTTAAACGTCATGCCGAGAACTTTTTCTAACTTGGCGAGGCTTAGATTATTTTCAGCGAGATCCTCAAAAAGCACTTCGATCTTCTCAAGTGTCACTTTCGCCTCAGAGTCTGAATAGACCCGTTTAGACTTATCAATCGATGAGCAGGAGCTCAGAAAAACCAAAATATAAATTATTGATAAAAGACGCCACATAAGGCTATTTTAAAGTCCAAATGAATTGCGACGCAAGAGTTAATAATTGCAGCCTATTATGCTGCACCTACCTATAGGGAATTCTCGAAGATGAAGCGTATTTGGCCCTCCCACCTAAGCCTTGAAGTTCTCAATGGAAATCAACTTAACATTAATATGACCAAACATTTGGAAATCCAGTTTAGCGAAATTCAAGATGGAGCTCTGAAAGCGACCATGCCAGTCGACCATCGAACGCAGCAACCATTTGGTATGCTCCATGGTGGAGCTTCGGTTGTTCTTGCCGAAACTATGGGAAGCGTTGCTTCGAACGTCCTTGTCCATGAAAATGGACAAATGGCTGTCGGCATACACATCGACGCCAATCACTTACGCTCTGAATCGAGTGGGCTTGTGACCGGAATATGCACCCCCCTTCACCTCGGTCAGCAAATTCACGTCTGGGAAATCAAAGTTTATAATGATGCCAACAAGCTTCTCTGTAGTTCAAAATTAACGACGAAGATTTTAAAAAAAAGATAGGCCACTTGTAGCTATGTTATGCAATTACGGTGAAATTTGTTCGGGTTGCTCTTCAATAAATGAAGACTATGAAAAAAATTACTTGAATAAGAAAGAGACCATACTCGCATCTCTACCAAATGGGCTCACCACTAGAACTCAATTTACCGACATCACATTTAAAAATCCAAAAATCAGAAACCGAATGGACCTTACTTTTATTCGCGAGGGCAATCAGTTGAATTTAGGGTTGTATGCTAAAGATCATGGTGGGTTAGTTGATATAGAATCCTGTGAGGCCCTAACCCCCGAGCTTAATCTTTTTCTCAGGGATCTAAGAAAGTTCTTACCTCCAATTAAAAAAGGAAGCCTAAGGATTCGTATTGGGCCCAAAAATAACCGCGGACTTTGGCTCGATTTTTCAAATAAAGACATTCAATACTTATTCGAAGAAAAAAGTTGGCTAAACCATATTTCTCAGATCGCAAAAATTGAGGTGGGGCAAAGGCGAAAGGCTTTAGATAAAATTGGTGACGAATTTAAATTGAAAAAAGAGTCATTGGACTATTGGTTTAGTAGTTTTACGCACGAAAAGGAAGTGCCCATTCTTTCGCAAATCGCCTCTTTCACTCAACCAAGTATCGAGGCCAACAAGAAGATGATTTCATACATAGAGACTTGCCTTATGTCTTGGCCCAGAGAAGGAGCCATTATCGAGGTTGGATCGGGAATTGGTAATTTCTCGATACCATTGAGTTCTTTTACAGACTCTTTAAGTTGCCTAGAAAATGATAAATGGGCTCTAAAGTCTCTAGAGAAGAACCTTAGTGCCCAAAACAGCAATGCTAAGGTCATTAACTTTGACTTTAATAGACTCAACGACTTTCAAAGCCCGGCTAAGGAATGGCTTCTCTTCTTAGATCCTCCGCGCTCCGGAATTAGAGAAATTGGTCAATTGATTGCATCGCCAAGACCTCCGGATCGGGTTATTTATGTATCTTGCTTTCCAGAAAGTTTTGCTCGAGATGCAACAGTACTAATGAGTCAAAATTACGAAATAGACAATATGGCTTTTGTCGATCAATTTCCATATACAAACCACCTAGAACTGGTGGCCCAATTTATTAAAAAAGACGGGTAGTAAAACTTCTAAAATCTAGAGATCTTTGTTTTCGTTAGTTACAGGAAAGAGTTGGACATTAAACTGGTAGACTCTCTCCCCCTTATCTTTTTCTCTATTCATCATTATATCTTTTTGAAACTTCTTGCGTAGTTTGCGCAATTCAAAACGAATTTCTTCGAATTCTTCTTTATTGAGGGCCAAGGTGAAGGCTCCAAATTCTCTTTCTTTGGGATTATCACGATACAATGACTCCAACCCCAAATAAATGAGTTCCGCTTGAAGTTTTCGGACCAATTCCACGGGAATATTACTCTGACCTTCGACCATTGATCGGTTCTGAACAAACTCTCCGCTCTCTTCTTTGCTAATTTGATTAGATTGAAGTAGACGATCGATTGAGGCCTTAATTTGGTCTTCGGTAACGTGGCTTCTAAATAGCTTTTTTAGGTCTTTGGGTGCAAATCCAACATCTTTTTGATCGATCATTGCATAAATAACCCAGGCTATCCAATCGGGGACTTGATCCCAGGTTTCTTGGTCGATTTCTCCTGCCTGAAGCGCTCGTTTGGATCGAATTTCTGAAAGCTCTTTTAAAAACGAATTCTTCTGCAAAGGGTCTGTTGCCTGTCCATATTTGACGAGGGCAATAAATTCTTCCGTATCAGCCTTATTTAACTTCAAGGCCTTCGAAAACTTTTTCATCATATCGTCAGAAAGGTTCCTCTTTCCCTCAATAATCAATTTTAAATAATTGGGGGACTTGATATCCGCGGCGGCTGAAAAGTTTGAATAGGTATAGGCCCTAATTCCACCCGATTCGGTTCTTTTTTTGAACTTGTAGAAGTCACTCAAATACTTTCGAAAATCCGTATAGGTTGAAAGCAAGGGTGGTTTTTCAGCGCGATATTTATTCACATGGGTGTCGATCACTATTGCCCCCTGAAGTTCTCAGATAATGCTTGCTGAAGTTTATAATTTTGGCAAATAGTTTTAAACACTTAGCCCTAGGAAATCGGGCTCTTAGATTAATTTCGAACAGCTGAGCTTAGACGAGAGTAATCAATTTCAACGTGATCCCTCAAAAATGAATAAAAGACCGGCGTACTAAGGCCGCTATTTCTATCTGAGAG
>JAUHWN010000067.1 GCA_030424665.1 Bdellovibrionia bacterium | reverse complement strand
TTAATTTTAAAACGAGCGATAAGAGCTTCACCAAAGAGCGAGATCAAAAGCACCATGAGTGAAGGCAGGCTAAAGAAGAGCGCACCTGTGCTCTGATTCAATCCGAGTTCTTGCAGAATGCGTGGATAGACCGGTCCACGCATATTATCGAAAAAACCCAAAGCGAAGAGGCTCGAGTAGACGAGCAGAAGAAGTGTCCAATTAAATAGATTGAGGCCCCGGGACTGATCCATGGGCGCCACAGTATACGAGCCCGAGCTCAGGAGCAATAGATCCTTTCTCCCCAGCAATAGTCTTAAGAAATTCTTAATTTGAGCCGATTGAAATAGGTGCAAGCAGGAGATCCATTGCCCCTTTTTTACCGATTTATTCTTTTCGTGATCATTCCTTTTTGGGGCCAATCAATATCGGCCACCTCTCTAGTTTCGTTCCTTGGACAGTCCACAAATTGCCATCAAAGAAGTCCCTTGGGCAATGAAGAACTGCGATCCCACTTAGCCAGCACCATCGGGGCGGGAGACCGAGATCGACTCGTCAATCAACTTTTGCAAAATACTGAACGGAGCACTAAAACCTGCAACCAACCTAACTTAGAAGACCAGGCCATTTGCCAATTCGGTGAAGACCGATACCTTCGTTACCTCTATCTCCTCTCACGGTTCAACATTAACGCTAGTCCACTTCAAAATATCCCCACAATGGGAGACGGAAGGCAAATCCCAGGCTCAGCCATCGGAGAGTTCTCGATCGAACAATTAGATACAATTATTGCTGGATCCAACGACGTCAGAGGGTATCTTCTCCCATTAGATACGACTATGCCATTATTCTACTTAGCCCCACCTTTTTCTCGGGGCTCCGCTGGATTTAACCCCAGGGGAGAGCCTCCATTCTTCATGGTCGCGCAAAGCAATACCCTGGGTGAACCTGGGATTCAGAGTTTCCAAGACAAAGTTCTATTCGTTCATGAACTTTGCCACATCGGTGCCTTTTCAAGGAATCGACTGGACTTTTCTGAGGAATGGCAACGATTGGGGAATTGGGAGAATTCCTCACCTCGCCCCTCTGAACGATTTGAGCCGACTTCCTATCAAAGCTCTCACTATCCGACGAGAGAATTTAGAGAGCGAATGCTCAGCGCCGCTAGAGCGGGCGATACAGAAAGAGTCGAAGCTCTCAGAGGTGAATTTGAGGTTCTCGAACAAAATGCCCAAAATTTTTTCGTATCAGATTACGGATTTAGTAGCATTGCAGAGGATTTCGCAGAATCATGCACGGCTCACAGGTATGGAGTGAGACAGTTCCAAGGCGAAAGCGCTGTCATTCGAGGCAAACTTGAATTTGTTCAAAATAGACTCTTTAGAGGTCATAGCTTCAACGCTGGTGGCTCCGGTTGCAATAACGAAGAATTAGAGTCAACGAGTAGTGGTTCCTCAACAACTGAGCAAGAAATCTAAAAGACCTTAGGGCCTTGGCCGTTTTGGAAAGGCCATTCGGCTTTCGCTTGGGGTTTACCCTCAACGACATTGTTATAGAGTCGTGTCGTCGGATAGGCCAGATCAATATCATCGTGCTCCGCTAGAGTCGACAATACATCTTCCCAAACTCTTTGCTGAACATCCCGTATGGTTCGCGGCCGACAGAGAAGCCGCAACGTCAGATTGACTCCAAAATCAATCACCGTCGTAAACACCCCAGCTTCTAAGTTAGAGAAGTGAACGAGAAACTGCTTCGAGGTTTCCTGAAATTCTCTGCGAACTTTTTGGGACACTTCAATGGAGTGCCTATGGGCGATTTCAGAAAACAGGTCTTTGGCAGACTTCCAGTTACTCTCGAAGGTAACGGCCACCGGAATCTCAATCCAAATATACTGAAACCCTTTATCGAAATTAGCGAGCGGTTGGGTCAGAAAACTGGAATTGGGTAAATGAAGAATTCTTCCACTTGTTTGGTAAGCAAAAACAAGGGGGCCCTTAATCTCAATGACCAGCGTTTGAAACATACTAATATCAATTACGTCGCCAACCACTTCACCTATTTGAATGCGATCACCAACGACAAAGGGACGCCTCCACATTACAAAGGCAAATCCAATTAGATTTTTCACGACGTCGTTCATGGCAATGACAAGTCCGGCACCTATAAGACCGAGAAATGTTGCAATAGAAGTAATCCCCTCAAACCAGGTTCGAGCAATAAGTATGAAGGCAATTGTGTATATGATGTACTTGGTGACTTGTTGGCCGTAATAATGGCGTCTTACGTCGGTGATATGACGACTTATTAAGCGAGAAACAAGCCATTGCGATAAGGCAGCTAAGACAACAACAATTGCTGTCATGAACAACTTTTCCTGCCAGAGGCCGGATTTGGTAATACTCTCTATAAGTTTTAAGGCCTTTTCATCCATCTGTTTTTAGAGTAATTCCCATGGCTTAACAAAGATAGTCTCGACTCCTCCTTAGTCCTAGGAGTAATTTGCCTAGCGAGATACCTTCTTCAGCCCCGTTTAATTTTTAAGGTCCTGTACCGATATAAAACATATGCGGCTCAATGATTTTGAAAGAATCCTAGCGGAGAAAATACTAGAAGATATTAACTGGAAAGAACCTGTTCTTGATCGCCAAGCATTAAAGGCAGAGCAAATCGAAAGCTTTTTAACCTCACGATTAAAGTCCTGGGAGTTTTCACCCAATAAAACCAAAACCTCTCAATATCGAGATGCATTTCAAGCTTTTGATTCGACTAAAAAACAGAGTTCCTCTCAAGAGGGAGAAAAAGAGTCCCAAAGAGGTTCAAAGCACGACAACGATTCGGACTCGACTCGTTCAAACCAGACTCAAACAACTAAAAATCAGGCTGATGAGAATTCGACGATTGAAGAAACTCGAATTCAAACCGAAGCCCTCGACCTAGTCGATCGAATCTATATTCAAAAGCTCATCGAAATGGGCGCTCCAGAGAGATTGTACTTTAGCTTTACTCAAAGCGAACTCAAAAAAGCCTACCGTCAACTCGCCTTTAAGTTCCATCCCGATCAAGGTGGGGCTGTTGAGAAATTTATTTTTCTCGGCGAAGCATTTCAGGCCCTCGAAAAATACCTTTAAGCAAAAAAAAAGGACCTCGATGGGTCCTTTTTAGTGAGTCTTTGAATTTCAGGGTCACTTTATTACAAAGCTTTCCCAAAAGGTACTTGGTACCCCTACTGCATTTTACGGTACTGAATTCGCTTGGGCATGATTTCGTCAATTCCCATGCGCTTTTTATAATCTTCTTCATACTCAGAGTAGTTACCGACATAGAACTCGACGTGAGAATTACCTTCGAAAGCCAAGATATGAGTACATATTCTATCAAGGAACCAGCGATCGTGAGAGACAACAATTACGTTTCCACCAAACTCAAGAATCGCTTCTTCGAGGGCTCGCATCGTATTAACATCAAGGTCGTTGGTCGGCTCATCCAGAATAATAACGTTAGCCCCACTCTGTAAAAGTTTAGCTAAGTTGACTCGGTTTCTCTCACCACCAGAAAGTGTTCCCACCTTCTTTTGTTGTGCTTCTCCAGAAAAATTAAATCGCGAAACATAGGCTCTTGAGTTCATTTCGCGATTGCCGACCTGTAAAAGATCTTGTCCGCCAGAAATTTCTTCCCAAACCGTTTTATTGGGATCGAGAGTATCTCTACCCTGATCGACATAGGCCAACTTGACGGTGTCACCAATGATCATCTCACCACCATCCGGTTTTTCTTGCCCCGTAATCATTTTCATTAGCGTTGATTTACCGGCTCCATTTGGACCGACGACCCCCATGATCGCTCCACGCGGCATCATAAAACTGAGTTCATCAATTAAAACGTTTTCCCCGAAGGCTTTCGTAATACCTTTAGCTTCAATGACCTTCTCTCCAAGACGCGGTCCCGGAGGAATGTACAATTGCATTTCTTGAACCTTTTCTTGGCTCGGTTCTTTAAGAAGAGTTTCGTAGGCACTTAATCGCGCCTTTGACTTAGATTGTCTTCCTCGGGGAGATTGGCGAATCCAATCAAGTTCCCGCTCGAGTGTCTTATGGCGTTTCATTTCTGACTTTTCTTCTTGTTGCAGACGCTTTTGCTTTTGATCAAGCCATGAAGAGTAGTTACCTTTCCAAGGAATCCCCTCGCCGCGATCGAGTTCTAAAATCCAACCCGCAACATTATCGAGGAAGTAACGATCGTGAGTAACGGCAATTACTGTCCCTGGGAATTTGGCGAGGTAGTGCTCAAGCCAAGTTACAGATTCAGCGTCCAAATGGTTGGTCGGCTCATCGAGAAGAAGAATATCGGGCTCAGAGAGAAGAAGTCTTGTGAGAGCGACTCGCCTTTTTTCTCCACCCGAGAGATTGGTTACAGGGCTATCACCTGGAGGACATCTTAAAGCGTCCATGGCTTGCTCGAGCTTTGAATCCAATTCCCAGCCATCTTTGGCTTCGATTTTTTCTTGGATTTTACCCTGCTCCTCGATGAGTTCATTCATCTTGTCGTCAGAAATACCCTCCTCGCACATCTGCATAGAGATTTCTTCAAACTTTTTGAGAAGTATAGGGAGCTCGCCGAGGCCATCCATTATATTTTCTTTAACAGTTTTTTCAGGATCGAGCTCTGGCTCTTGTTCAAGAAAGCCAACCTTCATATCTTTTGCTGGAAAGGCTTCACCGAGGAAATCATCATCAAGACCCGCGAGAATCTTTAGGAGTGAAGATTTACCAGCACCATTTAGTCCGAGCACACCGATCTTTGCGCCATAGAAGTAAGAAAGGTAGATATCTTTAAGGACATATTTATTGGGCGGATAAACTTTACTCACACCCTTCATAGTATAGATGATTTCTTCAGCCACTCTTCCTCCTTCAGGAGCCGGATTTGCCACTTTGATTGCCTCTCAAACCAATGAGTTTGATTCAGAGGACCATAACACTCTACGGCAGCCTTTTATCTTGAAACTTAATCAAAAACTTAAGTAAAACTAATTACCTATGGCTGTAAAAAAAGGCAAGTCGCTTAAGCTGCACCAAGCGATAAATGAATTAGAAGAAGCTCTACTCCAATGGGATGGAATTAAAACGGAAAGCCCTAAGAAGCCCCGTGTTGAAAACGATCCCCACAAGGAGCGAACTCTAAAACTTTTGAAAGAACTCAAGGAGCAACTGAAGACTTTTGAAAGTATGCCTGAAGCAGATCGTGTTTAGTTACCGAGAGGCAATCCTTGAGACTCACTTCAAAATGGAAACTTCTCTTGTCTTTATCATCCTTATGCCAAGAACGCATTTTTTCAGCGCCAGATTTCTCTTTTAATTCGAGGACCACATCCATTTCTTTTTGATGAAACTGAGTGAGCCGCGTGTCTCCAAGAAAGGCCAAGGCATTTTGTTGCTGATACTTGAGACAAGCTTTGTAGTCATCAGAAAGAGTCTCATCTTTAGGGCCTTGCCGCTGATCCTGGAGAAGAAATAGACCGCCATCGACTGCACTGGTGAGTACCGAATAGTGATCTACGAGATTCTTTGTATTCTTACTGGCACGCGCTTCAAATACAAAAGCGAGAGCTAAGAAAACAATTGCCAGTAAAACTAAATTTGTTTTTGCAATTTTCCTTCGAACAGGTGCCAAATTAATTTTTACCATTATAGTTTCTCCTTATTAATAAAACAGGGCAACTTCACACCTCAGAGCTTGTTTACGTTCTGGAGAAATGAGGTGGGAGTAAACGTCAGTATTGAGAACAAATAGTTGCTCTTCGATCGCCTGTCGTTTTCGATTAATTGAATTTAACTTTTCTAAATTTTCAGCCGTCCCTTGGGGCTCCTCAAAGAGGTGATGCCAATCGACGACCCAATGATATAAAAGTTCCTGAAGGTCAATTCGGAGATCCTGAAGTCGCCTCTTCAAGGCTCTCAACTGCTTCTCCTTTTGCCTCCTTAATCTCACTCTCTGGCGCCTTTCTGCTCCTAACATAAAGCCAGGGATATACGCCACCGTGAGATCGTGCCGAATACTGACGACAACCGATTTAATCTGATCTTTTAACTCATGGGCCTTGGCAATAACCTGGTTGATCTCCCCATAGGCTTCGACGGATTGGATCATTTCTAATAACTCGTCCCTTTTTGAGGAGTTTAGAATCTCGTCAATGACCATTCGACCGAGTTCATACTTTGAGCGGGCTCTCAGCTTAAGTATTTTAATTTTGTCTGCAGAAAGTAACTTGTAAAGGTCGTTAAAACTAATAAATCCATTGGGTGAGTTATCTCTTCCGAACCACGGAATTGGATATTTAAACGATATCGGAATCGAAATGGGGTTGGAGTCCACAGAAACCGTATACCAGTAGGCCAATTCATTTTCTTTTCGCCTCAACATTTCTTTTAAGCCGATTTCAAAAACCTGTGGACTGATTCCATGTTGCTCTTCGAGACTTAAACGTTGTTTTTTATTTTTATAATAATAATACAAGTAAGCGACGCCAAATCGATCCGGTATAAACTGGTAAACTGCCAACACGGCCCCCAACGCAATATAATCAATTGGAGTTTGCATGAAAAAGTAAGCGAAGGTAGCTGCCCATTTAGCCCAGGGATACGCAAAAAAGACAAATGCAATATCGCGCTGACTATTGATCACCATTGCAATGTCATTGGCCAGTGCCTGATGACGAAAAAACATGATTTGTACTCTTCTACGAATTCTTCGGATTAGGGCTCTTCGACTCGATTTTGTCGAAAATGCACGATAATGTCGTTCTAAACCCGCTGCCAAAATAACAGCCATTTCTTCAATTTGCGGTGCTAGGCGCTCTACTGAAAGTCGATTAGCATTGACCGGACCAAGAGCTTCGCTGAGAACAGCACTGGCCCCTTCGTGGGGATTCTCGGCTTTTTCCTCCTCGTAAAGAGCCATGAGGGCCTCAATCTCTTCTTCACCGCCAATTTCTAGAAGCAACTCACCTTCGGGACCGTGAAAATCGCGCAAAATCTCCCCAATGCGAGGCTCACTTCCATATTGGCCAAAACTCATCTGAGCATATAGGCACAAAAATATGAAAGATAATGCAGATATTATGACCTTGCGATTAGACATAGAAAATCAAGATGCAAAGCCGAGACCGCTAAACGAGAAAATAAAATATGAAGTTCTTAGAGCTTATTGCCACCCAAACAGTTCGGTGACTTGAATCCCTCCGGATCCATCTTTTCCCACTCTTCTGGGGTCAAAGCTCTTTGCGAGAGAGCGTGGACAGAGTCGTTAAGTTCCTCTTTCAAAAGTTTGTATACGGCCTGCTGGCGCTTAACTCGATTGAGCCCCGCAAAAGCGTCGGATACAATAAGTACCTTAAAGTGGGTTTCTGAGTTTTTAGGAACGTTGTGCATATGGCTTTCGTTGTGAACTTCAAGGTGTATGGGGTTGAATTCACTCTTCAATTTCGACTCGATACTTTCTTGAACTTTCATGGTCTCACCTTACTAAATCGGCTGCTTCGGATCAATTTTTTGAGTTTCGATTTGCGATTCGAGTTTCTTCATTAGATCCCCAAGCAGAGCTTGCTTCTTTTCAGCAGATACCGGGCGGTGACCTCCTTCGTAGGAGGTAATCAAATGGGGTGGTATCTCTTGCAAAAAACGCGATGGCGCACTCGGCATCATTTTACCATATCGCTTTCTATGAAGACTTCTGGTTAACACCAAATGCTCCTTAGCTCGGGTCAGTCCAACGTAGAAAAGCCTTCGCTCTTCACTGACATCTGTCCCCAAAGTTCTGTGCGGAATAAGATCTTCCTCCACTCCAATCATAATAACCACAGGCCACTCTAGCCCCTTACAGGCGTGAAAGGTTAGCAACTGGACTTTATCTTCTTTATCGGAATCCTCGTCATTGCAATCGCGAAGCTCCATCGCATCCACAAAATCTCGAATCGTCTTCTTTTCCTTACCACCACGATCAACGAAAGTATTAATAACTTTTGCCATTATTTCCACGGAAGACCATCTATAGGTAAAGGCATCGTCACTCTTATAGGATTTTCTCATATAATCGTAGTAACCAATATTCTTCACCCAAGTTAAAAATCGCTCACCAACGCTCTGGTCATTTTCTGGTGAGAGAAGAAACTCTGGCAATCTTTGCAAGAGTAATAAAAACTCGTCGATCTGCGCACCGATTCCCTCTTTAATTTCGATTTGCTTCCAACGCTTGAGCGCTTGATAAAAACTAATGTTTAAGGCTTCTGCATGATTGTGAATTTTTTCGATGGTCGTGTCGCCAATACCCCGAGCTGGAGTGTTAATAACACGGCGGAGAGCCACTTCGTTCGGCCTCAAACTACATCGGAGATAGGCTAAAAGATCTTTAACTTCCTTTTTATCAAATAGACTGAACGACCCTGTGACTGAATATGGAATTTGACTCTGGCGAAGAACAGCTTCGAGAAGTCCCCCCTGACCATTGGATCGATAGAGAACAGCCATATCCTTAATCTTATAACCTTTATTGCGAAAATAATTTATTTGTTCGACAACACCTTCACACTCAAAAGACTCATCGTCATAAAAGAACACCTCGGGCTTATTACTTTCACTTGGCGTCAGTCCAGGCACCAGCTGCTTTTCGTGTCGCTCTTTGTTCTTCTTAATGACGGAGTTCGCTACCTCTAAAATGGCTGGCGTCGACCTATAGTTTTTTTCAAGACGAACGACCTCGCAATTATCGAAGCGATGGGGGAAATTTAAAATGTTCTGAACCTGAGCTCCCCGCCATCCATAAATAGATTGGTCATCATCCCCAACGACGCCCAGGTTTTTATGTTGAGCCGATAGTAACTCTAATAATTTGAACTGTAGAGTATTGGTGTCTTGAAACTCGTCGACCATAATAAATTTAAATCGATTCTGGAGAAACTCAAGAAGCTCACTGTTTTCTTGTAAGAGCTCAATTGGCTTCAAGAGAAGGGATTGAAAATCTACAACGCCGAGACTCTTTAAGCGACTCACATACTTTGGGAGTATGACTTCAAGGGCAATTTCGTAGCCGTCATCATTCTTAGCTTTGCGTTGTCCGCGAGATCTCCAATCATCCATCATCGACATAAGAGTTTCGACTTTGAATCCCGCCTTACCCGAAACATTGAGATCTTTTAACAATTCGTTAACAATGGCGGCAGAGTCAGAGGCATCAATAATTCCAAAAGTCTTGGGAAGCCCCAAGAGTTTAGAGTTCTTTCTGAGTAGCTGTAGACCAAAAGAGTGAAAAGTACCAGTCCACAAACCGCGAGCTCCGTCACCTAACTTTGTTTTAACTCGGTGATTGAGTTCTCTGGCCGCTTTATTAGTAAATGTGAGCACTAGGATTTCGTCGGCTCGGGCTTTACCCGCTTCAATTAAGTGCCCCGTGCGAGAGACCAGCACAGTGGTCTTACCGGAACCCGCTCCAGCCAAAATCAAAAGCGGGCCTTCTCCGTGTTGGGCCGCTCTCATTTGTTCTTCATTTAAGTTTGATAACCACTGACTCATGAAACTCTAATTTTTCATAAAAATTAGCTGCGAAGTCAAAAACAAAAGGATGACGACGAGAAAAGCTAACCGAATATTTTCAGATAAACGGCTTTGGTACCTACGAGTCAATAGGGATGTGAAGAATGCCAGAAAAAAGAGCACTACAGCGTAATGAATTTGCACTTGACCTAGTTGAAATCCACTCCAGGGGCCACTCATATAGGAAAGAGCTCCACTTAAGGTCGCAATAGCCATTACGGCATTTATCGTTGGCGTGTAGTGTTCCGGTTTTACTAATTGAAAGCTCATTACAACGGGACCGACAACTGTGCCAGCACCAATGCCCGTAATACCCGACAGAAAACCGGCAAGGATCCCGACGAGACTTCCGATAATCTTCTTTTTTAGGATACTGTGCTCTCTACTATCTGAAGTGTTTTTTCTTCGACTGTAGAGATAGCGATAAATCAAAAGAAAGACTAAGAAAATATAAAGTCCAATCAAAGTATTTTTGACGTAACTTTCTGGAAACTCCTGGGCGATCAGACCCGCTAGAAAACTACTCAGAGCTGCGGCAGGCCCTATCATTAGCGCCGTATTCCAATTCACTTGCCCATCCCTGTGAAAGAGATAAGTATTCGATGTCGTTACGATAAAAATGGCCGCGAGCGAAGTAGCGACCGCCTGGTGGAGCGGAAGACCAATATAAAGAGCCAGAACGGGCACAATGAAAACTCCGCCACCAATACCCAAAAATACGGAGGCGAATCCCGCAGAAACCCCTAACAGACATAAAACGAGCCAAGACATAGCTCATTCTTTAAGAGAACCCCGAGTGAGTCAACGGCTGGGGGGCTTTAAAACCAAAAGAAATTATTGAGACTCTCAGAAGTCTTTATCTGCCCCGTCTTTATTGAAGCCTGGATTTTTTCGGCAACCTTATGGGGGCGAATCTTGAGTGTGGTCGTTTTCGGTAGTTCTTCGAAACTCAAGTAAGTGCGAGTGGGTCTTTTAAATTGCGCGAGAATTTCGAGTCGATTCTTCATGAGGTCGGCAATGAGACTTTCTACTTCAGAAGGATCAATTTCAGATTTCTCAAGGCGATCCTTGATGATATCTTTGTCAGGGACAATAACAGCAACGACTTCTTCAGTCTTCGCTTTATGGTCAAAGTCCTTGAGACCAAAAACACAAACCTCTCCTATTTCGGGAAGACTTGTTAATAACTGCTCAATTTCTTCGGAGTGAACCTTTTTACCACTGTTCAAAACTATCATTCTTTTGATTCGACCTCGTACATAGAGATAACCATCTCGATGAATAAAACCAAAATCTCCAGTCTTATACCACGAATCTTTAGTGAGAGCCTGCTCAGTTAGGTTGGGATTCTTAAAGTAACCCTGCATAATATGGGGACCACGAGTGTAAATTTCGCCTTCGCCCTTTTCATTGGGCTCATTAATTTTAACTTCAATTCCCGCAAAGGGTTTACCCACTGACCCTGGCTTCCAATCGTCAACTCGGTTCACCGAAATGACAGGGCCGGTTTCGGTAATCCCGTAACCTTCATAGATCGGAAGACCAATCGTTGAGAAAAACTCAATTGTCGACTTCTTAACAGGAGCTCCACCAACGATGATGCGCTCTAAAGCTCCGCCAAAGCTTTCGTGAATCATGGCGAATATTTTTCTTCTCTGTGCGAAATCACCACTCAAACGAGCCTTTTGCTTCAACACACTAAAACCCGATTTCTTTAGAAGACTTTGAGCTTTGATCTTCGTGGCAATGCCCTTGCGAATTCCATCAACTAAGAGCGGAACCGTGATAAGTTGGGTTGCCTGTTTGACCTTTAGGCACGTTATTAAGTGATCTTTGTCGATAGAACGTACAAAGATTTGCTCTCCGCCGATTGAAAATGGGTAAATCAAAGCGCTTACGAGTCCAAACAAGTGATTTAATGGCAACAT
The DNA here is from genome assembly GCA_030424665.1 of Bdellovibrionia bacterium. Lineage (GTDB taxonomy): Bacteria > Bdellovibrionota > Bdellovibrionia > Bdellovibrionales > JAGQZY01 > JAUHWN01. The sequence continues at coordinate 11,608 of JAUHWN010000067.1, read as the reverse complement.
AAAAAGAAATCGTTCTTTTTTCTCAGAACGTCCTTCTTCGGCCGTGCGACTAGTTTGAAAAAGAACTGTTTCGTGAGAAACCATAACACCTTTGGGCTCCCCTGTTGTACCTGATGTGTAGATAATCGCTGCGGTTGTCGACTTCGGGTTACAATGAGTTAATTGAATATGCTTAAAATCAGGAAGTTCATGAATATCGTCAATTAAAATGAAGTCTGGGATTTGATTAAATAGGTCTGGTCTTTCAGAAAATTCCTCTGCTTGTGTTTGAGAAAAGATGATGACTTCTGGATCAGCATGCTGAATTAGGTTCACTTTCTCTTGCAGTGTTAATTTAACGTCCAAAGGTACAAGAGCAACGCCCGCGCACCATGCACCGAGTACCAGTGGAGGATAGTTAAGTGTCGCTTCGGAAATCACAACGATTCTTGAAATCTCTCGCATTTTAAAGAATCGGGCTAGGCGAAAGCTACGAGCAACCAATTCAAAATAATTCATTTTTTCGAAATCAGAAACCTGATCATCTACGGGTAAGCAAAGAGCATTCTCTTCTCCGAAAACATTACCAAGAGACTTTACAAAGTCGAGCATCGAATTGAATTGGATTTGATCAAGTTTTTCGAGACGAGACATAGATGACATTATAGGCTGATCTTCGTGATCAAAGTATTCATTAAAAAATCGCTGCTTTAATTTCGAACTTTTGTCTTTTCCTGTAGATTCCCTATTTACACCTAGCATGAACTCGACCTTCTTCCTGGTAAGTGGGTTGATCCTAAAATCTGCAATTTGTTTCGCAAATTCTGAGGCTCAGAAGAAACTTCCAGTCCTAAGTATTCAAAATCTTTGCCATGCTTAAAGAATGATGTGTTTAATTCTATCTAGAAAGAGCGGCACTTGAGATAAAAAATAGAAATGGTCACCACTAAAAAGCCGTAGATCGACAGAGCGCGAGGTCAATCTTTGCCAGTCCCTGAGTCCTTTTATGCTCGTTAAGGGATCTGATTCTCCACCAAAGACATGAAGCTTAAGACCTTCTATTTTGTCTCTATTAAAGTCTTGGGCCACAAACCATTTTAAGTCGTTTCGAAGAAGAGGAACAAACTCCTTTTGCCAGGCCTTTGAAGCTATTGCTTTTTCGTCGTTGAAGCCAAGTGCTCTAAGAAAATCCACATCTTCTAGAGAAAAATCAATTCGACGATGATCATGATGGGGGGAGCGCATTCCTGAAATAATCAATTCAAATTGACTAACCTTCTCACCGTAGTGCCGCGACAAACATTCCCAAATAATCATGGCCCCCATGGAGTGACCAAAGAAGTAGTTTTTTTCTCCCCAATTTTCATCGACAAGAAGACAGAGCTTCTCACATACCACTTTCAGCTCGGGAATTTCCTGGGCCCAATCGGCCGTTGTTCTAGAGGGTAAATCCAAAAAAACAAGTTTATGGGTTTCAAAAAACTCCTTAAATATAGGAATGTAAAAGGCGTGAAAGCCACCTGCGTGATGACTTACAAAGAGAACTTGGTCAGATTTTTTATTCCCTAGGATTTTTGCAGGCATTCTTCATCCAAGTAATTTTTAACATCTACCTTTTGCACAGAAACTTCTCGACTTCGCCTTTGACTCACCGAAAAAACAAAAGCATCTTCGTTAAAGGAACTTAAAAAGGCCTGCTGACCATCTTTCTCAAGACTGTCATTCAAGACAGAAAAAGAGTGAAAGTCCTCTCCCAAACCGCGTCCTGTCATCTTGGAATAAGACTCTTTTCGCGTCCATATTCGCAAAAATTCAGACTTTCTATTCTCACTAGTAACACCTTCTAGGTATCTCAACTCTTCTTCGCTACAAATTCGTTTTTCGAGAAGATCTTGAGATTTGACAGGTCTATCGATCCGCTCAATATCACAACCTAATTCGTCGGCTGGATCGACAACGATCAGGGAGGCTCCACTACAATGGCTTAAACTAAAATGGTAGCCCCCATAGGCCTGGGAGTTGACATAAAGTTTGCCATGCTTACTCTTTACGAAGTCAGCAACGGGGCCCGTATAGGAAGTTCTTCTATCTAACTCGACCCGCAAAACATGACGGGTGAGCGCAAACTCTAACTTTCGCTTGGGAGCTAAGGAATCCTTATTCAGATATTCTATTTCTAACGGACTTAGATAGAGTTTGGACCAATTTATTTGATCTTCAATAAACTCAAACCAAATACCACTTGCCTCGATTTGCAGACTCACGACCACCGACCTTCACAGTATTGACCCCTCCTACACTATAACCTATTCTTTTAAAAAGCAAAAAGAGGAGCGGCCATGGATGCAACTAACGTAGGCGAATTCAACATTCAAATGGGCTGGATATTCATGGTCTTCGGAATTTTGACAGGGTCAATTATTGGGTGTTGGTCTTTTGCTGGTCCTTTTCCAACACCTCCAGGACACAAAAACTACACGGATCTCCCGAGAAGAATGACTCGACTCGCTCACATCGCTCTTTTTATGCTTCCTCTTATCAGTATTGTAATCGGCCATCACATCGATAACCTCCCCTTCAGCGAATCCACAAAGTGGTTTGCAGCTTACTGCTGGGTGGTTTGTATGATCGGAGTCCCAACATTTCTTTACGCGGGCGCCCTGTACAACCCTTTAAAGTACCTAGAAATCATCCCTGTCTCAGCAGGAACAATTACACTAGTTCTAATGAGCTGGGGACATTTGCAACTCTTGATGAATTGAACAAGGCAGGCTAACACACAAGTCCCAAGTAAGGTGTCAGGTCAAAATCTGACTCTCTAATTGCATATACGTCCTTATTAATAGAGAAAAATTAAATTATTTTTCATAGTTTTCACCAGACCGAATCGCTTTTCGGCACAACCAAACAAAATTCGTAAATATCCCCTTTGCCCTTCCTAAATGTCTAAAAACACTATATGATGCGTAGCGTTGCAAGTGTTCGCTAACCCGTGCTTTGAAGGAATGGTAGCCCCGGTGTCTCTGCCAAGTGATTTGAGAAAATTGAGAAAGACCTATGAACAAAAGGGACTCTTTAAACTTTCTCCTCTACAGCTCATAGCTGAATTCAGCCTTTGCTTAATTCTCTATGTGGGTGGCTTTTTAATTTACCCTGACTATCCCCTTTCGGGGATCGTTCTCCAGCTGGTCGCCGCCATTACCATCGTTTGGTCAATTCATGATATTGGCCACGGAGCATTTTTTAAATCAAACCAACTCAATCGGTGGCTCAGTGAAATTCTTGGCTTGTGGATTTTAGGAATGCCACAAATGGAATATCACTTCAATATCCATCGAAAACATCATAGTTTCACAAATATTCTCGATAAGGATCTCGCCCTCAATACAGGCTTTATTGCTTGGCACGAGAATCAAATCAACACGCGCTTTAAATCCCTATATCCTCTACAGAGTTTCATTTGGATTTTCTTTGTTCTCCCATTAACCTACCCTATTTTAACACTCCAGTGTTCTTTACTTTTAGTTAAAAACAAAGAGTGGGCTCGCTTACTTTTATTAATAAGTCGCTGGACACTATTCACATTGATCTATTGGAATTCACTTGCTCTATTGTTTATTCCACCTCTAATAACAGGATTTATCTTAGGCTTATCAGCAAGTTTAAATCACTTTCACTTGCCGATCTCCAAGAGTTTTAGCTCTAAATACCCTGAAAAGGTTTTCAGAACGACTCAAAACCTAAACTCAAAAAGCTTTTTCGCAAGATGGATAACAGGTGGTCTTAATAGTCACATCGAACATCACTTGTTTCCAACAATGCCAAGTCGAAATCTCCACTTAATTTCTGAAGACATCCAACAGCTGGCAAAAAAACATAATCTCAATTATCACTCTTCCTCTTTCTGTTCCTGTATTCTCAATTTATGGAACAAATTGGAATCCATTAAAAAAGTAAAACCACGAGGTTCTCTTTATGAAAACCTTTGAAAAACTGTTGTTTTATATCGTAAGAACCTCAGCTGTATTCTTACCCTTAATCGCCTTCCTAGGAATACTACAGGGCTCTATCTACAGCTTCGCTGCCTTTTTTGTTGTTTTCGTTTTCTACTTCATCATTGAGTTGATTCTCTGGATAAGTGGACTGAGTGCATTTTCTCGCTTGGATAACGAGTTTCAATTTGTCGATCCAGAACAAAAAAGTAATTGGGATCAAGTAAATATATATGTCTATTCCTTTCTCCATATACTGTTGATTCCGTCGGCACTCTACATTCTTTCCACTCGCACAATGGATTTAGCGTATCTGGGATGCATACTTTCTCTAGCTGCGACCTGTGGCACTGTGGGTGGGCTCGCCGGTCACGAGTTTATGCATCGAAGCGACCGATTAACTCGAAACTTAGGAATTTTGGTGTATGGAATGCTTAACTACGGACATTTTAAAGTCTCACATATACTTGGTCACCACGTCTACGTGGGAACCTACGGAGATTGGAGTACAGCCCGAAAAAACGAGAGCTACTATAAGTTTTGGAACCGAGCCGTAATCGGAGGTTACATCGGAGCTTGGAATTTAGAAAAGATCCGACTTAAAAAAAGAGGTTTAGACTTTTTCTCTTTCGACAATGAAATGATTTTAATTAGCATTTTTCAAATTGTTCTCAACCTCAGCATTTACCTCACTTTTGGAGGGAGAGTATTACTCACCTATTGGCTCGTATGCTTTATGGCCATTTCACTCAAAGAAATTGTAAACTACCTTTCCCATTATGGATTAAACCGAACCAGGAATTCTCAAGGGCGATTAGAATCAATTAAAAATTCTCACTCATGGGAATCAAATAATAAGGTAACCAATTGGTTTATCTTCAATGCTGGAAAACACTGCCATCATCACCGACGCCCATCAGCTCACCATGATGACCTCAAACTCTGCCACGAAAAAGACTACTTGCCCTACGGCCTTCCGATGATGGCCTTGATCGCACTGGTTCCACCCTTGTATTTCAAAATGATGAACAAAAAACTTGATCAACTATCCACAGTCGCAGACAAATCGGCTGAAATGAACTTAGAAAAAAACGCAGACAATACCACTAAAATGGAGATCTTGAATGTATAACAAGCTCAACTACTACTCTTCTACTCCCGTTCCTATTGAAACTCATTCATTAACTCGATCGAATTCAAAGTCTCTTAAGAAGCAAATCTTAAGACCTAAAACCTATGTAAAGAGTTTTATCCAAAGCCGACTCGAAAGTGCTGACATTAGGGTCGGAGGCAATCGTCCTTGGGACATCCAGGTTGAAAACGAAGACTTTTACAGCGAAGTCTTTTGGCGGCAAAGCCTCGGACTGGGTGAATCTTATATGAAGGGCTACTGGAACTGTCAGCAATTAGATCAATTAATATGCAAAATTTTTAGCTCTCCTATCAATAGAAGACGTAATACTCCCGCAAACATTGCCAGTGAAACGATCGCCCGCTTTTTTAATTTACAGTCAAAGGGTCGAGCGAAGATTGTTAACACAAAACACTATGATTTAGGCAACGAACTCTATCGAGAAATGCTAGATGAAAACATGCTTTATACATGTGCCTATTGGAAGAATGCAATAACACTCGAAGAAGCTCAAATAAACAAAATGAAGCTCATTTGTGAAAAACTTGATCTACAACCTGGAATGACGTTGCTAGATATTGGTTGCGGGTTTGGGTCCCTTATGAAGTACGCTGCAGAAAACTATGGCGTTAAATGTGTTGGCTATTCACTGTCCACTGAGCAAATCAAATTCGGCAGAGAAAATTGCAAAAATTTGGACATAGAGTTTGTTTACGATGATTATCGCAATATAAAAGGTGAATTTGATCGAGTCGTATCTGTCGGAATGCTAGAGGCCGTCGGGGCTAAAAACTTTAGAACCTATATGGAAGTGGTTTATCGATCACTAAAGGGGAGTGGGCTCGCTCTCATACACAGTGTAGGTCACAACCGCACTACATTCTCTACAGATCCATGGGTCGATCGTTATATTTTTCCAAATGGCGTACTTCCTTCGATAAAACAAATTGGTGAATCCATTGAAAATCTTTTCGTTATGGAAGACTGGCATAATTTTGGACCAGACTACGATCGCACCCTCATGGAATGGAATCGACGGTTTCAAAAAAATTGGCCAAAGCTATCAAGTCGGCTCTCACCTGAGTTTAAAAAAATGTGGGAGTTTTACTTACTGTCATTCGCCGGTGGTTTTCGCGCAAGAAATTGGCAACTCTGGCAAGTGGTTCTCAGCAAGCAAGGTCGAAAGCAACCCCAATGTCTTCGACAAAACTGAAAGTAGCCATTGTTGGGGGAGGGGCCGCTGGCATAGGGGCCGCTCATAAACTCTCACAACTTGGTCACGATGTTACTATACTAGAGTCAAGAAATCGGCTCGGCGGCCATGCTAATCCCGTTATTATCGAAAACAATGGAGAGCCTACACCTTTAGACACGGGCTTTCTCATTTTTAATGACTCCACTTACCCCAATTTTTGTCAATTCTTGAAAGAATTGGAAGTCATTGGGGACGCCCATAATCTAGAAATGTCCAGTTGCTTTCGCAACACTGATGACAAAATAGAATACTCGATGGGACAAAAAAGTAGACTGGTTCGGTTTGGGCTCAAAGAGGCACTCAATCCCCGATTCTGGTCGATCTTTAAAGAAATGTATCGGTTTCGTAAGAAGGCGCATTCAGATATCGTCAACAAGGTAGATCTTAGCAGTATCTCAATTGAGGAGTACCTTCAGGACTTCAGTAGGAGTTTTAGCGATAATTTCGTGTACCCTCTGACTTCAGCGATATGGTCTCTTCCTCCCAGTCAGATCGGCTTATATCCAGCTCAAAGCATTTTAAATTATTTCTATAACCACCAATTACTGGCGGGCAAGAGTGATAAGCGGTGGTTGAGTTTCAAAGGCTCAAGCGCCGTTTACCTGAATGCCTTCTGTTCGAAATTCCCTGGAAAAATAGTTCTAAACTCATTGGTCAGGTGCATTGAAAGAGGTTCAAAAGAGATTTCAATTTTCTTAGACAAAGAAGAATCCCCTCTTCAATTCGACAAAGTCATTTTGGCAACTCCGGCCGATATTAGCCTGAAACTTCTTAACGACCCAAGTCCTCTAGAAAGGGATCTATTGGCACGCTGGAGGTATAATAGCTCGACTGCAACTTTGCATACCGATACGAGCGTTCTCCACAAGAACAAAAAATTGTGGTCCAGCTGGAATATGAACAAGTCTGGTAACCGATACTTTATAAGCTATTATTTGAATCGCGTTCACGATATCAAGTCGAAATCAGATTACGTACTAAGTCTCGGAACACCAGGGATTCGAGACGAAAAGATCATTCAGGAGTTTCAATATCGACATCCTATTTTCGACCAAAATTCCGTGTCGAGCCAAGATCAACTTCATGATTTGAATAGAGGGCAAACGGCCTTCTGTGGTAGCTACTTTGGCTTTGGGTTTCATGAGGATGCATTTGCGTCCGGCCTCAAGGCTGCCCAGTCCATTTTATAGCCCACTTCTGATATCTATAACTCAGGCCTTTATGCCTCTATAAAGCCCTTTATTTTGACTGTTCATTATAGGCTAAAGGCACTAACAAAAAGTGGCTGCTCGGACCTCATATCTCATACATTAGATTTCAGAAGCACAATTCACAGCACATATATTGCAAAATGGAACCACTATCGGCACGGACAAAGAAGTCCTTGCATAAAAAGTGTAAGAAAAGAAAAGAGGTTATTGTGAAATTAGACTATTCGGATCCTAGAACCACTGGTCGAAAAGCTGTTAAAGAATCTGTTCCCGCGGACATTTGGACTGCCAATTCTGCTTTTGTCGATCGCCTTCAAGCCAAGTTAGCTAAACACCCAATCGTTGGTCACCCAGTTAAAGAATTTTTTGAAACTGAAACACTAGATAAAGAAAAAACAAAACAACTTCACCTTGAATTTGGATATGCTTTCGCGCAAATTTTTACAGATGCAGTTCTTACGGCAATGGCTAAGGCCACCGACCTTGAGAACCGTCATGGTCCGAGATCAAAGGTAGCGGCTCGATTTTTATGGGCTCTTAACCTCATGGACGAAATCGGATACATGCCCGGTGATAACAATGAGAACTACAAGGGGAACCCTTTTGCCGCTCATTATTTTCAATACGTAAAGCTTTACGAAGAACTAGGCATGTCTGTTGACGCCATTAAAGATTTTAAACCTTCTAAGGCGGCTGTCGATTCAAGAGCCACAATGGAAGAGTACTATGGTGACTATCAAATGCTCACTACAGTTCTTGCTTACGCTGAATCAATTTTTGATCGTTTTGCAGGTGCCTGGGCGGACAATGCTTCTCGTTCAGCTGGAATTGATATCTCAGAAGGATACCACACGATTCACGTCGAAGACGAGCACGGTGATTCAATCGATGACGACCACTCCGAAGATTCTTGGACTCTTGTTCGCCAAGCTTTGGATCCTGCTCGTCACGACGAAATTGAGAAAAAAGCTGGTGAATGGCTCGATACATGGTATCGCTTTGCCGATAGTGTTATCGAAATTGCCACAAAGTAATTAAAATTAAATTGCTCCCTTACGAGGAATGTCCATGAACCTAACTCAGTTAGAAATAACAAAGTGGTTGCTGGCGCAAATCTCAGAAATGAGCGGTCAAAAAGAAAGCTTGATCCCTACCGATCAGGCTTTCGTTCAATTAGGTCTGACGTCTATGGACGCAGTTCAATTGGTTGGTCGACTCAAAAAAGACTTACAAATTGAGATTTCGCCAACTCTTCTCTTTGACTATCCAACAGTCGATGAACTCGCTGAATTTTTAAGCAAAACCCCAGACCGTTCACTCCCTAATAATGAATTAGAAAGGTCGGAGACAGCACTATTAGAAGACATTGGAATATCTGGCATGGCCTGCCGTTTTCCTGGGGCACCAGACCTCAAATCTTTTCAGCATCTACTCGAAGAAGGAAAAAGTGGAATCAATCTACAAGACCGTTTTCATTTATCTCAGGGCGTTCCCTCCGAAGCGGGCTATATCGAAAATTTGGATCAATTTGACCCCAGTCTTTTTGGGATTTCTTCGGCCGAGGCTGCAGCCATGGACCCGCAGCAAAGAATTCTCCTACAGGTCGTTGTTCAAGCCATCGATGATGCTGGATTAAAACTAGAGGACCTTAAAAATACCAACACAGGAGTCTTCGTTGGAATCTCTAGTTCTGACTACTCAATATTAATGGCAAAAGAAGGGGCACAAAGTAGCCTTTTTGATGGAACGGGAAACGCTCATAGCATTGCGGCCAATCGAATTTCTTACCTTTTAGGTCTTCGCGGTCCCAGCTTTTCAGTAGACACAGCATGCTCTTCTTCGCTAGTCGCCGTACACCTTGCCCGAAAAAGTATACTTAACGGAGAGTGTGATCGCGCTATCGTAGGGGGAGTTAACCTCATGTTAATCCCCGACATTACAGAAAACTTCTTTAAAGCCAATATGCTTTCACCCGATGCTCGCTGTAAAACCTTTTCCGAAGGTGCTAATGGTTACGTGCGCGGCGAGGGCGCAGGCGCTCTCATTTTAGAAAGAGCTTCTATTATCGAAAAGTCTCACCGCAAATCAAGGGTGCTTTTAAAGGGTTCAGCTATTAATCAAGATGGAAGAACCAACGGACTAACAGCTCCTTCAAGTTTAGCCCAAGAAATGGTTATAAAAGACGCCCTTAACAGTGCTCAGCTCGAGGCAAAAGATATTGGCTATGTCGAGGCCCATGGCACAGGGACCTCATTGGGTGATCCCATCGAATATGATAGCCTGAATAGAACCTATGGCGCGAACACAAAACTCTATATTGGCAGTGTGAAAACAAATATTGGGCACCTAGAAGCAGCGGCAGGTATGAGTGGCCTTATTAAGGCAGCGCTTTCGGTTAAATCGAAAAAAATATTTCCCCACCTCAACTATACAGAAATCAACAAAAATATCGCCCAGGTAAATCCTAATATTGAAATTCCTTTAAGAAAAAAGGACTGGGACAATGAGCTTCCGCTACGGGCTGGAATAAGCTCTTTTGGCTTTGGTGGAACCAATGCTCATGTCATTCTCGAAGCCTACCAAAATAATATCAACCTCAGTGAGAAGACATTTAATATCGAGCCCGAACCGAATTTCCATTTATTACCGTTTTCTAGCTCTAGCGTCGGGAGCTTAATGGCGGACCTCAAAGATTTAGCCAAACTCATAGACGATAACCAAGTTAAATCCATAGATGATCTCTCACTCAGTCTTATCAATAATCGAAGTCAGCTTAAAGTCCGCTGTAGCTTAGTCGCAAAAGACCTCAATGACCTAAAAAATCAAATAGCTGATCTTTTAGAAAAACCTCGGCTCCAAAAACAAAAAGTTTTTTCACTCAAAAAAGTTATTCCGCGAAAAGTCCTTGGACTTTTCACCGGACAAGGGTCCCAAAGTCCAAAAATGGGAATGGATCTCTATCAATTCAACTCAACCTATCGTGAAGCTTTTAATCAGGTAGCAGAAATATATAGAGAATTGAGTGGAATCGATATTCACCGAGCTCTTTACATTGATGACGATAAAGCGGCGATTTATCAAACGGATCTCGGACAAATTCTAATTCTTGCTACTGAATACGCCCTTTTCCAATTGTGGAAGGGGTTGGGAGTTCAATTGGAATTCGCCGTCGGTCACAGTCTCGGAGAGATTATTGCTCTGGCCTGCAATGGCAGTTTGAGTCTCAATTCTGCAGTAGAACTTATTCACTACCGTGGACAGGTCATGCAGAAGAGTGCTCCCGGACAAATGCTGACTCTTTTTACAGATAAAGATTCCACTGAAAAAATAATAAGGGCACAGGGACTTCACTTAGATATTGCAGCTATTAATGGCCCCGAGTTAACTCTCGCCTCAGGGCGAGAAGAAGAGGTAGCAAAGCTGAATAACTACTGTGAAAAGGAAGGAATTCGCTCTAAAATTTTACCTGTAAAACAAGGGTTTCACTCTTATCTCATGGAGCCGGTCCTGAGTGAATTTAAATCCCATCTTAAAGGAATCGAATATTCAAAGGGACAGTTTCAAGTTATGTCCTGTAAGGACTTAGAGTTTCACCAACAAAACCAACTCAGCCCAGAGTTTTGGGCTGGTCACCTGCGAAACGCCACGAACTTTTGCGGAGCGATAGAACGACTTCCTGAAAGTGAATTTGACCTGATACTAGAAATCGGCCCTCACCCGACTTTAATAAGCATGTATAAGGATATTCGCCCCGATTCGAAAGTGACTCAGCTTTCTAGTTTGAATCGAAAAAAACCAGATATGCAGGCATTTTTTGAAAATCTCGGTTTACTGTGGTGTACGGGTTATCCAGTGCAGCTCGGTCAACTACGAAAGGCAAAGTATCACTTACAAAGACTCTCTCCTCGGCACTTTGCAAAACAAAGCTTTTGGTTTAAAAAGGGCAAAGCCTCAGACCATGGGCAATTTAGGAATTCCACGCCTGCTCCCCTCGATCCAATAACAGTACCATCTACTGAGATAAAAGTAGCATCTAAAA
>JAUHWN010000218.1 GCA_030424665.1 Bdellovibrionia bacterium | reverse complement strand
CATGCTTCTCTTTTGAAAATGTCGTTTACAAATATGGTAATAGTATTTTGAAGGAATCAAAATATTAGGGGCCAGACAATGGAATTTGTCAAAAATCTCATAGTCTTTTTAAGTATCACATTTATTATTAACTTCTCTCAGGCCAGCGATTTTCACACGATTGAATATCGGTGTAGTAATGGGCAAAACTATTTGGCGATAGCTAGCAAAGAAGCTCGTCATGTATTTGACCAAACAAAACTCTATCGACTCTATTCATTTTGCAATAGCTCCCATGTGACCGAGCCGAATCAACCGAGCCCTGAGGATCGAAACCGTTGTCACAAAGACATTACTCAGGATTCCTATCATTGTTATGCCGAATTTAAATTTTTAGACAACATGATTCAACTCAGTCGAGACACCTTGATTAAGGATCAAATGGGAATATCCCACGGCCGCAGTATTAGTGAGCCAATCTCTCAGTTAAAAACAGGCATTGACCCAAGAGCTATAAAGGTTTTCCACAGCTTCAAAAAGCAAATTAAAGCGAATTGCCTCGAGCCAGCTAAGATCTATGGAGGCCTAAATGCAGAAGCGATTACACTCAATGAAAAGCAGTTTGAAAAGCTTTTTATTATGGCAATGAATCGACCAAAACGAAGGCCTAATTCGAATCATTTTCACGCAACCGCCTGCAGTGCACTCATTAAAACTCAGGTTCAACGATTTGAAATGTTTCAGGGTTTTTCAAAGCTTCTCGTTGGCAATTAAGAAGCTATAACACGTAGCTCCACGAACCTCATAAAGGGTCGCTGCGACCTGTCTTTAAGGGCCCTTTTTTGGCTTGTACCTTCCGCCATATATAGATAATTTAGGCCTAATTTTGCCTAATGACGCTACGCTGATTTAACGGCTTGGGGGGCCTATGAGGTACTTTATTGACGAGCTCCACAAACATGTGGGTCAAAAAGTCGAACTGAAGGGTTGGGTGTTCAACTCGCGCGGTTCGAAAAAAATTAAATTTTTAATTCTTAGAGATGGAACCGGTTACTGCCAGTGTACTTTCTTTAAGGGAGAATGCGATGAGACGAGTTTCGAGAACTTTTCAGAAGATATCTCCCAAGAAACGAGCGTTAAAGTTGTTGGCACTGTCAAAGAAGAACCCAGAGCTCCCGGCGGATATGAACTGAGCGCTGAATCCTTCGAGGTCATTTCTAAATCTGTCGACTACCCAATTACGCCAAAAGAACATGGTATCGATTTTTTAATGAATCATCGCCACCTTTGGTTGCGATCAAAAAAACAGCACGCAGTCCTTCGCGTTCGCTCCGAAATTGTGAAGGCGATTCGCGATTTCTTTGATGGACGTGGCTTTATCAATACCGATGCTCCTATTTTTACTCCGAGTGCTTGTGAAGGCACATCAAATCTTTTCGGTACCAAGTACTTTGATACCGAAGCTTATCTTTCGCAAAGTGGTCAACTCTACATGGAGGCAACAGCAGCTGCCCATGGAAAGGTTTATTGTTTTGGCCCAACTTTTAGAGCAGAAAAGTCAAAAACGAGAAGACACCTCATTGAATTCTGGATGGTTGAACCAGAAGTCGCATTTAACGATCTCTACGACAATATGGATTTGGCCGAACAGTTTGTTGAATACATCGTACAGAGAACAATAAAAAATAAGGCAGAAGAGCTAAAGGTTCTTGAGCGAGATCTTTCTAAATTAGAACCAATTAAAGGCTCTTTTCCAAGGCTTCACTACGAAGAAGCTGTCGAAATTATTAAAAAAGAAAATCCTGAATTTGTGGATGGAGATGACTTTGGTGGAGGAGATGAAACTATTATTAGTTCTCAATTCGACAAACCAGTCATTGTCCATCACTTTCCTACGGCCATTAAAGCTTTTTATTTTAAAGAGGAGCCGAAAGACTCAAAGTATAGCCTTAGCTGTGACATGTTAGCAACTGAGGGATACGGAGAAATTATTGGCGGTGGTCAAAGAGAAGAGAGTATCGATGTTCTTAAAACAAAAATTAAAGAACACGATCTTAAAGAAGAGGATTTTCAATGGTATCTCGATCTTCGCCGCTACGGCTCTTTCCCTCACTCAGGTTTTGGCCTGGGTATCGAAAGAACTGTTGGTTGGATTTGCGGTACTTCCCACGTCAGAGAAACTATTCCATTTCCGCGTCTTTATGGACGCAACTACCCCTAATAGAGGTACGTCATGAGCGAAACAGAAAATATAAATTTAGTGCGTTTAAACGAACTCGAGACCAAGAATGAACAAGCCATGCTTGGTGGTGGTGAAACGCGAATCGAAAAACATAAAACAGGCGGACGCCTTACAGCGAGAGAACGCCTCGACATTCTTTTAGATCCCGGTAGCTTTGTTGAGCTCGATCGTTTTGTCCATCACAGATGCACAAACTTCGGCATGGAAAAAAGCCACATCGATGGCGATGGCGTTGTAACTGGTTACGGAAGAATTAATGGCAAACTTGTGTTTGTTTATTCTCAAGATTTCACCGTCTACGGCGGAAGTATGTCGAGAACACAGGCGACAAAGATTTGTAAAATTATGGATCTCGCCGTAAAGAATGGCGCTCCTGTAATAGGACTTAATGATTCAGGTGGAGCGCGAATTCAAGAGGGTGTTGAGTCCCTTGCCGGATACGGTGACATATTCGTAAGAAACACCATGAGCTCTGGAATCGTTCCACAAATTACGGCAATTATGGGGCCTTCAGCGGGCGGTGCCGTTTACTCACCTTCAATCACTGATTTTATTTTCATGGTTAAAGAGTCTAGTTACATGTTTGTAACGGGACCAGATGTTATAAAAACAGTCACCCACGAAGAGGTTACTAAAGAAGATCTCGGTGGCGCTTCAACTCATTCATCTAAATCAGGCGTTGCTCATTTTGCTGCTGAAGACGATAAACATTGTCTTTTAATGATTAGAGAGCTCCTAAACTTTCTCCCTGGCAACAACTTGGATGATCCACCCGTTTTGGCGACAACTGATCGTCCAGATCGAATTGTAGATGAGTTGAATACATTTATTCCCGATAATTCAAAAAAACCCTACGACGTTGTCGAACTCATAAAGTTTATCGTCGATGAGGGCTACTTCCTCGAAGTTCATAAACATTACGCTACCAATGTCGTTGTTGGCTTTGCCCGCTTCAATGGAAGACCCGTTGGTATCGTCGCTAACCAACCTCAAGTTCTCGCTGGCTGTTTGAATATCGATGCATCAAAAAAGGGCGCACGTTTTATTCGGTTCTGCGATGCTTTTAATATTCCTATCGTAAGTCTCGTGGATGTTCCCGGCTTCCTTCCCGGTACTGAACAAGAGTGGCAAGGGATTATCACCCATGGTGCTAAGCTACTATACGCTTACGCCGAGGCGACCGTTCCAAAAATTACTCTCATCACGCGAAAGGCCTATGGTGGTGCATATATCGTTATGGGTTCTAAGCATTTGCGCTCTGATGTTAACCTCGCCTACCCGACAGCAGAAATTGCCGTGATGGGCGCAGAAGGTGCCGTTAATGTCGTTTTTAGAAACGAAGTAAAGAAAGCATCCAATCCTGAGGCGGAAAGAGCTCGTCTGACTAAAGAGTACGAAGAAAAATTCAACAACCCTTACCGGGCCGCGGAACTTGGCTATATCGATGAGGTGATTGAACCAGCAATGACCAGAAAACGAATTGTCGATGCTCTGGAAATGTTAAAAAACAAAAAAGATGTTAATCCTCAGAAAAAGCATGGAAATATTCCACTATAAAGAAGGGCGCAGTTATGTTTAAAAAAATACTTGTAGCCAATCGTGGTGAAATTGCGATTAGAGTTATCCGTGCCTGTAGAGATCTCGGCATTTCATCGGTTGCAGTTTACTCTGAAGCAGACCGTAAGAGCCTTCATGTCGCGCTCGCTGACGAAGCCTATGAAATTGGACCGGCACCAAGTACGGAGTCCTATTTAAAAATTGATCGAATCTTAGAGGCCGTTAGAAAGTCCGGTGCCGATGCAGTTCATCCTGGCTATGGTTTTTTAAGTGAGAAACCCGAGTTTGCCAGAGCCTTAGCAAAAGAAGGCGTTACTTTTATCGGACCCTCACCAGAAAATATCGAAGCTATGGGAGATAAACTTTCGGCCATCGATTTAATGCAAAAAGCAAAGGTGCCGACTGTTCCTGGAAGTAATGGTCCCGTCGCCGATGCTAGTGCTGCAAAATCAATTTCTGAAAAAATTGGATATCCCGTTATCATTAAGGCCTCTGCCGGCGGTGGCGGAAAAGGGATGAGAGTTGTTCACGATCCCAATGAGATTGAAAGTTCTTTTCGCGCCTGTCAGTCTGAAGGAAAAAACTATTTTAACGACGACACTGTCTACATCGAACGCTTTATTACCAACCCAAAACATATTGAAATTCAGGTTTTTGGTGACAATCATGGCAACGTCATTCACCTTTTTGAACGCGAATGTTCGATTCAACGACGTCATCAAAAACTCATAGAAGAAAGCCCTAGTCCAAGTG
>JAUHWN010000066.1 GCA_030424665.1 Bdellovibrionia bacterium | reverse complement strand
AGCTCGGCTTGGAACATTCCAGAAGGCGGCTGAGTCCTTGGGTAAAGGTCACTCAGCCGTGATCTATCTTTTAAAGACTCTAGAAGAAGAGCTCGAAATCAAGCTTCTTGATCGAAGTGGCTACCGGACCCAGCTCACCGATGAAGCAAAGTTAATCCACGACTATTTCAAAAGAATTCTCAAAAACAAAGAAGACATTGAAACCCTATGTAAAAAACTTAGAAACTCTTGGGAACCAAAAATTGGTTTAGTTTACGATGGGGTTATCGATTTCGAGATAATTAGTGATGTCCTATTAAAGCTCCAGCAATCAGAAATTCCTACGGAAATAAAAGCATCGGCGGCTTTTCTCGATGAAGTTGAGAAACGATTTCAATCAGAAAATGCCGATCTCATGTTAACGATTCTTCCTCATCAACAATTGATGGGACCATCGATAAATTTAAAACCCATCAAAATGTTTCTGGTTTGCCATAAAAACCATCCGCTAAACAGAGGGGAGGGCTCCATTTCGGTTGAAGACTTGAACCGCTACATCTATATCAGTGTGCGAGGTTCGATTGCAGGCCTTGGTTTAAGTACCGAGCAGTTAGAGTTTTCCTCTTCTATAATTGTTAATGATTTTTATTCGAAGAAAAAAGCTATCTTGAAGGGGCTTGGATATGGCTGGATGCCCCACTACCTTATTCAAAATGAAATGACCGCCGGCAGCTTGATTAGAGTAAAAACTGAAATATCAAGTGAGCATAGTTTATTGCCGCGCCTTTACCATAGAGATCGAAAGCTTCTTGGGAAAGGTGCATTAGAAATATTAGATGCCTTTTCGAGCTATACATAAATTTTAGCGGACTCTTGCTCTAATTTTTGTTAATAAATTGGCCCGCCTAAAAGGCACTAACAATTAGTAGGAGTCGAGTCATGAGAGAGCTCTTAATTTTATTTTTGTTCTTACACATTCCCTCTTTAGCCTGGTCTAAGGATTGCGATGACAGTAACAAGGTTTACAAGGTCTGTTCTGACCAAGGTAAAGCTTATAAAAAATCTCTGAATTCGGCAAAAAGCACAAAGAAGCTCGTGTTAGTGAAGTTTGGTGCCGACTGGTGTCCGTGGTGCCAATCCCTTCATCGTATGTTTAATGACAAGAAGTTTTGGGCGAGCCTAGATAAAGACTTGGTTCTTAGTGAAGTCGGAATCTACAAGTACAATTCACGGGATAAGATCTCTTCTGGCGAAGACATTTTGTCAAAAATCCTAAAAACAAATGGTAAGGCACGAAAAGAAGTAAAAGGCGTACCATTTCTCGCTGTAGTACGCCCTTCGGATAATAAAGCTGTTTTTATCGAAACAGGCTCTCTCGAGGATAATAGTTCGGGAAAAGGTCATGATCCCGAAAAAGTTAAGGCAGCTTTAGACAAAGCTATCACTTCTCTTAGGTAGGTCTCTTCAAACGGGTCCCTCTTAAGAGCCTGATTAAAACTAAAGGGTTTCAGAAGCTTTTTTTACAGGTTTTTTTAGATTTTTCTTTGCCTGCTTTTTAGACTTCTTATTGATTGCGCCACTTTCTGGAGCGGGTTCTTCTTCCTCTTCTTCAAGAGAAACTGGCTCTTCATCACTCACTGAACTTTCATCGTAAGTTGTATCGGTGCTTTCATCAGCCCACGTATCATCGTCAGCATGAGCAACAGGGTTAACTAGACCAAAAAGTAAAAGTACGGCTAATAGGGCGATAATTTTTCTCATTTAGTTTTCTCCTGGGGAGGGGTTAATTTTTTGAGGTTAAGTCGTGCCTCTCACGAGACTCCCCTGACTATCTATTAGCAAGGTAGATGCCGAGATTAGAGGACCCTTGTCTCTTTAAATAGGACTAGAAATCATTGATTTCACGATGGATTTCCGAATCGGAAGTAAGGTTTCCGATTTCTATTGCGATAAAAGAGCAAACTCAACTACACTGATTTTCTGGAGTTAGAATGACAATAATGTTGGGTTCAGAAAAAGAAGATTTGTTAATCAAGGGCAAAGAAATACTGAGCGAATCCAACCGTGTTATCGAGTCTAGATCCTTCTCTGACTGTCTTAAGACGATCCGGGAAACGCCGGTAGATATTATTGTAATCGAGTATGACTTTCTTAAAAACGAACAGTCTGGGGCCGCCCAGTCTTTCGAACGATTAAAGACCATTCGTCCAGGGGCAAGGTTGGTCCTTATGACCTCTCCTAATGAAATTCGTGAAACAATTGGGCTAATTAAACATGGAGTGGACGATTATTTAAGCCACCCAGTAGATCCCCTCGAAATTAAAGCACTATCAGAAAAGCTGTGGAATCAAGAGTTGAAGTCTCAAGAACTAAAGGACTTACGTGATCAATTTTGGGGTGCTGACTCTCAAGAGATGACATTAACCTCCAGTTCAAAAATGCAGGAAGTCTATTCCAATGTTAAAGATGTGGCCCCGACCGAATCTAGTGTTCTTATTTTAGGTGAAACTGGGGTCGGGAAGGGACTCCTTGCAAAACTAATTCATAGTCATAGCCTTCGAAAGAATAAGGCGTTTATTCATGTACACTGCGGGGCAATTACAGATAGCCTCCTAGAAAGTGAACTATTTGGTCACGAAAAAGGGGCCTTTACTGGGGCTGAAAAAAGAAAAGTCGGTAAATTTGAGTTAGCAGATAGGGGTACGATATTTCTCGACGAGGTATCAACCTTGAGTCCATCGGCACAGATTAAATTACTTCAGGTTTTGCAAGATGGAATGTTTCAGCGGGTTGGTGGAGAGTCTGATGTTAAAGTTGATGTCAGAGTTATTTCGGCGACAAACGAAGATCTGGCTATTAAATGCGATAAAGGTGAATTTAGGCGGGACCTCTTTTATCGTCTCAATGTATTTCCTATTGAGATTCCACCCCTAAGGGATCGCATAAATGATATTGAACAAATCATTGAAATTATCTTGAAACGTCTCAATAAGGTGAATCTAAAAAATGTTGAAGGTATTGAGGCGAATTTATTAAACAGTCTAAAAGCTTACCAATGGCCCGGTAATATAAGAGAGCTAGAAAATGTTATTGAAAGAGCATTTATTATCGAAAAATCTAACCGACTTACTGAGAGAAGTTTTCCACAAGAAATGATTCGTCAAAACAAAGACCAAGTTTCTAATAATATCAATTTGTCAGTTTCTTTAGCTGAAGCTAGAAATGAGCTCGTTAACAATTTTGAGAAGACCTACATCGAAAGCCTGTTAAGTTCGACTCATGGTAAGATTGCTGAGGCAGCCCGTCTAGCAGACATCAGTGAGCGTCAACTTAACAACCTTATGAATAAGCATCGTATCTATAAAGATGATTTTAAAAAGCTAAAAAAATCGCAGCTAGACTAGGAATTTTCGCGAAGATTTGCTCAAATATTTGAGTAGAACGAGGAGATTCCATGAAAAAAATGATTTTTGGACTAATATTTCTATTTTCGCAAATCCTTTTTGCGAGTAATAAAATTGGTATTTCTCAAGGAGTGTCCTCTCCTTCAAGTACATCTACAATAAATTTTTCCAATGGCTTCACCATAGAAAATCCCGTCGGGGTCCTTTATCAAGAGGGAATACGTCTAACTGGGCAATTTACAAATGGAAATTCGACGACTATTGGTGGCGAGGCAGGAATTGCAAACAAAAGATTTGGTGCAGCAGTAGGGGTGACGACCTATGATTGCGATGGTTGTGATTCGCGAGCGTCACTTGCAGTTGGTGGTGAGTTTCGCGGAATTGGTTTTGGCTTGAGGTTTGGAGAGAGTCTCTACGGCCTAGGGGTACTTGTTAATCCCCATGGTCAACATCGAATCGGATTTGTCGCCGATGTAAACAACGGTGATGACGTAACGATTTCTAGTTTTGCAGCTGGATATTCTTATGTGAGTCAAAGTTTTACATTTTCAGTAGATGCTTCGAATGCCACATTTGACGACGACAATATCGAAGATACTTTAATTCTTTTGACTCCTGGTCTCGCTTTCAATATCGAATTTATAACCATTTCTGTTTCATACGATATACGCCTAAATGATGATAATAATACCTCTAGTGATAACGACTTGTGGTTTGGCGTTGGAATCGCACCAAGTAATTCATGGAATGTCATGGTGTATTCGGAATATGCTAACGACATAGCCGTTGCAGCTAGCTTCTACTTTTAATTAACGGGTAACTCTCTTTTTGAGTTCGTCAGCCGCGGTAAAAATACGTTTTTTCTTTTCTGAATCCATTTTATCAAAACTTGATACCATCATTTTCATTCGAGGGTTTTTGGCAAAGAACTCTCGTTTCTTGTCAATGAACTGCCAGTAAAGTCCATCTACAGAATCGCACCAATCTCCTTTTTTATGGTCGCTCATTTTTAAGAGGTAGTTGGAGCCGCAGATATAGGGTTTTGTGGCAAAAATGCCGCCATCGCTAAACTGACCCATGCCGTAAACGTTGGGGCCCATGACCCAATCAGAGGTATCAACATACATTTCCATAAACCAATCGTGAACTTTCTTTGGATGTATTTCACATAGAAGCATCAGTGAGCTTAAAACCATCAAGCGTTCGATATGATGATTATACCCGTACTTAATAGCTCTTTTAATCGCGGCGTCGACTGGAGGAACTCCGGTTTCTCCCGTATACCAAACGTCGGTCATTTTTCTTTTGTGTTTAAAGAAATTAGTGGTTTCCTGTTTTTTTGAATAGTCTTGGTAAATCCCGCGAACAAACTCTCTCCAGCCGATCACTTGTCTGATGAATCCTTCGATTGAACTCAAGGGTATTTCATTTGCGTTCTCGAAGTAATATTGAGTTGCCTTCTCTACGACCTCATCAGGAGTGATTAATCCCATGTTTATGCCCGGAGAAAGGAGGGAGTGAAAAAGAAAAGGTGTTTTATCACTAATCGCGTCTTGGTATTTACCAAAATCTTTTAAATTATTTTTTAAAAAGTAATTTAGAGCTTTTAAGTTACCTTTTCTGGTCGTCGGGAACCAGTTTTCGCCCAATTCACCGGGGTGTTTTTTAAAATGCTTATCAACTAGTTTTTCCACAGTTTTGACATGAGGGTTTTTATCAAATTCAGGTGGTTTATTGGGGATAACATCTTTTGGCATCTTCTTGCGGTTTTCAGTATCGTAACTCCATTTGCCACCCAGGGGGCCGCCATCTTTTTCAAGAAGTATACTTTGTCTTTTCCTACTTTCTTCGTAGAACGTTTTCATAAAGGGTTTCTTGGATCCAATTATTTCTCTAAACTCTTTTCTATTGGTTACAAACATCGGAGACTTTAGAATTGTCCACTTAATGTTTTTCTCATGGCAGAGTTCGTGAATTCTTTTTTCGAAAAACTTATCCTCGACTTCGAAAGTTATGAGTTCTTTGACCTTATTAAGAAATTCATCGAGATGACCCTCAAAGCGAAGTTCTTTGTTGTTCTCGTCAAGCTCCTTGTAATTTACCGTGTAACCATTTTTTTTGAGTTCATCGCGGTAGGCTCGCATTGCCGATAAGAATAAAACAATTTTGAGCTTGTGATGTTTTTGGTATGTGCATAGGTCCCAGGATTCTGCCATAAAAATGGGGATATCTTTTTGCGCCTTTAAGTATTTATGAGGAAAGAGTTGGTTGCCAAGAATAAGAACAAGTTTATCCACAGTATGGCCTTAGTAAAATAGTGGTAAGAGTAAAGGGATTTTCAATGTCCAAAGTATCGTCCTCAACCAATTTGATTTTACCAACAAGGTCACCTGATCTTTCTTGTATCCATCGTATAAATTGTTATGAATCCGAGCACTTACAAAAAATGTATATAGCCACAGACATAGAATAATGCCCATGTTGATGTAAAGAACCAGATTCAGCGCTTGGGTGCTATTGATCAGCAAAAGGAAGGCACTAATGAACTCGATGATCATAACTGGAACCACTATTAGAGATATTCTCTTGGCATGAAAGTTTTCGAATTCTGAAAACTTGCCTTCACTAATAAAATGAAAGCTAGGGTAGTGAACCAGCTGAATGACCCAAATGAGTCCCACCATAATTAAACTTGAAATAAGTTGAAGACCCAAGGCTACTTCGAAAAACACTTAAACCCTTTCGCAGAGATCTTCGGTACAAGATTCATTTTTTCTAAAAATAGGACGAACCTTTGCGAAGACATCATAGCCGAGATTAAAAAGGGGTCTACCGATTGAGCTTTGTGCCGCTATTACGAGAGGTTTAAAAATGTTGAGGTGTTCCCATATGGCGACGAAGCCATCCACTCCTTTTAAAATCTCTCCCTTTGGAGTTTTCACATGAAAGGTTTTGTGAATGGCTCGAGGATCTAGACCCTCATTAGCTGCGTCGAATCCACGGGAAGCTATATCCACAAAACGAATCCGGTGGCTTTCGGGGTGCTTCCGATAGTGATTGATCTCTTTGGTGCAAATGGGGCACAGACCATCATAGAATATTTCGAGTTTGTTTTCGGCGTCTTCCATAATCTTATATTAACCGAAATCACTATATTGTTCAAGATATCTTGAACAATATATAATATAGTATTTATTCAATAATATTATATATTTAATAGAAATATCTTAAATAAGATTCAATAAAAATTAAATCAAATTAAAATAGTTGAGTCCCTAAAAATTGATGTCGTCATCAGGTATGTCGGGAGGAAGATCTTCATCGGGAGTGTCATCATAGGGCTGATCATTTGATGAGTCATCACCATCTTCAATTGTTTCCTCACCTTCACACATGTTTTGCTGATTTCCATCTTCGACGACAGAATCGTTAGAATTCATGCAATCCTCATTGTCTTCATTTTCAGAATTAATTGGAACTCGAGTGAGGCTCTCTATTCTTATAACTGGTTTTAAGTTACATTTGCCGCTATTGCCAGCTACAACTACAGACTTGTTGGCATCAAAATCTAACACGAGACTGTAGCTGTATCCCTCTTCAATGATTAGGGGCTCTTTGAGCTTAATCTTAACACCGGAGGTTTGACCGCTGGGTGTTTTCATTGGGCATGTGGATTGATTATTGAATACGACATGGTGTCCCTCAGGTTTAAGCATTAATCGAATGTGAGTGATTTCAATTCCGTCGCCAATATCTAGATTGGAAATTGGCAAAAGGAAATTATCTTTTAATTCAAGAAGATCGACCAAACCAGTTTCTTCACCCGTAATAACACGTGCCTTTTGATCCCCCTTTTGAATCCATAATTCAAAGTTTTCAATTTCAATATTTACATTACTCGCATTTTCTAGTGGAGCATCGGTGAGGCTGAGTCTGAAATTATTTGTTGGCATAGGGTAGGTTGGAGAGGCTAATTGCTCACTCCCCTTGATGTCTGTTCTCATGCCTGTGTCGTTCTGAGACCCGTCATTACATGCATTTAATCCTAAAAATATTAGGCCAAATAGAAGCTTTACAAAACGTTCCATGATTCCCTCTAATCTAAATAGTCATAGGCGAGAATGAAACATACATACAGCAACTCTCTAGTTATTAGACGTTCAGCTTAGCAAAGGTTTCTAAAAGAAATTAAATTTTTGCTTTTAATTCTCATTTTTTTATAGATTTTTTCTACAGGCCGAATGAACTGTAAATGATTTGCACGAAAAAAGAATCTTTTAAAGATTCAAAATGAGCCCCAAATAGGTAGCCACACTTTCATGCCATACCCTTTCGTCAGAAAAGGTCGCCGGCAAGTTAGTGTATTGAACTTCCATGGCTAGGTAAGCTCTAAAGCTGGTGCCGGATGAATTAAGGTGGAGACCGGCGAAGGGACCATAGCCAGTAAAGGACCGGTCGCCCGAATAAAGAGTTCCGGTGGAACTTCCTTCACGATAGTCGTACTTCAAGCTACCTTGAATGTATTGCCCGCCGACATAAGCACCAAAGAAGTCAGCAAGTAGATAGCCGAAAGAGTTAGAAACAATAAGTCCGCTCCCCTCTAATTTTTCGGTAAATATTCCATTGAAAATATTGTCCGAACTAGAGTTAGTGGCGTCATCTTCGTATCCCGAGGCTACAAAATACTTTACGCGAACTGAAGAATTCATGCTGCCAGCTTTACCTGAAAAAATATTACTTCCTAACCATTGATACTTGATGCCAGCAGAGGCAATGGACCCACTTCCGAAATTGGCGATAGCTTCGAGTTCAATATCTAAAGACTCTGTTATTCCAAGGCCAAAGGCAGCCCCCATACTGGGAACAGCTTCTGCAAGAGAATCGACAGTATTGTTGTCGAGGCTAGAGCCGTCTTCGTAATCGGGCCCAATAGACGGAGCGGTATTACTCATGGCTCCGAATTCAAAATTTAAACTCCCTCTAGATTGAGGCGTGTGTAGTTGATGAACAGGAAGGGCCACGGCACATCCAGCTAAGTAAACGGCAGCAATTCCAAGAAAGAGTAATCCCCAAAGTCGCTTTGAAACTCTTCGCCTTAAATTTAAAACTTCCTGTTTCCTCATTTTGAATTCCTTTTTTAAAATCGATATCCGTAAAACAACTGCACTAGAACTGTTGAAGTTGTAATGCGAATTGATTCGAGTGGAAGATCCGTCTCGTCAAAAACAATTTTTAGTCCTGAATAATGATCGTTACCGTTATAACCGAGCACAAGGTCGGTGCCAGACTTAAAAGCTTGTTTGGTAGTCGATTTTTTAACGCCATCAACCGTGTAGTCGAAAAACTGGGATCCGGTTCCTAAGTTGATAGCAATAAATGCGAACCAATTACCCCAAATAAAGGCGTGGCCGTAGCCGAGAGTAATGCTGGCGGTATTAAACTCTCCTGCCTCAATCGCTCCGTCGCTGCCAAATTGGCTACGAATTGTAGTTGGAATAAAAGGACCATTCGATTTTATTTTAAGCCCATCATAAGAGAGGCGAACAAACCATGATCCATCACTAGAGGTCTGTTGAGCCGATTGCCCAAGGTGAGCCGAGAGTGATAAATCATCTGGAGAAAATAAATAATAAAGAGTTCCACCAAGACGAAAATTTTCTAAATTAGAAATTTGAATCCGAGGGTCAGTTGTTGAAACGCTTGGATCAACCTCTTCGGAGCTCTGAATAAAAAACCCTTTAAATCGACTGTAATACCCCGATAAATAAAATTGATCTTTGGAACCAAGAAACAAGCTACCACTCAAGTCTTCGTATTGAGTTTTTCCGTAGTTTACCACATCCTCTTGCGTAAACTCAGTAGAATTGTAGACGGCTCCACCAAGGCCAAACGCAGACACTCCTATTCCAACTTGTTCATGGGTATTTGGCTCAAAAACAACTATGTCCTCACTGGTTTTACTTTCGATGGCAAATTCATATGTTTGACTTTGAATGAGTAGGGCTAAAGAAAAACGATCAGAATGATCTTTGATTCCGGCGTGGGCTTTTTGACTGCAAACCAAGAGGCAAAAAGCGAAAATTAATTGCACGTGGCTAGAAAGGGGCACTGAGCCTCTGTCCGACTTTACAGATCGACGGGCAATCGCAAATTTGTCTTCGGCCATACTGTTAATATCCTTAAGCTTTTCAATTTACTGCAAGGTGCATAAGGGAGTTGGTATCGACTTTAATTTTAAAGCGTGATAGCTCATTTATCATGCTTTATTTAATTTCTAGTCTTACATTTTTATTGGGTTT
This sequence comes from Bdellovibrionia bacterium, assembly GCA_030424665.1. GTDB lineage: Bacteria > Bdellovibrionota > Bdellovibrionia > Bdellovibrionales > JAGQZY01 > JAUHWN01. The sequence goes on along the minus strand of JAUHWN010000066.1, from coordinate 13,473 downwards.
GAGTTTTTCACTGGGCTTTAGTTTTTGGTACTTTCGTAAAGCTAAGAACAAAGAATCTTCAGAGTTGGCTGACCTTCAGTCGCAGATCCTTTTAAAGGATCAAGAAATTGGAATTCTTAATAATACAAAGCAAGAGTTGATCGCCAAAGTTACTGATCTGGAGACTCTTTATTCTGAACAAAAAGATGCTAAAACTCGGTTTGAACAAAAAACCATTCACTTGCAAGAGAACCTCGATAAACAACAAAAGCTGATAGAAGAGCTGGAAAAGCGGATGCTCGAGTCCTTTAGCTTTGCTGCGCAAAAAGCCATCGAAGGAAACAGTCAAAGGTTCCTCGATATGGCTAAAAATGTCCTTAATAAAGAGTCCGAAGAAATTAAGGGCAATATGAATATTAAACAAAAAGAATTTGAGGGCTTAGTGGGGCCACTCAAGGATTCTCTGGAGCGCTATCAAAAGCTCGCTCTCGATATGGAAAAAGAGCGTCAGCGTAGCTATTCCCAAGTAGAAAATGAACTCAAGCAGGTCGCCGAAGCGGGAACGCGCCTAACGGCCGAGACCCAGGCCCTTAAAAATGCCCTTAAAAAACCCCATGTGCGTGGGCGTTGGGGTGAGGTCCAATTGATGAATTGTATCGAGCTTGCGGGCATGTCTGAGTACTCGGACGTGAGTTTTCAGGATAGTAGTGAGGTCGATGGCAAGGTCCTTCGCCCGGACATGATTGTTCGAATGCCGGGAGGACGAGTTGTCGTCGTCGATGCGAAAACTCCGATTGATGCCTTTTTGGAGGCCATGGATGCTTCATCCGAAGAAGAGCGCAATACTCACTTGGCTCGGCACGGAGCCCACGTTAAGGACCATGTAAAGAAGCTTGCACAAAAAGCTTACCAAGAACATGTAGCTGATTCTGCTGACTTCACTGTCATGTTTTTACCCAATGAATCCTTTCTTTATGCGGCCCTAGAAACACAAAGAGATTTAGTCGAATACGCATTAGAGAAAAAGATTCTGATCGCGACTCCACCGACATTGATTGGTCTTTTGAAGGTCATTCGCTATGGGTGGCACGAGGACAAACTCACTCGAAATGCCCAGCTCATATCAGATGCGGGTAAAGAGCTTCATAAAAGACTCGTGGATTTTGTCGAAGCCTACGCCAATGTGGGAAAATTTTTAGATAAGGCAAAAAGTGAATACGAGACGGGTTTTAAGAGGCTCAACTCTAGAGTTCTCGTCCAAGCTCGAAAGATGGAAAGTCTAGGAGCAAAGGGTACAAAGGAGCTCCCTGCCGACATGGGCTATACTTCGGTCCAGGAGCAAATTACCCCGGGGGCCGAAGAATCTTTGTAAAATGAATGTTTTCCAGGGCCATGACGCACATTGTAGATGCTTAATAATTCTGCCATTTTTAGTCGGCTCTTGCGAAAAGAGTAACTAGCTGAGCTGATCTTTTGCAATGCTTACTCAGTTTAAGCTGGCACAAAGATTGATACATTTAAGGTGAGGGTGCTCAATACACTTGAGCCTTAGGAGGATATCTTGAAAGTAATGGTGGGGATTTTACTCACATTATTAATGACTCAGGCGGCCAATGCCGAAATCTTAGGATTTCGTACATGGAAATCGAAGCAAATCGAAGAGGCTAAAATTTCTCTCGATGTTGCTAAAATCGACCTTCGAGTTAAAAACGCTGGTGGTAAGAGCCAGCACTCAAGATATATTCCCGTTGCATCGCCAAGGCTCTTGGCCGCCAAAAAGAACCTTCCAGATAGTAAGCGCGCCCAGTCTTGGGAAGAGCGTTTGAATCAAGCAAAACTCAACCTCGAGATTGCCCAAGAGCTCACCGTAAACGACTACTTTGTTCTTTATTTGAGCCGTGCGGACAATCCCGATGCCTTCGAAGAGGCCGCTAAGAAAATGACGGCCGAAGAAATGGCTGAGCTCATGCGGGCTTACCGCAATTACATCGACCGAGCCAAAGACGGAGATGAAGTGGCTGTAGACCAACCTTTCGTTGGACGCCTAAATAATTAGGCGCATCAAGATCTCGATAATTCACTACTTTTTTGTCTAAGAAGACTTCCTTATAAAAAATAAAATATTTTTTTAGAGGCCACCTTGACTCTCCGCCAATGAAATCCATACTTCCCATGTTCAAAGCGATTCGGGCCACTAGCGCCCAAAGCTATTTCATTCACAGGAGGTAAGGAGAATGGAATTAAACGTGCGTCCGCTACACGATCGGATTTTAGTTAAGCGTTTACAAGAAGATGAGACAACTGCGGGTGGTATCATCATCCCTGATACAGCAAAAGAAAAGCCACAAAGAGGAGAAATCGTTGCTACTGGTAATGGTCGCATTACAGACGAAGGCAAGACTCTTCCACTCGAAGTTAAAACTGGTGACAAAGTATTATTCAGTAAATATGCCGGAACTGAACTCAAGCTTGGTGGCGAAGAGTTTCTTATGATGAACGAAGGCGATGTTTTAGGAATTTTTAATTAAGGAGAACTATAATGAGTAAAGAATTGCGTTTTGCAGAAGATGCAAGATCTCAAATTTTAAGAGGAGTTAACACTCTCGCTAATGCTGTGAAAGTAACTCTCGGACCTAAAGGTCGTAACGTAGTCATCGAAAAGTCTTTCGGTGCTCCATTGATCACTAAAGATGGTGTGACTGTTGCTAAAGAAATCGAACTAGAAAATAAGTTCGAAAACATGGGCGCGCAAATGGTTAAAGAAGTTGCTTCTAAAACTAATGACGACGCTGGTGACGGTACTACTACTGCTACTGTTCTTGCCCAAGCTATTTACCGTGAAGGCGCTAAAATCGTAAGTGCGGGTCACAATCCAATGTCTGTAAAGCGTGGAATTGACAAGGCCGTAAACACTCTTCGTGAAGAGCTCACTAAGCTTGGTAAGCCAATTAAGAATGGTGATGAAATCGCTCAAGTTGGTACTATCTCTGCTAACAACGACCCTGAAATTGGTAAAATGATTGCCGAAGCAATGGATAAAGTGGGCCGTGAAGGTGTTATCACTATCGAGGACAGCAAGACTGCTGAAACTGAGCTCGACGTTGTTGAAGGTATGCAATTTGACCGCGGTTACCTTTCTCCATACTTCGTAAGCAATCCTGAAAGAATGGAAGCTGTCCTTGAAGACGCTTACGTTCTCGTTTTCGACAAAAAAATCTCTAACCTTAACGACATGGTTCCTCTTCTTGAGGCCGTTGTTCAGTCTAATAAGCCGATGCTTATCATCGCTGAAGACGTTGAGGGCGAAGCTCTTGCAACTCTCGTTGTTAACAAACTTCGTGGCCGTTTGAATGTTGCCGCTGTTAAAGCTCCTGGTTTTGGTGACCGTCGCAAAGCCATGCTTGAAGACATTGCTATCTTAACTGGTGCACAAGTTATTTCTGAAGACCTCGGTCGTAAACTTGAGCAAGCAACTGTTGAAGATCTTGGTACTGCTGCTCGAATCGTTATCGATAAAGACAACACGACTATTATCGATGGTTCTGGTAACAAAAAAGACATCGAAGCTCGTGTAGGTACAATTAAAGCGCAAATCGCTGAAACTACTTCTGAGTATGACAAAGAAAAACTTCAAGAGCGTCTTGCTAAGCTTGCAGGCGGAGTTGCAGTAATTCACGTTGGTGCTCCTTCTGAAGTCGAAATGAAAGAAAAGAAAGCTCGTGTTGAGGATGCTCTTAACGCTACTCGTGCAGCTGTTGAAGAAGGTATCGTTGCTGGTGGTGGTACTGCCCTTCTTCGTGCTTCTTCTAAAATCGATCTTGATGAGTTCGAAAATGAAGAGCGCTGGGGTGCTCAAATTGTTAAGCGTGCTTGTGAAGAGCCTATCCGTCAAATCGCTACAAACGCTGGTCTTGACGGTGCGATCGTTGTTGATCGTGTTCTTTCAAACAAAACAGCTTCATACGGCTTCAACGCTTACAGCGAAGAGTACACTGACCTTCTTAAAGCTGGTGTAATTGATCCTGTAAAAGTAGTTCGTTGTGGTATTGAAAACGCTTCTTCTGTTGCTTCGCTCATGCTCACTACTGAGACTATGATCGCTGATGCTCCTAAGAAGGACGCTCCATCTCCAGACGACATGGCTGCTGCCGGAATGGGCGGCGCAATGCCAGGTATGATGTAATAGGTAGAAGCTTCCTTTTGGTAGCGATACCGCATCAATTCGAAAGCCACATCCCTTTGGGTTGTGGCTTTTTTTGTGCCCAAAATTGTTCGTCTGAGAATGATTTTAACAGCAATTTAAATTATTTAGGGGCGATTGCCTCAAATTGAAACACACGAACGAAGCGAAATTGAGAACTGTGCTTTTGATTCCTAATCTAAGAGAAAGGGAATTGAAAGGAAGTAATGTGAAGAACTTAATCCTATTACTAATTGTTGGAACTATCGCGCCGTACGCATTTGCACTGAAAAGCACTACAAAATTGTCCCCGATAGAAAAACAGAAAATCAAACGTCTTAGAATTTCTGACAACACTCCTGTAATTTTAGATTGGGATTCACTTTATAGACTCAACCCCAAAGAACGTGGTGTCTATATAAAACAACTTGTTATTCAGTTTTCTAAGGTAAGAGCCTACTCCAAAAGAGATTCGACAAATAGATCCAAGTTCATGGCAATTCTTCAAAGGCTTTTCCCAGAAGCCTATGCTGAGGCTGCGGATGACATATATGAGGATGTTCGGATTGCAGACAACAATTGTATCTATGCAGGAAATGTCTCTGAGTATCGAGATGGCAATCCTGGTGATGTTCGTTGCAAGCCTCCTGAGTCTATCAGTTTTTGTGGAAAAGAGTACCGTTGTCCTACGGGTCAGGTTCCTTGCAATCCAATGTTGTTTGGTTTCGAAGAAAATAACTATGCCTATATTTTTAATAATAGAGAGATCAGAAAAGAAGATGGCAAATATTTAGTTACTGTTCCGAGCCACCATATTCACGGCATACATCCAGATGTGCAAGAACAACAAAACTCTGGGACCGCAGGAAATCTTTCCTATCAATTAGAAGACACCGAAGTTTATAAAACTCCGCGATGTGTTCCCCAAGCGATGGATGCAACCCAGGCCTGTCACGCGCAGACCGATATGCACAAGGATTGGTACTACGAAGTGGGTTATATGCTATCCGACATGAAAAGCCTAGGTTGCGACATAAAAACTGAGTGGAACAATTTTGCAGAAGCCGCTCAACACATTTGCGATACTGATGAAAATAGAAGACAGGCGACGTTGAGTAATTTATGGAGCGAATGCCAAATCGTAGCCGCTCGGCTGAGAATATTGCACGAAGAGTATGCTCAGACAGACGTCGGAGAATCACTTCCTCTCAATCAAATGCAACCCGGTTTCGAATTTATTGAGCAATAGCAGGGTTGACGCGAAGGCGCTACCAAAAGGAAGCTTCTACCTAAAAGAGGTATTTGATGCCAGCATTGAAGGAAGTGTCACTTTGACTGATGTTATTGGCATCGTCAGTTCGCGTGCCACCCCCTGTGAAGCTCGATGTGTAAAGCGAAATATCTACTGAGCCAATGAGGTGGAGGCGTTCCATCCACTTATAGCTTGTGAAAAGTGAAAATTCAGTCATGGTGTCATTGGAGTCTCTCCCCGAACTCACGGGCTCTTCTTTAAGGTGTGGGAAGAGATAAAAGTTAATTCTCGCTCCGGCTTTCCATTTCGGTACAAAACCCAAGGGTGTGCTGCCGGCAATACTCAACATAGCGCCAGAGTAGGTCGTAGTCGTCAAACCACGCGGACTTGTGTCGTCAACGAAAACTCGAGACTGGGCGAAGCCCAATAGAGCTTGAATTTTAGGTCCGAAGTAATCTCCCGTAAAATTATGAGTGTATCCAAACTGCAAGGAGTATTTAGTCATTGATTGAGAGAGGCTTTCGGGTTCTGAACCACTGAGTGGGTTATCGCTTTCAATAATTCCTTGAGTGAGATCGACCCTCATTATGTATTCTGGAGTGAGCCAAAACTCTCCATACAAATTGATTCGTGGGTAAATTCCCGACTTAGCATCGACACTTCCGGCGCTCGCTAGTTGCGTTTTGTTGCTAAAAGAACCAAAGCCAAATTTCGCTCCGACTTCGCCAAATGTAGGAGGAGGTTGAGGCTTCCACTCTTCAGGATCTTCGCCAAAGGCAATTTTGGCATCTTTGCGATCAGACAAAGGTTTTTGCCCGACTTTGACAAATCCTTTTTGACCTCCGCCAATTTTGTCGTAGGTAACACTTCTCTGTGCCACGATTTTATTGTCTTTTTTAATTATGCCATTTTCTTTTTCTGAAATAATTTGCCCAAAACTCAGTTTTTTATCAACCTTTGTGATTTGAATTTGGCCGATAATCTCTTTGTCTGTGCCAACGATGAATTTAAATTTTGGATGGCGGTTCAGTTTAATTATTTGGACTACAGGAATAATATCGCCACTTTTTATACCATCACTCTGGCCAAGGTCGACCGTAACTCTCGTCAATTGACGAGAAAGGATCTTTCCATCGTAGGGTAGCGAGCTAATTAATTGCCGGTAGAGCCCTTCAACTTCACCCTCAAGTTTTTTAATTTCAAAACCTTTAATTTCTCTCTTTTCGTTTTGTAAGAGCAGGCTGCCATCTCTTGTAGAGAAGAGTGCAAGTTTTAACTGAAAACCTTTTGGACTTTTAAAAATTCCAAGTGAAAGAGCTGCTTGGGCTTTACTTCCTTTTGATAGATCAAGGACGAGCTGGGGATTTTGGCTTAATGAGTCCGTCGAATTTATATTTCCCGCAGCTCGAAGGGGTACTAAAGAAAACCGATGACTTTCGTCTATAAGCTTTTTTAGATGGGACTCTAAAGGCCTAGAGTAAAGTCCATTGACGTTATCAAGGCTCGGTAATACGAGGAGACTATCTATTGATAGTTGATTATCGACTGGAGATACGTAGTTAACCTTAGATGCTTGTCCATAAAGGTTTTTGGAGAAACTGAGCAAGACTAAGATTATAACGAAGTACTTCATAAATAATAGTTTGCCCTCCATCTATATAATGGTCAATTTGCTATAAAGCAATCATCGTCTCAATCCGATCAGAAACTATGAAGTGGGTTTTAGTTTTAATCACGATGATTAGCTTTAGTTGGATAGATGGAGTTACTGCTCAGCTCGATCCTAGCTCGACATTGCTCCTGGACTCTGGTCGAGACAACCCCGATAACACTGGCCTCGATACCGGCAGATACAAGGTTCGTAAAAGAAAAGAAGAATTTAAGGACCCTTTAAGTATCCAAACAGAAAAGAAATCGCCCAAAGAGGAAAACGTCAAAAAAATCGATCCCCCTGTGACTGAAAAGATCGAGGTTCCGAGGGTTGAAGAAAAAACCGAACCAAAAACTGTTGATACCGTAATAGAATCTGAAGCGGACGCGGAAGTCGGCAAACTAGAAATTATGAGAATCGGAATCAGTCCGTTCTTTTTTTACAAAGACTCTTCGAGCCTTTCACTCTATCGATCTTATAACCTGAGTTCTCCTGGTGTTAGAGGGTTTGTCGATATTTGGCTTACTCCTCAGTTTGGGGTTTATACCGATATTTCAATGTCCTTGGGTGCCAGTGTCTCTGGTGCACTGAATTCAAGTAGGCAAAGCTACCTTGAGCACCAATGGTTTGATACTGGATTTATGTATCGACAAAATTTTTCGTTGGGGCGCAGAGTTGAGTTTCGCTTGAGTTATCTTGAGGCCGAGGAAAAGGTTTCATCAGCGGATACCTTCAGAGCCGGTCTGCGAACTTCGGGAGTTAAACTCGGTGCACGGTTTTTCTTACAAAAAGAAAAGGGGAGTCAGTGGTTTGTAGAAACCTGGCTCTCGCCATCGCAAAGTCATAAAGAAAAAGAGACGGGAATCAATATTAAATCAGGGGATAAAGGCGAGACTAATACTCTCGGTTTATCGATTGGAAAGCTCTACGAGCTAGATTCGAGTAATGAGTTTTACTGGGGAGTGCGATCGGTTTTTGAAAAGAATCGCTTTAAAGGCGACTCGAGTCCCGCGGACCCCCTAAGATCCTCGACCTTTGAGAACCTCGAAGTTAATCAATCTTCGATCTTTGTCGAGTTCGGCTATAATTGGAGTCGATAATAGGGATCTTCAATCCTATAATAGAACAATGAAAATAATGATCGTCGACGACGCCCCGTTTATGCTGGAAATCCAAAGAACAATTCTCGAGTCCGCTGGCTATAAGGTTATTGCCGAGGCCGCAAATGGAAAAGATGCTGTTGGATTAGCTCTTCGTACAAGGCCCGATGTCATTTTAATGGATATGGTAATGCCTGAAAAGTCGGGAGTAGATGCAGCCAGAGAAATTCTTGAGAAGTTGCCAAAGACCAAAATTATTGCGATTTCTACTTTGGACCAAGAGTCTATGGTGCTAAAAGCTTTAGACGCCGGATGTAAGAGTTATGTGGTAAAGCCATTTGAGAAAGCTGAGCTTCTCGGTGCAATCGACCAGCTTTTGGATAAGAATCAACACGTGGAGACAGCCTATGAGTGATATTTTGTTTTTTATTAAAATAATTATATTAACTTCGGTCTTTACGATCCTCATGCAAATTAAAATCGGCGAGACGACCCTCGAACAAAAAACTGAGGTGATGATCAAAGAAAGTTACTTTGGTCAGACTATGGTTGAAGTGGCCCAGGGAGCGATCCATGCCCTTAGAGACATCTATAAGTCGATTCTCGATAATGTTGATTCACAGGTTACAAAAGATTTCGATCAAAAGAATATTCCTGGTTATCGAAGTTTTGGTGTGGAAATCAAAAGAAGTAAGGAGTTCTTGCAGGATCAGTTGAAGCGCGGAAAAGAGGTCGCAGAAGAAAAAGCGAAAGCCGCAATCAAAAAGGTCAAAGAAAACCCTGAAATCGTAAAAGAAAAAGCTGAAGCCGTTAAATCTAAGGCCACTGAAATTTATGAAAGCCTAGAAGAGTAAGTTAAGAGAACGTACTTAAAACGATCAATATCTCTTATTCACTCTAATGTTATATATCTGTGATAGTTGTTCCGGTGCTTCCACTTTCTAAAGTAGCCGCAGCAGTTTGGATGCGCTCAAGTTTGTGGTTACAATTAATTGCACCAGCATCATGCCATTCTCGTCTATCGATCATTGAGATTCCCGCTCTTTTCATGATTCGATCACAAGCAGGGCTCATCACCATTGATGGATCTGAACATCGCGTGAGGCTACTATTTGGTTTGGCAGAAGCTACTGAGCTAAGGCCGCAAGAAGCTATGAACCCTAGTGCTAGGGCAAGTTTAGTTGCTTTCATGTAAGTCCTCCTATGTATTCGTCTTACACCAAGTACTTTTGCGATGAATATGCCAAGTGACTCACATTGAGACAGCTTGAATAGATCAATTATTTTAGATATTTAAGAGGGGGGGTGTCTGGAGGAGTGACAGTGAAAAGTGTCTCAAAACGGAACATAGTCAGTCACTGTATAAAGTCTAAACAAGTGTTAGATATTGAATGGGCTCACCGGAACTTACCCTTTAATAAATGAAATCAATTTCAAGGTGTAATTTTAGGTAGTTATAGGATCTTTCCCGGTCGTTTTAGGTGAAAAACTTGAAATTTTCGGCGACAATTTAGGCCGCCGATTAGGTCTCCGTATCGACATCACCCGTGGTCGTTGCATTTCCATCTGGAGTGATTGGAGCGCTGTCATATAGGCTTCCACCAGCGGCGTGATTAGAGCACACATCGCCATCGCAGATACAATTGGGATCGTCTGCTGCGTTATCAGGAGAACATGAGTTAAGGGGTGCGGAGCTTAATCCTATGGTGCCGTCTTCGGGGTTAGCAAAATACCCATCGGACTGAACCATCGCTGGGTCTTCAAGGTTTACTTCTCCTTGTTCGAACGGATCTTCTTCTGCAAACGCAGAGTGAGTGAAGCCGAGACTGAACAAAAAACTGAGTAAGAATATCCACCTAATTTTACTTTTCATCACATCTCCCATAAGGCTAGAGGCTCAATTCATTGGTTGCCGGTGAAATAACATCGAGCAAGTTGTTAAATGTCGATGCCACCTGTACCGCTACGGTGGTGCCTTCTTTGCTCTCAACCTTCTTTATCTCTCCATTGGGTTTATAAGAAACCCTAATGCTTCCTAAATTCGGTCGTGTGATAATGGAGGGTTTACCAAATCGTTCTTCGTATTTAATTCTAACTTCTTTTTTCGCCTGATCAATGATTGCGGCAATTCGCCCACGAATATCATATTTCAGGCGCACCTTCTGGCCTTCAGTATTTTCGGCGAGAATAAGGTTGGCCTTTTTGTCGTACTTAAATTTAGTGACCATCTTTTTTGAGACCTTACCTTTGTTGTTATAAACCTCAGTGGTGACCTCAGATACTTTTTTATACTTATTTCGGTACTTAAAATAGAGAGCTGAGAAGCGTGTCGCCTTGGTCTTAACGAGGCCATTTGCGTAGTAACTAAAGGTTGTCGTCTGACCATTTTTTCTAATAGAAACTGGTTTACCAAAGACTTCGTGGTAAACGACATCGAGGGACTCTTTTTTATTTTTAGTAGCCACACGAGCGAGATACTTACGTCCATCTTTTCGCTTTTTATGCCAGAACTCGTGTTCAGCCTGGTTAACAACCTTCCCCTTACACTTTTTAACGGCCTTCGATGTGTAATGGTTCTTAGGGTCATCCGAAGACGGCAGATAGCTGTAGCTTTCGGTACACCCATTTCGATCTTTAAAGCTCATCACCCAATCTCTCTTTTGATCATAGGTGAGGGCTTTAAAGGTTTTGTCTGGATAAGCAATCTTCGTTAAATTATGAACTGAATCATAATCATAGCCGTAGACGTTGCCCCAGGCGTTTCTTACCTTAATCAAATCTTCTGATTTAAAGCGGTACTGTACTTTCAAATTATTCGGCCCACTAATAGATTTGACCTTTTTATTAGGGAAGAACTCGAAGCTTAATCGTCGCCCCTTATCGTCTACAACCTGAGTGATCACTCCGCCCGCGTAATTGATCTGAATGAAGTTACGATTCTTATCGTAAATAGCGATTAAACGCCCCTTAGTATCAAAACGCTGCATAGTATTGTCAGGTAAATATCGATCGTAATGCTTGCCTTTAAAATCAATTCTCTCTACCTCGCGTCCATTGGCGTAGTAAACCGCACCCGTCGTATTTTTCTTTAAAGAGATGCCCACATCTTTGGCCCAAATTGATCTCAATTCTGTGTCTTCGATGAGTTGTCCACGCAGCGTGCTGAGGTACTTAGAGGAGGCACTAGGGTTTTTCTTTTTAACCCTAGAAATTATATCATCAACCGTTTTACTAACGGTATCTGTATCGAAGCTCTGTGGATAGTAGATGATTTTCATACCACCACCGCACTCGGTAAGTTCTAAGTTTCCTTCGGCAGTGGTTTCAAGCTCTGTTTCGAAGTCAGAACACCAGCCGAAGCCAAAAATACCGTTAAACAAAGACCTACTGTTATAAGTTCTTTGGATTCTTAAATCAAAGCCAGAGCCAGGAACGATTAAATCCAGCCAGGTATCCGCATAGTTGGCATTTTTCATATCAACAACTGCGGAAGCAGTAGATGAGATGATAAAAATGATAAAAACTAAAAAACGCCGCATTGACTCTCCTCTAAAGAGCTTAAACCTGTATCTTTATAATTTTACGCATTAATAGGCCTCCAGTCACCTGAAGACCAAGCATTATCATTAAAGCTAGCCATCCTAAGGGCTTTGTAAAAAGTGGAAGAACAAAGTTAGGGTCCACTACATAAAATACAATTAACAATAGAAACGGGACTAAAGTAATAATCACAGCCTGAGTTACACCCTGGGCAGTGAGAGCCTCGATCTTTTTCTCAATCTTTTGTCGTTCCCTAACGGTGTATTGAATGGTCTGAAAGGTTTCAGCCATATTACCACCAGTTTCTTTTAAAATATTTACAGAGGTAACGAACATTTGAACATCGGCGCGTGGAATGCGCTCACCCAAATCAGACAGAGCTTCTTCGACCGTGCGTCCAAGCTGGACTTCAGAGAGGACTAGGCGAAACTCCTGTGAAATAGGTGCAGACATATTAGCTACCACCCTTTCCATACTCTGCGTAATACTAAGGCCAGAACGAATTCCGTTCGCCATAATAGTCATGGCATCGACCATCTGATTAGTAAAGGCATCACAACGCTTTTCGTAAAGACCGTTAACAATGTGTTTGGGTATGGTCCAACCGAGGACTGTAATTACGCAAAAAACTGGAATGCTAAACCAAAGATTTGGCCAAAATAAAAAGAAGAAAAGTGCACCAAAACCAAAACTCGTTAAGAGTAGTGCCCAAGTAATCTTTTTGCGTTCTATCTTTACGAACATGAGATCGAGTTTATTGATGATTTCCTCTCGAGATCCTAAGCTTTTTTCTGAAAGCCATTGGATCAATCGATCTGCATTTAAGTAAGCAATAGTAAAAATGGCGATTCCTAGAAGAGGAAAGACAACAAACTCACTTGAAAACATTATTGACCTCCCGCTTTCTTAACCGATTGATGAGGTTTTTGCGCGTTAGGAGCGGCATTTGGCTTTTGTCCTGTGGAGGGTCTTCTCGGTACTCCGGGGCCAGTTCGTTTTTTAACCTGTTGCTGGGGAGCTTGTTTTTCATTTGAGAAAAGAGTTTTAGGAATAATGATCCCTTTGGCCTCAAATTTTTCAATGAACTTAGGAATGAGACCCGTAGCCTGAAATTCTCCGATAATTTTTCTATTTTTATCAAAGCCTTTTTCAACAAAGCGAAAGACTTCTTGAAGAGTGACAGTTTCGCCCTGCATGCCTTGAACTTCGGTAATACTTAAAAGGCGTCGACTACCATCTGAGAGACGTGAAATCTGTACAATGAGATCCACGGCACTAGCAATTTGTTCTTTGATTGCATATTCAGGAAGACTAACACCAGCTTGCATACAGAGGTTGATTAAACGACCGATACACTCCCGCGGATTGTTAGAGTGAACTGTCGTCATTGAGCCGTCGTGACCTGTGTTCATAGCTGCTAACATATCAAGGGCGGCACCGTCTCGACACTCTCCAACAACAATTCGATCTGGTCGCATACGAAGGCTGTTTTTAATTAAGTCCCTAATAGAAACCGCACCGGTTCCTTCCATGTTGGCGGGCCGGGTTTCGAGTCGAACAACATGTTCCTGTCGCAACTGTAATTCCGCTGCATCCTCAACGGTAATAACCCGTTCTGAAGAGGGAATAAATGAGCTCAAACAGATAAGAAGAGTCGTTTTACCTGAACCAGTACCACCAGAGATAACGACATTCAGTCCGTTTTCACAGCAGATTCTCATAAAGTCCATCATCGACTTAGAGGCAGAGTTATATTGAAGGTATTGTTCAA
>JAUHWN010000217.1 GCA_030424665.1 Bdellovibrionia bacterium | reverse complement strand
ATTCGCATGTGATTCTTTGGGACGTTATGTTTCGAGTGTATGAATATTTTCTCGATGGTTGGCATGTACTTGGGTTCTTCAACAATCATTTCTTGATCAGACATGTTGGTTATTAGGCAGCATTGTTTTTGTTAAGTCAAAACTAAATGGTTGGCGGGGTTTTATCGGCTTTAAGGTGGAGCTTTAGCCCCTGCCCCAAGGCGAAGGGGCGTTAGAAAGCTTCCACCGCTTTGTTCCAAGATCTTCGTGTTAAGTTTTTACTTAGCTGCACTTCATCATTTTCAAGCTCTTTATTGCCCTGCTTTGAGTAGGCATGTTTACCTCAGGTTTATGTTGACAGCATTTTTCCTAGGATTAGTATAATTATATGCATAATCTTAGTTCTCTGCCCTTTCTTTTTTAGCACGTTCATTGATTACTTTTTATTGGCGAGGTTGTCGTGTCATGCTTGGTGAGAGGGTGTCCGTAAGTGCTTAACGGCTTCGAGCCGCCGTTGCACACTTACTTTGTTCTTAGCTCTGTTTTTCGCATGCGATTGGCGAGGAACGATAAGAGAGTTGAGCAAGATCTACCAAAGATTTAGATTAGCTTTTTCCGTGAACTTGACTCTAGCGGCCCTACGCTTGGGGCTGGGCCTGAGTCAGTTCACAATTCGGATCGTGGTACTGGTTAGATGGACGTTGCGTAAGTAATTGCTTAATTTTTGAGCGCGCTTTATGTTTATGGTCGGTCGAAAAAGATTTTGGGCGATTCTTCGCATTTTTCTGCAGTTTATTTCCCGTTTACCATTTCCCTTGGTTAGCCTTATTGGTGAGGGCTTCTTCCCTCATTCTGCTTTGCTTGCCGGGGGATCAACTTAGGGGTGTGTCCAGTGGAGACTGTCATCTTGTATCGGACACTTCTTTTGCCTCACTGATCCCCTTTTTTTCTTGTTAAGTTTTTACTTAACACTTAGACTTTTTCGTATGTCATCGCTCGTCCCGCAGAATATGGCCCATAGCCTCGATCTTGGTGAGGCCTTTGATTCCTCCAATCCGCGCTCGCTGGTCAATATCACCTCGTCCGTGTTTTCTAAGAAACTCAAAGCCATCCCTAGCTCCCTGACCGAGCTCGATCTTTCCGAACTCAAAGAAAAGTGCCTATCAATGAAGGGGAGTAAAAACGACGAGAATGAACTGGAAATGATACGCACCGCTTTTTGGATTGAATATAACCGTGCTCAAAGAACCGGCACCAATATTACGATGTCGAACATCTTTGGCGGGCTCATGGGTCAAAAAGCCTTTGATATGCGTTATGCGGATAATTCTTTTCGACTGCTCTATATAATCACTCCACCGGTCGACTATCAGGTCCAGCAACATCGGATTCTTGATATTAGTCTCGAGCAGGAAAAGAAGATCCTCTCCATGCCCATTATGAAGAAAGTCTACAATAAAGAGGGCGACATCATTGGCGAGGAAATCGACACCAAGCTGCTAGCGGTTCAGCAAAAAATCTCCGAAGCGATTAAAAACCGCGTAATGGGCATGCCCGTTAACCGAACCATGCAAGTTAATCAAAATATCAATCAGAATGTTTCCCAATCAGGGCCTAGCACCGGGATGCCGAGTGTTGAAATGAATGAAGACGAATTAAAAGACTTCATTTCGCGAATGAGAGGGGATGCACCGGGGGCGGTTAAGGATGTCAAAGGCAAAGTCATCAAGTGATGAAAAGGTCGCCCTCTATAATGAGGCCCTAGCACTAGCCAAACAGAAAAAAGTTGAGCACGAGCTCCCCCACTTATTTAGTTACAAGCCTTATAAGTGGACTGTGGACTATTGGGAATCAACCAATCGCATGAAGTTTCTCTGTGCTGCAAACCAGGCTTCAAAATCCTCATCCCAAATCCGACATGCAATTGATCTTGCAACTGATCCAGAGAAGTGGCCAAAGTTCTTTCCACGTAGAACACCAAGAACCTTTTGGTATATCTACCCCGATGGACACACTGTTGAAGAGGAGTTTTCCCAGAAGTGGGAGCCTGAGTTTTTGCCTCGTGGTTCAATGAAAACTCACCCACAGTATGGTTGGAAAAAGTTGTATTTCCGTTCGCAGCTTATTGGCTTGCAATTCAATACCGGAGTGACCCTTTATTTTAAGACTTGGCGAATGGATTTTCAGACTTGGCGAATGGATTTTCAGTCCAACACGATTGACGCCATTTTTGTCGATGAAGAACTGCCATTTGATAAGTTTGACGAAGCAATTCAGCGGATCAATATGGTGGACGGCTTATTTTCAATGGTTTTTACAGCAACTCTTGGCCAGCGGGAGTGGTTTGAGACCATGATGTTAATTGGCAAAAAGGGTGAGCGCTTTCCACAAGCCTTTAAGCGGGTAATCTCCCTTGAACATGATTGTAGATATTATGCCGATGGTTCGCCCTCCCCTTTTGATGAGGAGGAAGTGAATCGAAGAAAGGCTAAGTGCTCATCCCAGCGAGAGATTGATCGCCGAATCCATGGATTATTCGTTTCCGATGAGGGCTTGATGTTTCCAAGCTTTGAGCGGAGTCGAAATGTTAAACCCTCTAGCTCCATAGACCCGCTTTGGTATTTTTACGGTGGTGTTGATATTGGAACCGGTGGAAGAGAGGGCCATCCGGCGGCAATATCCATTGTGGCAGTTAAACGCGACTTTTCCTATGGCCGTTTGGTCCACTTTTGGCGGGGTAATAAGTACGAGACGACAAACACCTCGCAAATTTTGAATCGCTACCTTGCGATGACCAAAGAACTGAACATGACGGCCAATTATTATGATTGGCACTCCAAGGAGTTCTTTTTACGGTCTCAAGAAGCTGGGGTTCCGTTCATAAAGGCTGATAAGTCGCGTGATTTTGGCGTGGACATTATGAACACGCTTTTTAAAAACGAAATGTTGGATATTGATCAAGGCGAGTACACCGACGAGCTTGTTTTTGAGCTTGAGCATTTGAAGGTTGGCAAAGCCAAGACTCATGCTGAGGACGATGGTGCTGATAGCCTTCGTTATGCGCTCAGCTCTATTCCCTGGGACTTTTCCCGCATCACTTTCAAAACTGAAGAAGAGAAAAAAGACGATGAGTCGACCAAAAAGAGGATCACTCGTCATAAAAACTTAGACGACGATAAACAACATAACGAATGGAGTTATGAGGATGAAATTGATGAATATGAAGAATTACTTGGAGGGTTCTACTGAAATGGATTTGATTAAACTAGGCGGACTTATTGAGGTTTGCGCTGAGGCCGGTGTTCGAGAATTAAAAATTGAGGGTATTGAAGTTAGTTTTGGCAATGGAAAACCTTTGTCTCAAGTCTCGGTTGCTGAGGTTTTAAGTGAGCCAGGTTTTACAAAGATGATTGGCACAGACCCGAGAGAAAACCCAGAGACACCAAGCTTAGATCAAGTAGTTCAAGACGGCGTTGATGGTAAAGCTGATGAAATTGATTTTGACAAGGAAATGCTTCACTTAACAGACCCAACAGCATGGGCGAATGAAGTGATGAAGGGGGATTCTGATGAGTGAAAAGGAAACAAGTTTAGATAAATTAGAGAGCATGTATCATGAGGCTGAGACCTGTGATAACGATGTCTTTGCTGAAATGCGCTCTAATATCTTGATCATGAGTGGTCAACATTACGCAAGAACCGTGGGTCGTGGTTTATCGAGAAACTTGCGTGATGCAGGTGTGCCGAAATCTAAGCGTATTCGCTTGGTTAAAAACCATACTCAAAAAGCTATTAACGATGCTAAGGACATTGTGGCCTCAATGGTTCCAGGAGTTATGCCCTATCCG
The DNA here is from genome assembly GCA_030424665.1 of Bdellovibrionia bacterium. Lineage (GTDB taxonomy): Bacteria > Bdellovibrionota > Bdellovibrionia > Bdellovibrionales > JAGQZY01 > JAUHWN01. The sequence continues at coordinate 710 of JAUHWN010000217.1, read as the reverse complement.
GCTGTTGATGGTGAGACTCGCCACCAGAAAGCTGCAGAGGTAACTCGTAAAATCTGGACGACTTGTCGTGAGCAAAACAAATGGGATGATTTTAGAGAAAAGAGTATCGATAACTTTTTCGAACTTGGCGAGGTCTGCTCTAAGATCTATTTCAATCCATTAAAAGGTGGCCTTCGTGGCTTCAAACAAAAAGTTGATGGAGACGGCACACCTCTTTATAAAAATCCTCTTACTGGCGAAGTCACTACCGATTCGTCAAATGAGAACCTTTTGACTGGAGAGATCACTTACAATGAGCCGATGGCTGATGAAAGTAAGCCTGAATTTCATGGTCAGGTCGTTATTGAGCGCTTTGCTCCTTACGATCTTCTGAGAGATAAGGCTGCTAAGGACATTAACGAAAGTCCTTGGTTAATTTATCGGAAAATGATTTCAAACGACATTCTGAAGTCCTTGATTCGCCAGAGCACCTCCATGGACGATAACGAGAAAAACGAAGCGATCGAAAAGATTGCTGAGGGCAAAGGTACAACTTATCGAGTTTTCAATAGTGGTATGGGTTCTTTTGAAGAAAAAGAGGATCACACACTTTTAAAGGAAATCTTTAAAAAAGACATGGAAGTAAGATTGAGACCAGGTTATTTCCCATTTGTTGAGCCCGGCTTCGAGCTTGATATCCGTTGGAAGAAACCTGATCCAAAAGATGAGTC
>JAUHWN010000065.1 GCA_030424665.1 Bdellovibrionia bacterium | reverse complement strand
GTACTGTGCCATGGCACACCGCAACAGGTCATCGACAATCCCGAGGCCCGCAAATACTATTTCGGTGAAGGCATGCAGTTGTCCACCAAGTCGATCCGTTATGATAGCTGTCTTTAGTCCTTTTCTCGCCGTGTAGATCGCCGATGAAGCTCCTGCGGGACCTGCCCCCACTACGACGACATCGTATTGGCCAAGGTCTTTTGCAACAGGTGTGTCCCCCGACTCTTCAACACCAAACTTAGATTCGAGTTTTTCTAAAAGGTCGATAAGACCCATTTTTCCGCTACTGAGGAGTTCGTCATCGTGGATCACACTAGGAACGCCTTGAATGTTGAGCTTTTCAATTTCATCTTGGACAAATTCACCATCGACCATCTCGTGGCTGAAATTTTCATTATAGACAGCCATTAAGTTGAGACTTTGAACTACTAAAGGGCAGTTTTCACAGGATAGAGAAATATAAGTTCGTAGATGGATGGGTCCCTTTAAGTTCTTAAAACGATTCAGAATAAGGTCATCAGGTAGCTTTCCCTTTTTGTCAGAGTTTAAGATCGCAAGAATGAGAGACGTAAACTCATGGCCCCCGGGGATCCCAGAAAAGGCGATACCATTGTCTTTTCCATCGTGAGCAATTCTAAATCGCGGGTAATTTGATGTTTCACTGAGCTCTTCAAGTTGAATTTTATCAGAAGTACTTTCAATCTGTTTAAGCATTTCAAGCAAGTCTTTTTGTTTTGCGTGTTCTGACTGGTAGTATTTGAGAGTTATTTTCTTCTCAAGTTTAGTAAAGACTTCCTTCAATTGTTCAATCATAGCTTGTTCTAACATAAATCACCTCATTCGTTTCGAGCTAAAGATTTTACTTAGGGCTCGATATCAAGTGGGGGGCGTAGCCCCCTCACCTGTAGAAAAATTAAATTTTTCCAACGAGATCGAGACCAGGCTTTAAAGTCTCTGCGCCTTCGTCCCATTTTGCAGGGCAAACCTCATTGGGGTTTTTAGCAATATACTGAGCCGCTTTTGTCTTTCTGAAAAGCTCATCAGCATTTCTACCGATTCCGTTGTCATTGATTTCCGCGAGTTTAATTTCTCCCTCAGGGTTAATGAGGAAAGTTCCACGGTAGGCAAGGCCTTCTTCTTCGATGTGAACACCAAAATGGCGAGTTAAATGGCCAGTCGGGTCAGCAAGCATTGGATACTTGATTTTCTTAATCGTGTCAGAAGCATCATGCCAAGCTTTGTGAGTAAAGTGAGTGTCCGTAGAAACTGAGTAAACTTCTACACCCATTTTTTGGAAGTCAGCGTACTTATCAGCCATATCGCCTAATTCAGTTGGGCATACGAAAGTAAAATCAGCTGGGTAGAAAAAGAAAATAGACCATTGGCCTTTGAGATCTTTTTCAGTCACTTCAACAAACTCACCGTTTTTGTAGGCTTGGAGTTTGAACTCAGGAATAGTAGTGTTAATTAACGTGTTCATCAGATGAATCCTCCTATAAGTTAAGTAATTACTTGATACCTACCCTAGAGCTTTTTTCACCTAAAATCTAATCGTTTATTGTTATTCGAATATAGAGAAAATCTATATTAGACCGATTAATATAGATATACCATATGGAGGTGAAGACCACTGCTAAATTACTGAAATAACAGGTTTTAAGCGACAAGCTAATCGAAGTCCAATTGCAGAGCCTTTGGAAGCTGCTCGATTTTTTGCATTTGATGGCCCAAGTCTTTTAAAAGTCCATCTTCGATACTGTAAATCCAGCCATGAATTGTTAAATCCCTTCCCGCCTTCCACGCCTTTTGTACGACTGGGAGGGCCGAGATATTTTCGATTTGCTTTTCTACATTGAGCTCGCAAAGTCGATTCAGCTGTTCACCGTGACCGGTACATTTTTCATTGATGTGAGTATGATTTTTTTCGTAGGTTTCGGCAATGTCCTGAATCCAATAATTGATAAGACCGAGATCCTTTTGATTAAGTGCCCCTTCGACTCCACCACAGCCATAGTGGCCACAGACAATAATATCCGTTACCTTAAGGTAGTTTACGGCATAGTCGATCACAGAGAGGCAATTCAAGTCTCGATAAGAGACAAGATTGGCGATGTTTCTATGAACAAACATTTCACCGGGATCTAATCCACAAATTTGTGTGGCTGGGACGCGACTATCGGCGCAGCCAATCCACAAATACTTTGGTTTCTGCTGTTTCGAGAGTCTTTTAAAAAAGTCAGGATCTTGATTTTCGACAGATTGAGCCCACTTTTTATTATTTTCGAATAACTTAGATAGCGTTTTCATGTGACCCCCTAAACGAACTCAAATATATACATTTCTTTGATTTTATCACCTACAAATTGCTTAAGTTTTAGTCCGATAAGAGCGCATCGTGTCGAAGGTGGAATGGGATTGCCCTACTACTTATTTCTCGAATTTTCGCTCAATAAATCGTCGTAATAGTACTCAGTACCGTCTGGTCTTCGAGGGGATAGGACTTGCCCCATAAGAATCATTTCTTCGAGGAGAGCATGGTATTGGTCTTTTAGATCAGGATTATCGATCATTGTGACGAAGTTTCCTTCAACAATGCTGAAGTTCAAATTGGAAAGCTCTAGAATTTCATTGGTAACATTGTAAAGAACGACATGACCGTCAAGGGATATAAAGAGTCCGGTGCGCATTTCAGGTGAAGCAATAGAGCCCACATAAGCCCAACCTTGAAGGTCTGCTCTATAGACAAAAGTTTCTTTAGCCAACCAGAGGTTTGCTCCCAATTCTCGATTAAACATTTTGAATACAGCTCTTTTTACGCGTGCGCTGTAGGAGTCTGCTGTGCCGATGAGCTTAATGACCTTAACCATCGCCATTTGGACATCAAAGGCATTGAATTCAGGCATCTTTGCAGCCAGACCAAATGTTTCAAAGCTTTCATGGCACGTTAATTTATTGCTGTGAACATTGGCCGTGGCCAAGTCAGGTCCCCATAGAATCATAAGGGATAGTGTGCCTTTTAGAATTATTTTTGAAACAAATGTAAAATTCAAAAAACGTACTATGATAATATCCTTTACTTGGCGATGGAGTCTTGATCCATACTTTTTTCTTGAATCCCGTTCAGTCCAACATTGACTTGAACTTTGTCTTTTAGAAGAAGCCAGAAAAAATGGTCCATATGCAGAACCAAGTCTCTCTTTTGATCTTTCTTTGCTTCAACTTTGGCGAAAATTTCGAATTCAGCATACTTTTGGTAAATCTTGGATGCGGTTTCATTGGATACTGCCAATGAATTCGAGACACAGAAATTATCTCTTCGTTCTTCTAACGCTCGCATTTGGTACTTGGCAAAATACTTTCCGTACTCAACTCCCAATTCGGGGTAATGACTAAGACTACGTGCACCTATTCTGGGTTTAAAATATCCTCGAAGATCTCGCTCTATAATTTCGTTGGACTCTAAGAGGCGAAGTTGCGCTATAATTTCTTCAGGGCTTAAATCGAAATACTCGGCAAAGTGTTCGGCCACTTGACTTTCATTTTCGTGGCAGAACATATAGCTGCCTTCAATCAACGTATTAATCCATGGTTTTTCAATCAGAAGTCGCTCCACTAATCGGTATTTTTCTTCGAGGTCAGCATTACTCTCTCTAAGAACAAAACGGGTTCCGAGCATTTTAGAAAATACCATTGAGAAGGGGCGGGTTGAAATTGTCATAAGGAGCATAATTTTATCGAGATTAAGTCGGACCTGAAGGCTTAAAATCTTACTGATTGAACTGGGGGATAAGTCGAGCAGTTCTTGGAGATTTTGCCTTGAAAAATCCTTGAGCAAAAACAAAACAAAACTTTCGTAGGACAATTTGTCCTTACCGTATCCCGAGTATGTGAGCCCTTGACTCAAATTGATCTCATAGTGGTTACAATAATCAATGAATTGCTCCCAGCTAGGACAACTTCGTCCAGAGAGCCAATTTTTAACATTCGAAAGAGAAGGAACATCCCTCACTGGTTTTTTCTTGCAATTGTTGCGAATCATTTTTAGCAATTCGATTCGCTTTTGCCGAATACTATTTGCATCTATCATTTTGTACCTTTCCTGATGTGACCCACTCAAGAAACTCCTTTGCACTACCACCACACAAAGGAATGTTTAGAGTAAGAGCGAAAACTGTACCCGAAAGGCAAGGGTTAAGAATGAATTGAGGGCGATTAGAGGCCTGTGCGTATGCCAAACTAATAGACAATCTAGACATTATGGGACCATTACAAGGCTGGCCGTAAGTCTCGAATCTCACTCATTTATCTGAGTTCAAGAAACTTTTAACGCAGACCAATTTTCTTCTCGATTAATAATTGGCTAGAATAAGCAGTCCTAGGAGGAAGCTATGGCGTGGATGCTAATTGTTGAATGGAGTGCGCGACTTATACTTTTACTCATGATTGGTCTATCGGTTTGGTCAATCTCGATTATTCTGAATCGTCGAAATTTTTTTTCGCGGTGGAAAAAACTGAAATCAAATAAAGAGATTGAAGACAAGGACTTCGAATACAAAGAATCCGACGGCGATCCACGTTTGGAGTTTTTAAGCCAGTGCGATGGACTTCCTGAAAAATCCTTAGATCAAGTTTATACAGCTTTTAAAAATGATTGTCTTAAAGACTGGGGGCAGGGTCTCAATGTGCTAGGTACGTTGGGTTCGACGACTCCTTTTATTGGTCTACTCGGTACAATACTTGGCATCATAGTTTCTTTTGGCGAACTTTCGGAAAACTCAGCGGATATGAATGCGGTTATGTTTTCACTGGCAGAAGCACTTATCTTAACTGCGGTGGGTCTGGCCGTTGCCATCCCGGCTGTCATCGCTTTTAACTACTTTAATAAAAAAATGAATACAATGTTAAGAGATGTCGAGAGCATCAAGGAACGTTATAAGGCGCGCAAGCAGATAGGGTAACAGATGGCCGGATCATTTGACTCCGAAGGAGAATCAATTAGTGACATCAACATTACGCCTTTCGTAGATGTGGTGCTTGTTCTGCTCGTTATCTTCATGGTGACCGCACCTATGATGGTACAAAAAGTACTAGATGTTCAATTGCCCAATTCCGAAAGTTCGGATACCACGCAACCGGATACACTAGCAGTCGCAGTAACCTCAAACGGTCAGTTTTTGATTAATGGCAATATTACGACTGATAATGGTTTGTTAGATCAGGCGAGTAAGGCCGTAGAACGAAATAAAAATGTACAAGTTATTATTGCGGCGGATATGGAGTCCGCACACAAGTTTGTAATCAAAGCTATTGACCTGATCAAGCGGGCTGGGGTCGAGAACTTTGCTTTTCAGGTGACTCGGACGACTGAAGAAATTCAATAGAATGAAAGTAAACAAAAACGTATTTGTCCTACAGTCTTTTGCGATTCATTTCTTAGGAGCAGTTCTGGTCCTTATCATAAGCCTATTCAGCACATCAGAGCCAAAATCAGATAAAGTTCAGTTTAAAGTTATAGAAAAAGTAGTTGAGCAGAAGAAAGAAGAAGTACAAATACAAATTACACAAAAACCAAAGCCTAAGGATCCTCCTAAAAATAAACCCAAAAAGAAGCCGCGAGAAGTCTTCGGGGTCAATAGGAAGTCTGTTACATCAGATAAACAAGCGAGCCCCATAGTTAAGCAAGGAAACACGGTCACAAAGGAAGTTGATAATAAAAAACTCAATAAAGATGATCTCGATGAATTGCCGATTCCAAAGGCGGAGTACTTGGTGACTGAAATGCCCTCGATATTATCTGAGGCAAGGATACGGTATCCGGAAAAAGCGAAAGAGATGGGCCTTGAAGGAGTGGTCGTTTTAAGTTTATTGATTGATTCCGAGGGGCGAGTTAGAGAGGCTCAAATTGTCGAAGGCTTGACCAACGAAATGGATCAGGAGGCCCTGCGCGCGATTAAAGATTACCGGTTCAATCCGGCAAAAATTGAAAAAGAAAAGGTTGCAGTAAGGATTAGATATGCCATTCGCTTTGTACTTGAAAATAATTAGTAGCATTCTTTTTAGTCTTTTCGTTTTCATGCATTCGGCCAATGCTGAGCTCGAGCTAAAAGGGCAAGTTTTAGAGCGTGGAACAAAAAGACCCCTTGCAAATGTTAATGTATTTATTCTCCCAGAGGGTTTAAAGGCGACAAGTGATAGGGATGGTAACTTCGTTTTTTCGAATGCTCCAAGGGGTGAACGCGAGTGGATTCTCACTGTTACTGGCTATAAAAGAGTTAAAGAAAAGTTTACCTATCAGGGAAATACCTCGGATATTCGAATATTCGTAGAAAAAAACTCTTACGTTGATTTTGAAACTACGGTTGTCGGGCGGAGGGAGAAAAAGGAGGCGGCTCGGACTGTTCTAAAGCAAGAAGAGTTTATTACACTCCCCGGCTCTGCGGGTGACCCAGTTAGGGCCCTAGAAAACTTGCCCGGAGTTTTACAGAGTTTCGATGCGAATGTCGCCATTCAGGGGAGTCCACCCGAAGATACTAAATACCTTATTGAGGGACATGAGATTCCATTTATATTTCACTTTTTCGGACTCAATACCGTAGCGGTCCCGGAGACTGTGGAGTCAGTCGAGTTTTTGACGGCAGGTTATGGGCCTGAATATGGAAGAGCGTCGAGTGGAATTATTAATTTAAATTTGCGGCAACCGCGCAAGGACCGTAGCTATGGAATGGCCTACATAGATTTTACGGCCTCAGGCGGATTTTTAGAGGGGCGAATCACTGAGGACAAAAAACAAAGTTACTTTGTAGGTGGTCGATATAGTTATGTCGGAGAAGTTATTAAATTTGCAAGCGAGCAAATTGATGACGAAGAAGATAGTCCGCCGGCATTTAATACAGCGCCCACCTATTGGGACATAAACCTCACATACCTTAATGAGTCTTGGGAGAAGATGAAGTTTCGTTTGATTACGTTAGCCTCTCAGGACCGTGTCGAGGCGATTGTCGACGGAGCCGATAACCCTACATTTTCTCGCAGAGTCTTTGGTACCACTCGATTTTATAGAGTTATCCCAAAACTCGAATTTGATTTTTCGAGTCGTTCAAAATTTGAGACGTCGTTGGGAGTGGGATCAGATATTAGCGAATTTAAGCCCGGGGAGCAGGAGTTTTTAATAGATAACTTTCGTCTCAGTTGGCGGTCGAATTACTCGCGAGAAGTGAGTGACTCTTATAATTTTAATATCGGAACTGACTTTATTTTTCAAGATTCGACGGTAGAGACGCGAATTGCTCAGAGCTTTTTCAGTCGAAGTGAAATCAACACGCCCTTTGAAATTTCAGATTTAATTATAGGTAAGCAAAAGTCGAGTGAATTGCAGCAGGGCTATTTTTTAAGAAATGAATTTCGTTTCTTTTCTCAAAGTCTGAAGGTTCAACCCAACCTCCGATACGATTACTTTAAGCTGCATAATCGAGGGTACCTTCAGCCGCGACTGAGCGTAATTTATAGTCTCACTGAGGATTCCAGCCTTTATTTTAATTCGGGAATTTACGTGCAACCGGAAAATAGTATTAATTTATCTGAAGAATCTGGAAATCCAGATCTTCTACCAACCCAAAGCAATCATTATTCAATTCGCTATGAGCATGATTTTCGCGAAGGTAAAAACGATGGTCTGTTGCTGACATCCGGTGTTTTTTATAAGAATCTGAAGGATCTTATTGCTGACAGTTCCGAATTAGTCACCCGAGATGGTGAACAGGTGCCTGAGCGTTTTAGCAACTCTGGAAAGGGCGAAGTTAAGGGGCTCGAAGCGCTTCTGCGTTATCAAAAAGGAAAGACGAAAGTTAACTTTGGTTACACCTACACAGAGAGTACTCGAATTGACCCTCTAACAGGTCGGGAATTTCCCTCTGAGCAAGACCAAACCCACAATCTAAATCTGACCGTCGCCTATTCTTGGGGAAATTGGAATCTGTCCGGACGCTTTCGCTATGTAACGGGATTACCTAAAACACCCATTGAATCGGGAATCTACTTTGAAAATGCCGATATTTATCTGCCAGTTCAGGGAGAACGATTCTCAGAGAGATTGGGAGATTTTTGGCAATTAGATGCTCGTCTTGATCGCAAGTGGATTTACGACACATGGATTCTCTCGTTTTATTTAGACATACAAAATATAACGAATCGAGAAAATCCGACCGGCATTGCTTATAGTTTTGATTATTCTGAGCGAGACACAAACATGGGCCTGCCTATCTTGCCAAGTTTTGGTGTTAAAGGAGAGTTTTAATGAAAAGTAAATTAACTGTATTAATGATCTCAAGCGTACTTTCTTTTTTATTAACCTCTTGCAATCGAGCTGAGTTCGAGGAGTTTTCGGAGTTGGGTTCTTTGAGAATTCTTGGAGTCGTTGCCGATAGCCCAGAAGTGGACGGAACGGCTACGGGAACTGTGAATATTAGTCTAACTCCAGTTATTAGTGATATTGATGGAGCTGGAAGGACTTTTGCCGTGACGGTGGTCTCTTGTTTAGATACAGGCTTTGTTCAATCTAGTCAGCCCTCTTGTGAAAACCCAACGGCCGAAGCCTATCCCAATGGAGGAACATTTAATACGACAGGTTTAGCGGCGAGTGATTTCACTGGGGCAATGGATCCGATTACAATCAGTATAAATAATCCAGCTTCTTTGATTGCCGATTTCAGTTCAACTCGCAGATTCAACGGCGTTTCCTATTACGTGATTTTTAACTTGCAGTCAGGAAGTGAGAATTTTACTTTTGTCAAAGAACTCGTCATTACTGAGAGAACTCCTCTCAATCAAAACCCCGTGATTGACTCTATTCAATTCAATGGAAGTGCCATCGCAGTGGGGCCGAGTTCTGCCGGAGAGCTCTCCATGGAGTTTACTCCCGCGGGAGAGCCTGAAACCTATCAAGAGCAAAGGTCCGATGGTGTTTTAGAGTCCGTCACAGAGTCTTATTTAATAACCTGGTTTTATTCTTCCGGAAAAGTGAGTCCCGGGAGAATTCTGACGGATCAATCTTCGACTTTTAAGCCCGATAATACTACGGCGATTCGCCTTGTGGGGGTCGTTAAAGACCGCCGCGGGGGAACAGCCTTTGTGAACTTGAGTCCTTAGGTTTGTCAGAAGACTGTTAAGGGCTAATAATCCCACGTGTAATAAGGATATCGACCATTGACCAAGTTGCCGTGGCTGACTAGGCTATTATTATGTCGCCAATGGATGGTGACTTAAGGGGAAAACTCTATGGATGGATTCAAGAGGCTCCGAATATTAGGTTGTATTCTATTTATATTTGCGGGGATTTCGATCTCAGCTCAGGCCCAGAATAGACCTCGCCTTTACCCTAACTCTAATTGTCAACAAATCGTCGACCACACCTACTACAGTCTTTGTTATTCAGAACGCCACGAACAGGCCCGGTGGGTTATTCACTTTCTCTCGGTTGATAGTATAAATGGTGGCGCTAAGCGAACCAATGATTTTCGAGAAGATCCTCTCGTCGCATCGGGTTCGGCAGGGCCTGCGGATTACAGTCGAAGTGGATTTGATCGAGGACATATGGTCCCCGCAGCCGATATGAAGCTTAGTCACCAGGCCATGTCGGAAACTTTTTTTATGAGCAATATGTCACCACAAAGGCCCGAGTTTAATCGCCAAATTTGGCGTATTCTCGAAGAAACAGTCCGTGATTGGTCTTTAAAGTTGGGTGGGACTTATATTGTAACCGCCCCAGTCCTAGAAGACGACCTCCAGCAGCTCCCTTCGGGAGTCTCAATACCCCGCTGGTACTACAAAATTGTTTATGCTCCAGAGCACAACCAGATGATCGCTTTCCTCATGCCCAATCAAAGAAACGACGAAAGCATCGATAAGTTTGTTTTAACTGTCAATCAGTTGGAGCAAATGGTCGGAATCGATTTCTTTCCGCAGATTAGAGATGATCTCGAAGAACATATCGAAGGCCAAGTCGACTGGGATTTTTGGATCGCTGTTCACAACTTTCAATTATTTTAGATCTATTTTGACCACAGCTGTAAAAAGCGTTTGATTTCGTCCTTGATAAAGACCACGAGTTCGCTCTCTTCGTTTTTCTGGTAAGAAAGAACGATGTTGTGCAGATCGAAACTGTTGTCCTTTTTTTGTATCTTCTCAAAGGGAATAATTTTTCGAGCCAGTAGGGCCTCTCGTGCTACGAGGTGAGGTAGTAGACCCACTCCTAAACCTTGCTCGGTCAGTGAACGCACGGTTTCTAGGTTATCGCAACGAATAGACTGATTAAACTTGTACTTCTTTTGCAAATTCTCTTCGGTCTCACCAAATGGGAAATAAATAAAGCTATCTATGAAATCCTGATCGGCCGATGGGGCTTGGTAAAGGCCAAAAGAATCGGAGTAGATGGGTTCGTGAATGAGCTCTTTTGAGAGTTGCGAGTCGGCGACGACAACGGCGAGATCAAGAGCATCTTTTTGCAGTTTATTAAGCATATCTTGGCTGCGACCGGTTTCGAGGTAGACCTTGATTCCAGGTGCAGTTTGCTTGAGGTACTTGAGAAAGCTCGGAAAGAAATACCGGGAAATACTATCGTAGGTTCCAATTTGTACAGAACCTTTGTACTTTTGTTCTTTAGATTTAATTTGGAATTCTACCTGATCGACTTCTTCGAGCATCTTCTTTGCCGATTCATAGAGAAGTTGACCTTCGAGAGTCAAACTCACTCCCCGGTTGGACCGCACAAGAAGTTGCGTTCCGAGTACATCTTCAAGTTGCTTGATAACTTTTGTTAACTGAGGTTGACCAACGAGTACGTCCTCGCTGGCCTTCTTGAGAGAGCCATTTTCTGCAATACTACAAAAATAAACGAGCTTTCCTAAATGATCTCTCAATCTCATAAATTCTTCCTTAGAACATCGGTTCGATGGTCACAAATGCAAAGGGCTGGTCAAAACCGGGTCCCATCAAGCGAGTAATGGGCTGCTTAGGATTCGTCTCAGGATTGTTAATACTGTAATTTCCGCCAACATCACCTTGCTCGGTGCCGCCATCATAGGCGTAAAGAGGTATGCGCACAACTGGTGTGCCGACAAAACCTGTTTCATCTGAGTAAAGTTTTAGTTGAGATACTCCAACGATCCAATCCGGGCTCGGTGCAATCATTGTTACAAAAGAAAAATAAGGATGGGCCGGACTCACTGTAATCGTGAAAGTTTGTACTGGAGATTGACGAATAAAAAGATTCTCCGTGTTTTGTAGGTCACCGGCGAGTCCCATGCGCCCAGCTTGCATGACTTCATTATTAAGAGGTCCGTGATTACCGAGCTCTGCCACTTGCTCTAAATTTGAATTTGCGATTCCTCCGATTGGGAATGGGAGATAGCCGGCATTGTGCGCTACAGCGACTACGGGAGAAAAGTGTGCATTTCTCGGTACAGAAATGTGGTCTCTTTGGTTCCAGTTAGACTCGAAAGTAATTCGATAGGTTTGGAACATGGTTTGCGCCGAGAGCGGTAAGCTGAGTAATAGACTGAACAGAATAATTAGTAATTTCATTTCGTCTCCCCTAAGTTCTTCAGACAATTCGGCCGTGATCGGAGAATTGTTACCGCTATAAAAGCCCTTTTAAGTCGCCAAAACAAATTCATAAAGTTGATACTGCTATTCCTATAAAGAATACATATCTATATTTAATAATGATATGCGTTAGTTGCTTAAAATCCTTAGCTTTTTAGGAATAGGTAGCTATTATAAAAGGATGAGTTTTAAAGGAAAATAGGTCCATGGAATATCAAGTAAGACTCAATGATCTGCATTTCAAATATCCAAAAGGTGGTTTTTCACTGCGGATTCCGGATTTTCGTTTAAAGCAAAATGAACGACTTTTTATTAAGGGACCGAGTGGAAGCGGAAAATCTACATTTTTGAACCTTGTTAGTGGGGTTTTAAAAGCCAATTCCGGTGAGATCTTTTTTAGAGATGAAAACATGTCTAAGAAATCGAGTGCCCAATGGGATTTGGTTCGAGGCGAATACATGGGCTTTATTTTTCAACAGTTTAATTTGCTCCCCTATTTTAATGCCCTTGAAAACGTTATTCTGAGTTGTGAATTTTCTAAGAAGAAGAAAATTCGCTGTCTTTCTTCTGATGTTGATATGGAAGCGAGACACTTTTTAAAAAGTCTCAATTTATCAGAGGCGCAGATTCATCAAAAAGTCAGCCAGCTCAGTGTTGGACAGCAGCAGAGAGTGGCGGCGGCAAGGGCTCTCATGGGTCAGCCCGAATTAATTATTGCTGATGAACCGACATCAGCCCTTGATTATGATCTAAGAGATCAGTTTATTTCACAGCTGATTAAGCAGTGTGAAATATCTAAGACGGCCCTTTTATTTGTCAGTCATGACCCATCGATTAGTCATCACTTTGATCGAGTTGTCGATATTAGAGAATTAGTCGATCGAAGATCTCGGGCAAGGGTGTGATGCAATGATTTTATTACGAATTGCACTGCGAAGTATTTTAAATCGAAAGCTATCGAGTTTTTTGAGTCTCGTGTCGATCGCTTTGTCTGTTTGTCTTTTGCTCGGGATTGAGAGAATCAGGTATTCGACGAAACAGAGCTTTGAAACCACAGTCAGTGGCGTGGATCTAATATTGGGACCGCGAACGGGTCCACTCAACCTTTTACTCTACTCTGTCTTTCGCATTGGGGATGCCACAAACAACTTCGAGCAAGACACCTACAAAGAAATTCTTAAGTCAAAATCCATCGATTGGTCGATTCCAATTTCACTTGGGGATTCCCATAAAGGTTTTAAAGTCATTGGCACGAATCAAAATTATTTTGACCACTACCAATATGGTCAGGGTCGGAAGCTTGAATTTCGTGCGGGGCAGAGTTTTGAAACAATTTTCGAAGTGGTGCTGGGGAGCCGAGTCGCTCGAAAGCTTAAGTATAAGATTGGTGATTTAATCACTCTCTCCCATGGAACGGGTGAGGTGAGTTTTACTCACCACGATAAGTTTCCCTTTGTCGTAGTGGGAATTTTAAAATCGACTTTGACTCCAGTAGATGATTCTCTTCACGTCAATTTAAAGGCGATTGAGGCCCTTCATTGGGATGAAGAAAAGCAAGATCGTCTTCGCAAGGGAAAAATAAAGGGAAGCGATATTGATGAAGCGAATGTGACGGCGGCCTTTTTAAAGCTAAAATCCAAAATGGATATCTTTAATATGCAAAGAGATATCAATAATTATGAAAAAGAAGCGATAATGGCGGTGATTCCGGGCCTCACTTTGCGAAGTTTGTGGAAGAGTCTCGGCGTGATTGAAAAGAGTTTGATTGCCATTAGTTTTCTAGTTCTGCTCGTGTCTCTTTTTAGTATTTTGATAAGCTTGCTTGCGAGTTTAAATGAAAGGCGAAGAGAAATGGCAATCATTCGTTCTCTTGGTGCTTCAAAGAGCTCGGTGTTTTTTCTTCTGATTGTTGAGTCGGTCAGTCTTTGCAGCATGGGAATTTTATTGGGACTGGGCATTCTTCAAGGGGCACTTTTTACGGCCAAGGGCTTTGTCGAAAGCCGGATTGGTCTCAGTATATCGCCCTTTAATTTCGCAGAAAATGACATTTATTTCATTATACTGATCTTTATCGGATCAGTGGCGGCGGGAATCGTCCCTGCATGGCAAGCGTACAAAAATAGCTTGGCTGATGGCCTCATAGTTAAGACCTAATGACTGAGTCTTATCAACGACTTAGTCATTTCACCCCTTGAAAGTTTCATATCCTAAACTTGGTTTCAGACTTGCAAAATTATTCCATATAAATTGCAAATTTGGAGAGAAACCTATGAAATTCAATTCTGGGGAACGATTTATCAGAATTCTTTTAATTACGATAGTGAGCTTGATTGCAGTCCTAATGGAGGCCCAGGCTAATCCCTATCTTCACGATGGAGTTTACCGGCCCGATGAACCGGGCAACTCTATGGAAGACCTTTTAAGCCCCGTTTACCTTTATCAAGAACAGCCGATGATGACAGTAAATTGGATGTACATAGGTTTTGCCCCTCGAATCAACGATCCTAACCGCATAAAAGTTATTATTTCGAAGCAAGGTTTTTCAATGCGGGTGCGTTTTGAGATGACTCAAGATGAAGTGATTCGCTATCCCGACTATCTTTTAGCTCGAGTCCGGGAACTCGATGCAAAGTTGGCCCAACATGGTGTGGGGTACAACGCAGGTACTCAGACCTATTACCAAATGCAATTTGAACCGAGTGAACTTTATGCCCGATTTGCTCAAAGGGGATACATGGAAATCCCTCAATTATGGCGCCTCAATGAGTTTCGCCAGACAATTGAACGCAAGGTTCGGCCGCTTGCGGGAAACCGTGATTTCAATCGTGCCTATGAACTGATTAAAGAGTTTTACCCAGGGAATTTAACTGAAGCGCAAAGAGAGGCTGAGCGCCTTGTAGTTGGTCATTTTGTATATCCATTAACAATCACAAAGCATGGCCTTCAGCGGCCCATGGAGTCTGTCTTTCCACAGGCGGGTACATATAGGACCTATGCCCTCGATGAAAGGCGCTCCATTCACAACGAATATAAAGACGGACAAAAAACAGGACGAGTTCTCGATGACTTGTTTAACGGACTCCCAGCTTTTTGGATTGATCCCCACGGGAAAGGAACGGGAGTCCACGGTCCGATTCGATATTCAGAACCCCATGATATGGGTGGCAATATGCCCCAATTTTGGGCCGAGAATAACTACCTCTATCAGCATCAAGGAATGGATCCGACTTTAGGACTCGAAAATGTACGCTTTCGCTTTGAGGTGATTCGAACAGCTAATAGTGAAGCCTGTTTTCGTTCTGAGCCCATGGAGCTCAGGCATCTACTTCCTTCTAATATTGAAGCAGTGAAGCAAGTTGCTTTTGAGGTCATCGATGATTTTGATTCGATCGGGAATTGGATTGTCGATGTTAATTATTTTACCGATTATCATTATCACCGTGCCGATCCTATGGCGTGGTATCGAAAGCACTTCTTAACTCTGGCAGAAAAAACCTTTAGTGAGGAAGTACAAAGCGAAATTTTAGACGACCGACTTTCGCAGACCTATACGTTTCCTTATTTGGACCCGGCCTCACTCGAGTTCCACTTAAAGAAGTACACCCTAAGTCCATTTGCTTTACGCGCCTATAATAATGCTCGTGCGAATTTTGATATCTACGAAAACGAACGGGCGGAGCTTGCGACTCGGTTTCATCAACTAAAAGCACAAGAACCTTCTCGAATTTACCGCGAGACTTGGAATCTTTGGCGCGAAGAATTGGAAGAAATAGCAAGAACTTATCATGCTATGGAATTACCCCCAGAGCCGGTTCGTCCAACACAACAGGGATGGTATTCGAATCCCGCTGCCAATGTTATGGGTCACCTCAATCAAATTCCCACAGCGTGGTAATTTGATAAAACGTAAGTTCTAGAAAATGATGGGCTCCCGATTCGGTGAGGTGATAACCATCCATATAGTACTCGGGGTGTTCAGACATTTGCGATAAGGATTGATCGTTGACACCCCTTATGAGCTGACACTTCAAAGTAGATTTCCGCTGATACTCTAATATTAGTTCGGCAATTAGTTCTTGTGTTTGTAAGCGAGGCCCATTGCTAACACTATTTTCGGCAGGGGGTGATGTGAGCCAAAGACAATGAGAGTTCCTGGGAATTGAGTTTAATAGGGCAAATATATGTGTCTTAAGTTTTTCTGGTTCATCGCGAAGTCGGACCGAGTTCCCTAAAAACTGTAATAGAAAGTACTTGGGGCGATGAATTTCGATCAATCTCTGAATAACTGATTTACCCTCAACGCATATCGATTCGGAGTTCTGGTTGACCTCTTCAGAAGTTTGGTAATTGACAGGTTGGTTACACAGCCAATCCTTATGGATACCGGTCGATTGCCCCCAGTGCCTCGGTGAGGATCCAGAGGCGGACGCTAAAACCACCGGAACTTCTAGGTGTCTTTCAAGGTGTGATTTTAGGATTTCTCCCATTGGAGTTATCGTACTTTGTGAATCTCCAAGGTACAAAAGAGTCTGATTTGCTGCTGCCAAATTTGACCAAATTATCAAAGCATGAGTGAAAAATAGAGAGAGAGTTCTTTGAATAAATACTCTATTCATCTTCTCTCCCCTTTTTTCAACGCCACGAAAAAAACTTTATATTACTGGGCTGAATAGATAAGTTCTTTCTCAGAGGTTACAATCACGGGGCGTGTGAGAGTCTCAACATAATCCTCAACGCCCTCTTTAAGGCTTGTTTTTGCATACGTGACTTCTCTTTCGGGCATTGCTGCAAAAAGTGCCGCTTTGACTTGTTCGGGTGAATAGTTGGGATGAGTTGCCCAAATGTAACCAACGAGACCAGCGATAAAAGGTGAAGACATTGAAGTTCCGCTCACGGTCTTAGTCCCACCACCCGTCCACGTGCTCGTTATATCTACTCCGGGGCCAAAGACATCTACAAGCGTCGTATCGAAGTTAGAAAACTTAGCAAGCTGAGCTTCTTCATTGACCGCACCTACTGTGATGATATTGGGAAGATCAAAAGCAGCTGGAAAGCTATACTTTTTATCCCGCGTGAAGTGAGTTCCTTCGTTGCCGGCGGCGACGACAAAGAGCATGTCCGGTGACTTTTCAATCTCTTCTTTGATTTTCATCAGGTCGTCCCATCGATCTTGGGCGGTCTCAATTATCTCACCTGTCTCGTCGTCCACGTTGACAGACTCGTTCCAAGTGCTAGCAAGACTCATATTAACGACTTTGTAGCCTCGAAGTCGGGCATATCGAACTGAAGCAACGAGCATGTCCAAGGAAATTTCGTTTTGGCCAAAGGTTTTTAAGGGAACAATTGAACATTTTTGCGAGCAGGCATCGACGATTATTCCTGAAACATGGGTCCCGTGTCCGGGGCTTCCCATTTGCAGGACCGCTTTGATAAATTCAATAACATTATTAAAGAACGTGGAGCCGACTCGCTCCCAATAGCTAGAACCTTGGTTGTCATCATTCTCATCCGGAACGGATTGAAAACGAGGTTTATAGGACTTGAGGCTGTCAAATGCGTAGTTGTCGCTGTTGTTAAAATCCCAACCAAATCGGTCGTTTAAAACGACAAGATCCTTGTAAACGAGAAGTTCATCGGTGTTCTCGTTGATATGCATGTAATCTTTCAATGACGGGTGTGTATAATCGACCCCAGAGTCTATGACAACAACTGGAAAGAGTTCTTTGGTGCCACCGATGAAAGCTGGATTATCGATAATTTCCTCGACAGCTTCGCCGGCGGCGTCCTTTGGTTCCCTTTGCAAATTAAATTGAAGAAGCTCTTCACTCGATAAAAGTTGCGCGTCTTGCTGAACCTGTTTGAGAAGTTCTTTATTAGAAGCAAAGTCAGTATTGAGCTTTTCGCTGATAACTTCGAGAATGTTCAAAGTTAAATAGGCGACAAAGAAAATAGAAAACAAAACAAAGAGATTTCGAAGAATCTTGCGAACCATAACACCACCTTCACTAATGACTTCCCAGTCACAGCCTTTACTACCAAATTGAGAACTACAGTGGAGTGAAATGTTAAGGATTTGAAAGTTTTATTGGTTTTGACAATTTTTATCGCGAGGACAGGGAGCTGATTATTGTAATATACTAAAATTATTACCTCATCGACTTCCTATGAAGCTTGTAAGCCATAAGAGTCCTCGAAATAACTGTTATTATTAGAATTCCAAGCCACAGTCGGGAACTGTAGAATACTGTGGTCGGGAACAATAAAAATACGCTGTAGGCGATGCCCGTTTCACCGGCTTCGGCCAATCCCGCCCCGAGTCTTAATTTTCGGCTCTGGTCAGAGAAAGTTCCTAATTTCTGTTCCATATTCCCGAAAGCTAAGGCACTAGTTATACAAAGAACATAGAGTAAAAGTATCCATTTCCAGATCACTAATTGTTCTGGAAAGACTTCCATAAAGGCAATGACCATTAAAGAGTAAGCAAACATATCCAAAGTAATATCGAGATAGGCGCCAAATTCGGAGCTTCGATTTAAATGTCTGGCAAGAATACCATCCATTGCATCTAAGAGGCGACTGGCCCACCACACGACAAGAGCCAGGAGAAACATTTTTTGATAGACGAGAACGGCGGCAATTACCGCAATCAAAAAGGCCCCCACAGTGATCATATTGGGTGTTATCCCCAGAGTAGAAAAGGCTCTTATCAGTGGTTTGACATATTTTGGGATTTGGCTTCTAAAGTAATTATCGATCATAAAAAAATGCTCTTAAGAGGTCTTAAGAGCATTTTAATAGATTATTTAAATAAAACAACTAGCCTTACTTAGGTTCCATATTAAGCTTCATCAGGCTTGGAATCATAAGGAGGTAAGAATCTCCACGCCCATCTGGCAGAGCGCTGATTTCTTTTTCGAGAGCGATGGTTCTAGGGTGCCCCTTAGGACAAGCGATCTCAGTTTGCGTGATGTTGTATATACCAATCATAAGGCTCAATTCAGGTTGAATCATGGCCATATCACCTTCAATTCCAAAGGTATTGCATGTGTCTTCGGTAGCAAACTCCACAGAAACTACGAGCTTATTCGTCGCAAGATCATTCTTTTGAATCGTATAAAGTGAAAAATCTGCGATGGGCTCGAGTTCAGCTGCGCCAGCAAAAACTGTGCTTAAAATAATAGTTAAAGATAAAAATAGTGCTTTCATAGTTATGTTCCCTCTTATTGTAGTTGATGCCAAAGTTCAGCGTCGGCAGCAAGACACTCTCTTACCGCATTTTGGAAATCTCTATTAAATGCCAGAGACGTCGACCCATTGTTTCCGCCATTGGCGCGACATCCGCCGTGTGTGTGGATTCCAATGATTTCTTGAGTAGAAGCGGCTAGAACTGAAGAGCCAGAGTTTCCAGGCATTGTATCTACCTGGTGAAACATTCTAGCAGTCCCTTCCTCAACTGAAATCAAAGGACCAATATTGGTCTGTTGAGCTGCATTGCGAGTTGGGTCCGGACGATCTGTTCCGTAGCCAGTAATTTGTAAATCCATACCCTCAGTTGGTGGGTTGTAATTTACGCTAAGAAAGCCTTGAACTTCACCTGGATATTTACCAGTAATTGGATTTTTCTTGAGTCTAAATACGGCCCAATCTTTTCCAATACCACCATCCCTTGAAGCAATGTGCTCAGACAATGGATATTGATGCTCGGGTGCCGGGAAGTTGGGTTGCCCGTTATCATTACTAGCGGGAACGTTAAACTGAGCGACATTGAGTACGCTAGTGCAGTGACCAGCAGACACTGCACAGCTCGGTCCAATCATAGTGGCAGAACATCCACTGCGTCCGTTTTGTGCGCTAACCATTCTTGCAAAGGGTTTAAGATCTGAAGGAATACGATTGTCTTCGCTTCCGCAAATACTTTCAGTCTCTACGTTATATGGAACTTCCAAGCCTTGAATAAAAGCTCCTGAAGAAGCACTGCCAGCGGCAACGACTAATTCAACGCGAACGAGCTCGCCGTTAAGGTATGGACTTTTGTAATTAAATTCATACAAGCGCTGGTCATCGAGATAGAGGACCTGACCCGTTCCATAAGTTAACTTTAAATAGTTACCGTAGCCTAATTCTGATGGATAAAAATGAATTCTTATCCCGCCGGCTCCCGGGTAACTCACGTCGTGACTGGCGACGACGGCAGCCTGATTTTGTGTATTGAAAGCAGAGTCCAAAGAAACCTGATAGTTGACCATCTGGTTGTACATTTCTGCTTGGGCGTAAACGCCACTCAAACTAATAACTAGGATGCTGACTAATAATCGAAGTGATCGATTGAGCATAAATTCCCCTCCTGGTTTTAAATGTCCCTCGCTCGGGACTATTCAACTCTATTAATGAAGTGTCAAAACAAATACTAATGACTTAGAGCCTAAAACTTTTGAAAAAATCTAATAACGTGAAGCAAAATTAGGTTTTCAACTCGCTGCAGCCAGCACCATAAACTTCTGTCTATTCGCTACTATAGGCAGTAGAACTGGGTACAAGTCGTCTAGTTTAACTAGACAGAAGTCCTAGGACTCGCCCTTTTGAACCGGGTTCAAAAGGTCTTAATGATGCGGATCACCTTAATAGGAAATTTCAAAGTGCCTAATAGTTCATCAGACAAAATGTCACAATTATTGAAAGAGCCCCTTATAGTTCTGGTTGGCTTTCTCGGTTCGGGTAAGACCACTCTCTTACGAAAAATCATTCCCGACTTACTTCAAGAAGGATACGAGCCTCAATTAATTTTAAATGACTACCAAAACGCCAGTCTCGATGCCAATTGGTTCAGGGAGCAATTTAAAAATCTAATGGTCAATCCCATGAGCGGAAGTTGTGTCTGTTGCTCGGGTTTAAGGGACCTGCAATTTGCATTAGAAAACCGCCCCGAGGGACGTAAAAAACCCATTACACTCATTGAGGCCAATGGGACGACTGATAGTTATGACTTATTGTCTTTTCTCGGTCTCAATCTAGAAAAGAACAAGTTACAGGCGCCACTGCAGATGACTCCGGTCAATGGCAAGGACTGGAAACAAAGGGGTGAGTACAACCTCCTAGAGGAGAACCAGGTAAGAACTGCTGGTATTCTTCATGTTACTTGGACTGACTCGATAACTCCGGAACGACTCGAAGAAGTTAAAGCAGACTTGAAGAAACTCAATGGCAGAGCTGAAGTATGGTCTGCTGGTGACTTTAAGTCTCTCGGGAGGTTTTTATCTGGAGCAGGATCTAGTGCGCCATTAAGCCGGCAACAAGACGCAGTGGATGAAGATCTCCACAAAAAACTAAGCCACTGGTCTTCATGTGAACTTGATCTTCCAGAAAGTGTTTCTAAAAAAAGTCTAAGGGCCTTTTTGCAGTCCCTTGAGATTGAAAATTTGCGCCTTAAAGGTTGTGTACGTTTAAGTGATGAATTTGATCTGATGTATTACTTCGAAAAGACCTTGAGTGGTGAAGTTTTAATAAGACCCTTTCCTGGGCAAGCGGCTTTTAGTGGCAAAATGATTATAATTGCTCCGAGGATTGATGCCGATAGCATTCAAGAAAAAATAAATGAGTATTTTTAAAGGTTCTATTTCGACACCTCATTAGAAAAATTTCACTGAGATATTGGGTGTTTAGGCCCTAATCTGGTCTCTAAGAGGCACGCTTTTTGTAGTTTAGAGAGCGATGGTTTCAAAGCGTCCTCTCTTACTCAGAAATTCGAATTTTTTCCGCCTTTGGCTCTCCCAGGTTTTGAGTCAGGTTGGAAGCCGAATGTTTATTCTTGCCCTCCTGTGGTGGCTCATTGTCAACTACCCCGATAATCAGGGGATTGCCCTGGCATTATTTCTAATTCTTTCGACACTTCCGAGCATTCTTTTTGTGAACCCTATTGGAAGAATTGTCGATTCCTTGCCCCTCAAGACCATTCTAAAAAGAGCTGACCTTTTGGGAGTCATCATTTCTCTCGTTTTATTTTTAAGCTTAGGCAATGAAACATTGTTTGCGGTGAGTCTCGGTATTAGTACCCTTCTATTTGCCGGCTGTCAGGCATTTATAGAACCGAGTTTGCAAAAGTCCGTGAATGAAGTTGTAGAAGAAAAAGAAATTACCAGCGCTGTGGCCTTTTTATCAACGACTCAAACTCTCGCCTATTTTGCAGGAGCTGTCGCCGGAGCGGTTCTTATAGAGCTTCTGGGATTAAAAGGGATTATATTATTAAATGCTGCCACCTATTTAGCTTCGTACTTTATCGATTCATCGATTCACTTCAAAGAAGTGGCAAAAGATCCGGCATTGGATAAGCCTACAGAAAAAGAAGCTTCGTCTTTTACGGTCTTAAAAGAACTCCCCCTAATCAGAAAAATATTGTTTGGCTTTACCGCTGTTAATTTTCTTTCGGTCCCAACTCTACTTTTAATTCCCCTATACACGAAAAATAGCCTTGGTGGAGATGCTGGCTTACTCGCTCTCAATGAATCGAGTATATGGCTTGGTATTCTCAGTGGATCACTCTTGGGCCGTTATTTGCCCGAGCGATATTCAGCCCTTCATTTGACGAGTCTACTGACCTTTCTTTTCGGACTCTCATTGAGCTTACCGGGATTATATATAGCAACGCCCTTGTACTTCGTAAGTCTCTTTTTTATAGGTCTTACTGTTGGGACCATGAATGTTCGAATCGTCAGTTACTTTCAGATGGAAGTTGCCGATGAACTTAAAGGTCGATTCTTTGCTGTTCTTAAAGCATTAATCTCCTTTATGACTCCTTTTGGATATTTAATGTTCGGTTTGCTATCGAGCCGAGTCTCCGCCCCCGATTTGAGTTTGGTACAAGGAATTGGAGTTGTGTTTGTATCGGTTTACTTCTTTTATCTCTCCTTTTTGCACATTAAAGGAAAAGTGAAATATGCCAGAAGCCTCTCTTGATGTTTTAAACAGGCTCTCTGATATTTCGGAGCCCTTGACTTGGAATAAAGAAAAGTCGGAGTTGATGCTCGAAGCGTGCCGAGTGTCTGCCCAGTATCATTATGAAAACAATAAGAGCATTCGCTTTCTATATGATCGCATGGGTTTTAAACCATCTGATCTGCAGGAAGAATGTGACTTTAGCAAATTGCCTGCCCTCTCGGTCTATGCGATGAAACATCATCTTCTATTATCTATGGAAGAGTCGAAAGCGGTTTTGAAAATGACTTCGAGTGGAACTTCGGGGCAAAAGACATGGGCATGGATGGACCAGGAGTCTTTGGATCGCGGACAGAAGATGTTGCGCAGTCTTTGGCAGCAAGAAGGCTTGATCAGTGCGGCTGAAACAAACTATATGCTCTTTGTGTACAATCAATCCCAGGCCAAGGATTTGGGCGTAGCTTTTTCTGCAAAAAATAGAACTCAATTTGCCCCTCCTCATCGGATTGAGTACGCTATTAATCAAAATTCTTTAGGAGATTGGGAGTTTCAAAAATCTAAAGTTTTGGAAAACCTATTGCAATTCATCGAAGACAAGAAGCCAGTTCGTGTGCTTGGTATTACCGGATTTATTTACGAATTTATTCAAGAGTTAAAAGACAAAAAGACCAAGCTTGAGCTTCCAAGGGGAAGTTTTTTATTTACAACGGGTGGCTGGAAGGCTGCAGAAGCAAAGAAGGTAGATCGTTCTGTTTTTCAAAAGGAAGCCTCTGAGCATTTTGGCATTCAATTGCAGAATATA
>JAUHWN010000216.1 GCA_030424665.1 Bdellovibrionia bacterium | reverse complement strand
TGGCTAATATGGCACAAGCAATTCGAATGGCCCTTCATGTTGGTGAAACCCAATTGGGTGTTACAGATATTTTTGGACAAGATGTCGGAATGCCTTTGGGCGGCGTTTTTACGGCGACACAGGGGTTGGAAAATACTTGGAATGCCCCCTTGGATGAACGAGGAATCGTGGGGGCTGCTATTGGTTTAGGTCTCGCAGGAGACCGAGCCGTCGCTGAAATTCAGTTCTGTGATTACATTTTCAATACTATTGATCTTTTGAAAATGGCTGGAAATACCTATTGGGTGACCAATGGTAATTACAATTTACCCATTACTCTTATGACTCCAGTAGGAGCGGGAATTCGAGGAAGTATTTATCACTCCCACTCATTTGATGCATGGGCATCGAGACTTCCCGGTTGGAAGGTCGTCATGCCTTCGAATGCCTTAGATGCCTACGGCTTGTTAATTTCGGCGATCAAAGATCCGAACCCTGTGATGTTTTTGAAGCCAAAAGCATTGCTCCGAGTTCGCGGAGAAGAGTTGATCCCAGGAGAGCCCGAGTCTGAGAAAGAGCTTAAAGCCATGATTGATGCTCCGATTGGTGATCGAAGCAAATGGAAGGCGAAATGGCCTAACACTGAAATTTACGAAGTTCCCATTGGTCAGGGTAAAGTGACTAGGGAAGGAACTGATGCAACGATTGTGACCTATGGGCGCCATGTGCTGATGGCCAATACGGTTGCCGATCGAATGAGAGAGCAAGGGCGATCTATTGAGGTAATCGATTTAAGATCGATCTATCCCTATGATTGGAGTTTGATTAAATCTTCAATTTCAAAAACGGGTCGGGTCCTTTTTCTTAATGAAGATACTGAAGTGACCAACTTCGCTGAACATCTCGTTTATCGATGTACTCAGGAGTTATTTTATGAATTGATGGCACGTCCCAGAGTTTTGGCAGGAAAAAATTTGCCGGGTATAGGACTCCATGCGAACCTAGAAGAGAACTCTGTCCCTCAAGAGCGGGATATCGAAAGAGAACTCAGTGAATTACTTGAAGAGGTACCTTGATGTTAGAACCAGTGAGAAGAGACGAAGCCGTGTCAAAACGTTTGAAGAAAAAAGAAGAAGAGTTAGGATTTGATAAGTACAAGTTATACAAAAAGAGCGTTCAATCTCCTGATATCGACGTTAAGTTTTTTAAGAAAACCTACAAAGAACTCAAAGGTAAAGAAGCAAAACTATTCAGAGAAGATTTTTGCGGGACCTTTTCTTTGTGTTGTGAGTGGTCGAAACTTGATCCTCAGTACAAGGCCATTGGTGTTGACCTTGATCCAGAGCCTATCGAGTACGGTTTTGAAAACTACTTTTCTAAACTAAAAGAAGACGAGCAAAAGCGAATCGAAATTCTAAATGCTAATGTTTTGGACCCAGAGCTTCCGAAGGCGCATATTATTGCAGCATTGAATTTTTCTTACTTTATTTTTAAAGAGCGTGAGCTCCTCAAGGCCTATTTTCAGAATTGTTATAATACTCTCAAAAAATCGGGAATCCTCTTATTGGATGCCTTTGGTGGTAGCCAGTGTATGGAGGCCAACGAGGAGGAAACAGAGCACGATGGTTTCAGTTATTTCTGGGATCAGGATAGCTATGACCCACTCACAAACTACGCCCAGTTCTACATTCACTTTAAGCAAAAGGGTTCTAAAAAGCGCGAAAAAGTCTTCAGCTACGATTGGAGAATGTGGTCTCTTCCAGAGCTTAAAGATATTCTTGAAGAAGTTGGTTTCGAGAAAGTCCACTTTTATTGGGAAGGAACAACCGATGATGGGGACGGAAATTTCAAGCGCGTCACTGAAGGTGAGGAGTGCGAAGCTTGGGTCGCTTACATCGCCGCCGAAAAAGCAAAGTAGAAGCTTACTTTTGCTAGCGAAGAATCATTAATGCAGTCTGAATTTTAATACGAATAGAGGAGCCGTTGGCTCCTCTTTTTTTGTGGGATTAATGCTTCTTGTCCTGTCTCATAATGAGACAGTGGTGCAATTATTGTTTGAGACCTGTCATAAGATTAGTCAATTGGCGGCTAAGTTCTTTTATTCAAGTGGCTTTGAGGGTTGGCACTGGCTTTGCTTTTATAAAGAGGTGTATGGAAAACTCCAATGCGAGAGTGCATTGGAGAGTGATAAAAAAGGGTTAGACCAATGAGAACTTTTAAATTGTTTCTCGCAGTACTTGTATTTCAATCTTTGACTGGTGCTCCAGTTTTAGCAAGTACTCAGAAAAAGGTATCTACAAAAAGAGTTATGGCCGAGTTAGAACTTGATGCCAAAGTAAAGCCAACACTCAGAGGCTTGTTGCAGAAGATCACTCCTATGCTTCAAGGGAAATCACGACGTTACTACGATCAGAACATTCCCATGAGTCAGATGAATGATCCTGTCGACATCAAATATAGTGAAAAAGAGATCGTCATTAAAGTTCAAGGGAGAACGACTCGAGTTACATTTCCGGGCAAGAAAAATAACTTTGCCTCGGTCAATGGTATTCCCCTTAGTGAAGGTGATTTAGAGGAGTTCCATTTGGCTCTTAGAAAACTAAGAGGACTTTACAGTAATAACGACCAGCTCTCACCATCACTATTAGGGCTATTTGTAGATCAAGCACATGCCGCTATTCCTTGGACGGGAATTTTAATCGGAGCAGGCGTAGCCCTTCTTGGTTTATTCGTCTATAAGGGCATGAAGAGTATGTCGAATACAACTCACACCGTAAATGTCAATGGACCAGCGGACCCTATCGTTGTCGATGTGGATGTTCCCACTGATTATGAGTTGGAGATTCCGGTTTCAGGAAGAATTGAAACGGACCCAATCGACATTGATGATGTCTTGGATGATGTTACTCCAGGCGTTGGAACTCGATCGACAGGAGTCTTAAGATAGGTGTCTTTTTAAATCATCAATCGTAAATAGAGAAGCGAGTTTCAATTGAGCTCGCTCTATTTTTTCGGTCTGTCCTTTTGAGCGGTCAATGACACAAAGAACATGGTCGATGGACGCCCCTTCACTGCGCAAATCATTTGTAGATATCTCTACCTGACCACCAGTTGTAATAACGTCTTCAATAATACAAAGTTTTTTACCTTTGATGTTCGGACCTTCAGCAAATTTACAAGTTCCGTATTTTTTTGCTTCTTTGCGCACAAAAACGACTGGAATTCCGGTTTTTAGTGAGAGAGCGGTCGCCACGGGAATTCCGCCCATTTCAAGGGCACCAAGGAGTTCTGTTCCTTTAGGAATGAGATCTTTGAGGTGTTCCGCAATTTCGTTGAGAAGCTCTGGACGGGCCTCAAATTGGTATTTGTCGAAGTACTCATTAGAAGTCTGTCCGGATCTCAATAAAAACTCACCCGTGAGATGGGCGCATTCGTAAATGGCTTTGGCAAGATCGGACTTAGTCACAGAAACTCCTTATTAATAAGTAATAGGACGAAATGACTCTAGATACGCTAACTAGAGACGAAACGACACTGATAATGCTTCGCAAAAATTGCTCAGATACAATAATTTTGAATAGAACTGGCACAGGCTTCGCTAGAGAAGAAAGTGGGTATTGTTTGGAGGAAACCATGGAGAAGGTGAAAACAGTTCCTAGAACATTTCGGAGGCAAACTCTTATACTCTTCGTCATTTTAGCGAGCATGACCATAGGAATGTTCGTTTTACTAAGCAGCCTGTGGCCCGCGTCTTAGGACTCGAGTTGGTTGAAAATCCAGTCACGGTAAGCGGGGTTACAGTCCGAGGCCGATAGTTTTATTACACATGGTGTATCGTAAGGGTGGAGTGATTCGATTTCTTTCATACACTCTTGGGATTTATCTGAGGAAGTTTTAAAAATGACGAGCCATTCAGATTCTTCTTCGATCCTTCCATGCCACTCGTAGATCGAAGTCATATTGGAAATAATATTTGCGCAAGCGATTAGTTTTCTTTCAAGGAGTTTTCGCGCAAGTTGGCTCGCATCCTCTTTAGTCCCAATGGGAACATAAAGTAGTTCTAAGCCTTGGCTCATGGTTTTTTCAGTCCATCGCGATTGCGTTTTCGAGATTTCCACTGTTCAAGAGCGTACTGTCTGAGGTCAGCTACAGAATCAAATTCGTCGACGATTTCGACGCCGATGCCCTGTGGGATGCCGCCGCGAAGGGCCAGCACACGGCCAATGCGGCCTGATCCCGGCGCCGAGGTGCTCGACGTGGTCGACGCCGCGAACCGCGTCATCGGCCAGGCCACGCGCGCGGAGATCCACGCGCGCGGCCTGCGCCACCGCGCCGTACACATGCTCGTGCTCAACGCGGCCGGGCACATCTACGTACAGCGCCGCGCGCTCAGCAAGGACTCGCAGCCGGGGCTATGGGACACCTCGGCCGCGGGCCACGTCGATCACGGCGAGGACTGGGAGGCGGCCGCGCAGCGCGAACTCGTCGAGGAACTCGGTCTTGCCGACGTCGCGCTCGAAGCGCTCGCCGAGCTGCCGGCGAGCGCCGATACGGGCCACGAGTTCGTGCGCGTCTATCGCTGCCGGGTGAGCGCGGAGCCGCGCCCGGACCCGCACGAGATCATGGACGCCGGCT
>JAUHWN010000064.1 GCA_030424665.1 Bdellovibrionia bacterium | reverse complement strand
GCCAGGGAGAAATAGAGCTAGCACTAAAAGCGGGCTTCCCAGCGGATACGATCATTTTTTCAGGTGTTGGAAAAACGAGGCGTGAATTAGAGTTTGCCATTAAAACAAATATCAAACAAATCAATGTCGAATCGGCCCCCGAACTAAAAAGAATCGCCGAACTCAGCGAAAAGCTAAACACAAAGACGAAAGTGGCTTTGCGTTTTAACCCAGATGTTAACCCGGTCACGCACCCCTACATAACGACTGGATTTAAAGAAAATAAATTTGGAATGGATTGGCAACAGGTCGAAGAATGTCTTGAAGTCATTCGAGCTAACTCCCAGTTAGAACTCATGGGATTGACTTTGCACATAGGCTCTCAACTTCTTGATCTTCAGTCCCTTGAAGATGCGATTTTGAAAACCCTTGAAGTCGAAAAAGAGATCCGAGTGCTCGGATACAAATTAGGGCGCTTTGATGTTGGTGGCGGAGTTGGCGTCTTCTACGACCGTGAAGACATCAAATCCGATCATGAGCTTCTTCGCAATTACCTCGATCTTCTCAACAGGCTTCTAAAAAACTACGAAGGACAAGTTCAGCTAGAGCCAGGAAGATCCATCGTTGCTCGATCGGGACTTCTCATTAGTGAAATTCAATACGTCAAAGAGACTTCTGCAAAAACTTTCGCTATTTTGAGTGCGGGCATGAATCATTTCATGCGCCCTTCACTCTACCAAGCCTTTCACAGACTTCTTCCTCTAACCCAGAAGGATCGCCCTAAAAAGCTCTACGATGTTGTTGGCCCGATCTGTGAATCTTCGGATTGCTTCGGAAAGGATCGCCTTTTGCCCGAACTCGAAGAGGGCGATTTTATGGCTATTGCCGATACCGGGGCCTACGGCTCCGTTATGGCCAATACTTACAATGCCCATCCATTACCCGAAGAGTTTGTTTACTATCGGGGCGACTTGATATAGCGCATCATCGAGCTCTTGTGCCAGAGTTTTTGACAGGCTGTCGAAGCTGTTAGAGAACTGCTGCACAAGGAGGCTCCATGCGCATACTAGCCATTCTAATATTTACTTTAACTAGCTTAGTAACCCTGAACCTGATGAGCGCCCGTGGTGAACACACTTACCCTAAAGCGTGGTTTAAAGAGGTACCCAAGGCCGAAGGCAAGTGGTGGGAGATTCTTCCTCAAGAAGCCAAAGAAGGAGAAGTCATTCTCTCAAAGAGAACGGAACTCGGAGTTTTTTCGAATTTTGCCGAAACACCCGTTGAAATTGATGGTGTAAAATACCAGAGCCTTGAAGGTTTTTGGCAGATGATGAAGTACCCCGAGGGAAAAGCCGATCCTCGAAACAAGGCTGGAATCCAATGGGATTTTACTCGAGATCAAGTCGCGCAAATGACCGCGTTTGAAGCTAAGAAGGCTGGCGATTTGGGTTCAAAAAATATGAAGGCCCTAGGGATCAATTGGGTTAGCTATCAAGGCCGGCGAATGGATTATCGAAGTTCCGAGAAGGGAGAGCACTACAATTTGATCTACCGAGCTATGTGGGAAAAGCTCAAGCAGAATCCAAAAGTTCTCAGTCTGCTTTTAAAAACCGGCGATCTAAAATTGCGTCCAGATCACAAACAGGGAAAAAATCCACCTCCTGCTTGGAAATATCACGAAATATATATGGAAATGCGGGCTAAATTGCGGAAAGACCCTAGCCTCATTCAAAGTAGCCTCTAAAAGTGCCAAATGGCTTATATGTGGCTTTACAACCAATGGCACTCAGGTACTATCTAATTGCTATTTAAACGGGGGAATATAAATGGAAACAAAGTGGTTCGAAAACTACTCTAAAGGGGTACCTAAAGAAATCGACATGAGCGCTTACACTTCAGCACTCGATGTTTTCAACAAGTCGGTTGAGAAGTATTACAACAAACCGTGCTTTACCAACTTTGGTGTGACCTTAACCTATGGGGACCTCGATCGCCTTACTGACTATTTCGCTGCTTTTTTACAGAAAAAATTGGGTTTACAAAAAGGGGATCGCATCGCGATTCAAATGCCTAATTTATTGCAATTTCCCATTGCCATGTTTGGCGCAATGAAAGCGGGGCTCATTGTCGTTAACACCAACCCTCTTTATACCGCTCGCGAAATGCAGCATCAATTCAAAGACAGTGGTGCAAAAGCTGTTGTTATACTTGCTAACTCCGCTCACCACCTCCAAGAAATTATCGGCGAAACTGACATCAAGAATGTCGTGGTTACAGAGATTGGTGATCTTCTCGGTTTTCCAAAGAAATATATAATCAACGCTGTTATTAAATACGTTAAAAAAATGGTACCATCCTACAGTTTGCCCGGGGCTTTTTCATTCAATGAAGTTCTCGAAATTGGCAAAGGACTCTCAAGAGATCCAATAGAACTTAACTATGACGACACTTGCTTCTTTCAATACACAGGGGGAACTACTGGTGTTTCAAAAGGTGCGGTTCTAACTCACAGAAATGTCTGCGCCAACATGTTGCAAATTTCTGAATGGATGAAGCCAGTACTTAAAGAGGGTGAGGAATCTGTGATAACTCCCCTACCGCTCTACCATATTTTTTCATTAACAGTGAACTGTATGACTCTGATGTCCTATGGAGCCCATAATATTTTGATTACTAACCCTAGAGACATTCCAGCTTTTCTCAAAGAAATGTCTAAGTGGGATTTCACACTACTTACTGGTCTCAACACTCTATTCAACGCTATGATGAATCACCCTGACTTTAAGAAGGTTAGTTTTGATAAATGTCGCTTTTCGGTCGCTGGAGGAATGGCATTGCAAGACGCAGTTGCCTTGCGTTGGAAGGAACTAACCGGAACTCCAATCCTTCAAGGATATGGCTTAACGGAAACATCTCCTGTTGTTACCTGTAATCCAATAGACGGCGGCGATAAGCTCGGTACCATCGGACTTCCCTTACCAAGCACTATGGTAAAAATTATTAAAGATGACGGCTCTGAAGCCACCATAGGTGAAGAAGGAGAACTTCTATGCAAAGGTCCTCAAGTCATGGATGGTTATTGGGAAAAACCCGATGAAACGGCAAAGGTTATGACCGAAGACGGTTGGCTTAAAACCGGTGATGTCGCTCGAATGGACGAGGAGGGCTTCTTTAAAATCGTTGATCGTAAGAAGGATATGATTCTCGTCTCAGGCTTTAACGTCTATCCCAATGAAATCGAAGATGTGATTGTTAAACATCCGGCCGTTCTCGAAGTCGCCGCAATCGGTAAGCCCGACGAAAATTCAGGCGAGGTTGTGAAAATCTTCGTCGTAAAAAAGGGGGATGTGACCGAACAGGAACTCATTGGCTTTGCTAGAGAAAACCTCACGGCCTACAAAGTCCCCAAGGCTGTTGAATTTAGAGAGGAACTCCCTAAGACTAACGTGGGTAAAATCCTCCGCAGAGCTCTAAGAGACGCTCCATAAAATAAAATATGACACTCGACCATAATCCTGTTCTCGGCTTGAGACTTTTACTCAAAATGCCGAGAACACTATATGGAAGAGAGAGACAATCCCCCAGGACCTCACTGGTTATGGATTCACATCGTTCAAATACCAAGCCTAGCTAGTTTATTCTTCATGCTCGGCTTCGTAGTCAGTCTCGAGCCTGAAAACCAACAATTACCTGAAGCGACTCAACTCATCGAAGCGGCCCAGAGAGGTCACATCGATCAAGTAAAAGACCTTCTACGAAAAGGTATTTATGTCGATTCTCTCCACGACCTCAAAGAGGTCAACGCCCTCTATGTGGTCGCTGCCAAAGGACATTTCGACATCGCCCGTCTCCTTCTTGCCGAAGGCGCATTGCCTAACTTCTTTTCCAAATCAGCCTGTGATACAAGTCTTCTTTCTTCGATTCGAAATAAAAACTTTAAAATGACGAAACTCCTCATTGAAAAGGGAGCTGACTTTCAGAGGAGCTACGAAGCTGGCAGTTGTAAAACACTTCTACCCATCACCATTGCTAGCCTTTACGGAAATTACGAAGCCGTAGAATATCTACTACAGAAGGGTGCTAAGCTCAGGGAAGAAAGTGGCCAATTTCAATTACTCCCCATACAAGCCGCAGTTTTCGGGGGTCACAAAAAGGTTTTAGAGCTCATTGTGAAAAATGACCCTCAAGGCCTCGAGGTCAGTCAATCTCGAGGAGCGTCTTTGTTAACCGCCGCTGAGATCTCTAACCAATTTGGCATATTTCAATTTTTACTACAAAATGGGAGTCGCCTTCAGGATTTAAAAGAACAGCGAGATCTACGATCGCCGGCCTCAATTAACCAGAGACTCTTAGAAAAAGAATTTTAAACGTAGGTCAATTGTTGAATTCAGAAGATTTAACGAGGTATCACGACTCACACCCGACTCCTCTTGAACAACTTCAAAATCCACATATTGTCCGTACCAATTGAAGCCAAGGGCGATCAGGTCACTAAATCGATATTGAACCTCTAACCCCCCTGCAAAACTGAGCGCTGAATCAATGGTAAAAATCTCTCCCGACAAAATGGGATAGAGATACTCTACATGAAGTGCATAAGAAAATTTGTTCTCCCAAGGGGAAGCGATTCTCGCGCCAAAACCGATAAAACCAACACCGTTGGCCTCCACCTCTACAACATTGGTAGAAACCCTCGTCAAAAATGGAAGAGATTGATAGTGAAAAGATGCTCCAAAGCCAAGAGTGCCCAGCCCGAACTTTAATGCATCTGGCTGATAACTCACTCTCCCGTAACCTCGAATCCAACTAAACTCGGACTCTCGAACTACAAGAGACGATCCCTCTTCGGCCTCTGCTGTACCCGGCAGTAAACTTCCACCACCTTCTAGAAAAATTTGGCCCAACTTAAACTGAAGGTCTCCGTGTAAGGATAGAAATTCAAAACTTGCAAAGTCTAAATCGGCGTTTACACTCTCAATTTCCTCAGTGAAACTGACATAACTCATTCCAGTTCCAAGTCCCAGAGAAAAGGTTTTCGGAGCGAAACTCTTACTTGTGATCGTTGTCTTTTTGACAACCTCAACTTGTTCTTGCTCCATGACCTTAATGGCATCATCTGCGGTCATTTCTTTGTCTGAAGTGCTCTTATCTTGTGCGACGGGAGTGACATCACTCTCCGTGGGCACCGGCAAACCTTTTCGTTTGTAATAACGTCTCTTCAACTCCGCCATTGTGGCATCGAACTGATTCGCTTGAATAACATAGACTTTACGATTCGTGACTTTAAAGCTAAAAATAGTTTTACTGATCGCCCCGTTTGGCGCTTTAACCTGCACCGGAATCTGTACAACTCGCCTCGGCAGTATCAGTTGCATTATAAATCGTCCTGATTTGTCAGCCTTTACCGGAAAGAGAGCTTTGTCTCGTGCGGATACTTTGTAAAGTCTCGACTTACCGGAGTTATAATATGTTAGCACCGTATCTTGAGAGAGACTGACCTCTGATCCTGGTCGAGTCATCCCCGAGATTAAAACGAGCTTCAAAGATTTATATTTTAATTTACGCGGAGAGAGTTGCGGCTCTTCCCATTTTATATCAACAAAGTCTCCAAGAGTGGCCGAGTCCTCTTCCATTACTGAATCTTCTTGCAAAGAATCGTCTCCAGTGGAGCTTGACTCGATATCTTCTGAAAGATCTTCGTATTCGTCTTGAGCATTGACGGAATTTATTGAAAACGAAAGAAGTGTGATTATTGCAAAGATGAAAAAAATTCGCTTCATGAAGGCCCTTTTACTTTAAAAGTTTATTCAGGCTTTAAAAATTTGAAATACTTATTTTCATTAACGTCCATCTCCCAGTCCTCCCCTCCGAGGCTCGAAGAATCAAAGTTCACAACAAGATTTCCGCCGTCTACAACTACATCTTTTCCTACAAAAAAGTGGGCATCCTTTTCTTCGTCTTGATCTTCAGAATAGAAAGGAACGAAAAGAGATTCTACTCTACTGGTCTTTGGCAAAAAGCCTTCCACCATATTCATTTGTAATACAACGCTCTTTGGACAATTTTTAAAAATAAACTGATTCGCTTCTGAAAGAGGTGTAATCCATTTCAACCAACTTCTAATACCTACTGAATTGACAGCTTTCACATTCGACATATCGATAAAAACATCGCCACCGCCAAGTTGAACATCAGGAAAGACAGCGTCTTCGTCAATATTACCATTAATAGTCAAAGTTAACTTTCCGTCGACATCCTGCTGAGTAACTTCAAACGC
Source organism: Bdellovibrionia bacterium (assembly GCA_030424665.1). Classification (GTDB taxonomy): domain Bacteria; phylum Bdellovibrionota; class Bdellovibrionia; order Bdellovibrionales; family JAGQZY01; genus JAUHWN01. The sequence goes on along the minus strand of JAUHWN010000064.1, from coordinate 17,598 downwards.
CATGTGAAATTGCCTTTCTTAGTATTCAAAAAACATCGGCTACCAAAAAGTCTCTGTGTATTCAGCAGCCAAATGCATCTATATAATACAACAAAAGAAGCTCATTCGACAAAGAGAGCTTAGTCTGGATTTAAACCTTACACTGTGCGATATTCACCTACCATAGTCTAGGCATCGGTACTCTCATCTTTAAAAGATTTTAACATTCGAGTACTTTTATATGGAGTTCAAAAAGGACGAAGCGTGTTTCCAAGTAGTACCCGTGTTTTAATTGTCGATGACTCTGATAGCATCAGAGAACTTATAAAAACTTTTATGAGAAGACTCTCTTTCAAGGACATCGATGAGGCTGTCAACGGCGCCGAAGCCTACAGAATGCTCGTCACTTCAAAGAATTCAGGAGATATCTACGGCCTTATTCTATCGGACTGGAATATGCCAGAAATGAATGGAATGGAGCTCCTAACAAAGGTTCGATCCACTCCTTTTGGCAAAAAAATCCCTTTTATTCTTATGACGACAGAGTCCGAAAAAGCCAAAGTGGTCCAAGCGATCACCTCTGGAGTGAGTAACTACATCGTAAAACCTTTAGATGAAAAAGTTCTATTAGCCAAATTAACGGCAACCTATGAGAAATTATTCGGTCAAGAAGCCTAAGCGCTCTGCTTTTCTTCGGGTTGAGCAGACAATTCCCTGACTAGGGGAACCTTAATTTTTAGTTTTGTTCCCATTCCAGCTTCTGACTCAATCCAAGCTTTGCCGCTCAACTTTTCCGCCTCAAAGCGAATGGAAGCCATGCCAATTCCTCTACCCGATGTTTCACTCACTTCTTCTGAAGTAGAAATCCCGTCCTTAAAAATGAGATCGAGAATCTCTTCATCCGTCTTGCTCGTTTGTTCTTCTTCAGGAAGTTTAGCTCTTAGACTTTCGACATCGACCCCTTTGCCGTCATCGGCTATTTCAATGTAAAGCCAGCTTGAATCTTCATCAGTCGTTTGATCGACAGAAATCTGAATATTTCCCGCCTCTTCTTTGCCGAGTCCGGACCTTTCATCGGGAAACTCGAGTCCATGATCAACACTATTTCTAACAGAATGAACTAGGGCCGAAAAAAGCCCCGAGTAATGCTCAGGGTAAATCTTAACGTCTCCACCTTTTATCTCTACAGGAGCAAGAAACTTACCGGTCGTTCGTGCTACTCGCTCTGCTTCAGCACATAAGTAACTCAAAGAATCTTCAATTCTCACGCACAGGTATTCATCCCGTAGAAGCTTGGCAAAGGCTCGACTTTGCTCATGCAAAATGAGATTTTCATACCACTTTTGAATATCTGAAACCGAAAGAATGATCTTTCGCTCTTCTTCTAAATCTGGCATCTGTAACCAGAGTCGAACTGTATTTACCGTTTCATTGAGAGTGTTCTCCAGTATTTTGACGTTTCTGACTAATCCTTTCAGCTGGAAATCATCTAGATTAGCACAATCTAATTCTGTCAAATTCTCCTCTAGAGAGTGAGTTTCATGCTCCAAATCATAGAGTCTAAAACTCGCAGCTCCGCCTTTTACCGTATGCAGCTGTCGCAAAAGCGTAATTCCCGCATCTTTGGTGATGTAATCGGGGTCTTCTTGGGCTTGTCTAAAAAACTCCTGTGATTCGTGCACAAAGCTTTGAAACTGATTTCTGTGCTCTAGAACCTTGGTCAACATCTGAGCAAAGCTCTTCTCGCGATCCAATTCACTGATTATTCGTTTTTGCTCTGTTATGTCCTCGGCAACAACAACGAGCCCTTCGAGATTGGAGTCCTGAGAACTCATCGAGTAAAAGTTAAACTTTATATCGACGTCGCCAATTCGAATTTCGTCGATTGGACAAAGGCCGACAACATCTTCAAAAGGAATGAGGTCTTGAAATACGACATCGATCCATGTTGTCACTTCTGTTCTTTTAGCCTCGTCTTTTAAACCTATGAAATCGCTAAATGTTTTTTCCGCAAAATGATCGCCGAACCATAATTTACAAATTGAAGAGTACTGATCCATAACACGGTTGTCCGCTTTTAGAATAAAGAAACCTTGTTTCACCGAATTGAGCATAGCCGATTGAAGTTTATAGGACTCTGCTAGCTCTTCTGTTCTTTCCTGTACTTTCTCTTCGAGATTAACCGAGTAGTCCTTCAGTTCCTCTTGAGCTATCTTTAACTGACTAATGACTTCTTCTTTTTTGTCAATTTCACCGCGATACTTATTATGAAGAATTTTTTCTAAGCTGACGTCGCGAACATAAATAATGTGTTCGCCTTCGGTATCACTGTTTTGTACATGAAATTGTATTGTTCCCGAATGGCCGAGACTACTTTTGAAGTTAACTTCTTTGTACATGGACATTTTAGAATAATCTCTCAGTTTAGACAGATCATTAATATCCTCGTCCTCAATGAGAAAGATATCACTCAGAACCTTTGCTGACTTCACTTTTCGAATCGACAAGCCACATAGATTTGCAAAGGCTTGGTTACAATAAACAGCCTTGTAATCTTTGTTAACCACTACAACAGAATCCAAGAAGGGGTCGAATACCTTATAATTCATCAACTGGCCTCCCTATCATAAATATAGAGTCTGCCTTTGACTTCATTGAGAAAGAACTGAGGGTATCTCGGATTGGGTTCCTTGTAGTACTCCAGAAACAAGGTCTTCAATTTCAAAGAAGGTTCAAGGACTCCAGGTGGAAGTAGAAGGTGAACTAACTCCAGAGAAAAACTAAGAGCCCAGTGTTTAATTCGCTCATCTGATCGGTTGGCACGATCGCCGACAAATTCGACATTGATAATCTTTCCAGCGACAGATTTAGTCCAAGGGGATACAGCCATTTTGCTGATCAACTTATTCGAGTATTCGAACTTCTCCATGAAGAGTTCAATGTTTTGCGCATTGAATTCATCAAATTGTCGATCACGCTTTTGCATCTCGAGCATAGAAGCGCCGACAAAGCTGAGAATCGCTGCTAAAATAATTTCTTGTAATTCGGCAGCGTCGGTATAACCAAGCTCAGCAATGATATAGGCGGCGAGTATCCCCGATTCAATTCCTTGAGCCAATGACAAGGGTAAATCTAAAAGCAGGGGCTCTAGGTGTGGTGAAATATCTTCTCTCGTCATTATCGTCACCAATACTGCGTAGGCATGGCACCATATCTTTTCTAATTCAGGTTTGGCGACCCCTAAAAGGGTAAATTTTTGCTTGGCTTCATAAAGTTTCGTAAAGGCCAATTGCCGCTCTTCGGGAGGGATGAGAAAAGATCGCCCCATTGGTGTTTTGGCAACCTCAATGGGATAACCGATGAGATTTTGAAAGTCTTCGATCCTTACGTAAAACGACTCAGGAACTTCTTCTTGGCGCGAATGAAATTCACTAATTGGCGCACCAGCTTTTATGAAAGCTTTAAATTTGTGATTCTCTTTTACGAAGAGATCCACGGGGATATCTTTGAATGTTTCCAAGGTCTCTTTGGACAGTACAAAAGTTCTCATAGTCTCAAGTAAATATCGGTAATCACTTAACTTAAATTAAGACTAGGAATCACGTTGACCCTGGACCTTAAGACTATTAACCTGCGCCAATGTGTGCTCAATTTTTGATTCGCGATAACCTCGTTAACTTTGCTCGAGAGTTCCCCGCCCTTATACCAGAGAATCTCGACTGGAAGAGTCGAGTTTACCCCCGTTACCAGGCCCCCATAGTGGTTCAAAGTGAAAAGGGATATGAAATATTGAACAAGCAATACTCCCTCATTCCCCATTGGTCTAAAACAGAAAAGCCAAAATTTGCCACCTACAATGCTCGACTTGAGTCCATTGATGTCAAACCGACCTGGCGAGATGCTTTCAAATCTTATCATTGTCTCGTACCCATGAATGGATTTGTCGAATGGGTAGAAACCGATGATAAAAAAAAGAAACAAATTTTATTTACGCCAAGCACTCAAGATGAACTCATGGTAGCGGCGGGAATTTACACTGATTGGTCGTCGCCGGAAGGCGATACCATTCCAAGCTTTGCTATCATTACTAAAGAGCCCAACGATTTCATTCTCGACCACGGCCACGATCGAATGCCGATTTTTCTTACGAAAGAAAAACAAAAAGAATGGCTTCAAACTACCGCAAAGGATCCCGAAGAACTTAAAAGAATCCTACTTGAAGAGGAAGAGGATTTTGATTTTAATGTTGAAGACCTCCCTTCGAAGGCAAAAAATGGATCAAAAGAATAAAAGCTATATCGAAGAACTGAGAGCACAAATTGGTTCACGTCTTGTGTTAATGCCAGGCAGTCGAGTCCTCATTGTTAAAAATAATCGACTCCTTTTGCATTTGAGATCCGACTTTAAAATTTGGGGGCTTCCCGGAGGAACACCAGAACCTGGGGAGTCAATAGAGGAATGTATTCGAAGAGAGACCCTTGAGGAAACAGGCTTAACTCTCGGTGAGCTAGAGGCTATTGCCTATTCCTCAAAAGTTCCCAATGAAAATCTCACCTATCCCAACGGCGATGAGGTTCAGGGCTTTACCCTCCTATTTTTATGTAAAAGTTTTTCTGGAGAGATCATTAAATCTTCTAAAGAAAGCTTAGATGTGCAATTTTTTCCAATTAATGCCCTTCCCGAGATGGGAAGAATGGATCAGCGTAGTTTGGAACTCTTTAAGAGGTATGAAGAGTCTAAGAGGTTTATTTGTGACTAAAAAATTGGCGTTCATTTCTTTGCTACTTTTGTTTTCTATTTCCTGTAGTCACTTTGCAAACAAGTCAGACAATAAAATTAGAATCGTCCACTACAATATTAAGGAACTCGACTCAGAAAAGATCCAAAAATTCTCTCGGTTCCCCAACCTCGAACAGTTACGGTCTGCCGCGAAAACCTTAAGAGAACTCGATCCAGACATTCTATCGATCAATGAAATGCAATATGATCGCCCTGGTGTTCCCACCACTCAATTCCGAACAGAGGGCAAAAACATCAAGCAATTCGCTAAACTCTCCGGACTCTCCCTCCCCTATTATAGCTTTGACCCGGCTAACACTGGAGAAAATGCAAAGAAGCTTGAAAACAATTATTACCCTCCCATGGGCTTTCCCAATTGGATCGAATACGCAGATCTCGTAAACTTTGGAATGTTTCCGGGGCAATATTCTTCTGGAGCTCTTAGTAAATACAAGGTAAGAGACAAAGTCGTCATTTCGAAACTAACCTGGAAACAATTTAATCCGCAGATCGACCTCTCTCAGTTTGCCGACGCCAAAGGAAACCCCCTTCCTGAAGACATTGAGCTTTTTGACAAAAATTTTAGTGATATTACGCTGAAGATTCAGGGAAAAGATGTTCACCTTGTTCTATTACACACGGTTCCCGCCTTCGGCTTTGGCAATAAGAATACACCTAATTTTTTAAGAAATCGCGACCAACTCGCTTTTTTAAAGTGGTACTTAACCGGACAACCAGAACGCCCAGATTTAGATATTAAACCTCTCAATAAAGAAACTCGATTTATCGCCATGGGAGATTGGAATATTGACTACAAAAAGGAACAAGGTGGAGAAATCATTAAATCCTTGATGACCCAATTTCAACCGTGGTTAGAAAATCCTAATAGCACTTATATTGGCGATAATTTCTCTCAAAATACTGATTTCTCAGCAACTCTTGATTACATACTTTTGAGTCACCATTTTAAGATTTTGAATTCCGGGATTCTGAGCCCGGACCCGCCTTTAATTATTAGAAGTGAAATCTGTGGAAATAAGAGAAATCCTGCAAAGAGACTCGCAAAAAATAGGTACCGAGTCGATTTCAAAAATTCGAAGAATCTTCATTGCTCTCTTGAGTTGGATGAGAAAAGCTACCGGCTACACACCGGCTCTGATCACCTTCCGATTTTTGCAGAGGTCATACTGACCAATTGAATTTGAGATTCCTGAATTTGTGGCTCGGGCTCTGAATTCAAGGATTGAAAAAGAGCTCCATAAAAACCAGTAAGAAATAATCCAGCGAGAATTAGAGATTTCATTTATGCCTCCGTTGCAATAACAACTCAAGGCTAAAGAAAAAAACGCCTATTAGACAAATTATTACAATTCATCTATACCCATTAATTTTTTTGATGCCTATTTTACGGCGCGAAAACATCTCACTTCGTAGTTGATCGAATCCCCCTGAATATAACCATCGATCATTCTAAGGTTCACCACTTCGACTCGATCACTAAAGCTTTTGCGAAAAATCTCTTCTGAAATTGTCGAAAAATCTTTCTGTTGATCCATAATAAATAGAGTTACCGTTCCCCGAGCATCGTATTGGTAGAAATCAGCACTAAAGGCAACAGCGCCAATTTCTCCAGTCCAAAAGAAAGGATCCGAAGAAATCGGACTGAGAACAACGCTTTCAAATTGATTTGTAACTGGGTTACTTAAAAGCCCCTGGCAGCTAATATCGACGGCGCTGGCCCAAGCATTTAGAGAAATGAGTAAGGAAAATACTAAAACAAGAATCTTCAAAAGCTCTCCTCAGTAAAGACGACGACTTTATTTCACTTCGTCAGGAGAGCCTTGTCCAGAACTTAATAATCCGGTTATTTTAGATTGGAGTCTACAAAAAAACTGAGACTTTGAACTCCCTGACCACTCCCTCCGGGCTCCATACAACCTCCACCCGGTTTATCCTTCCAAGCGTAAATGTCTAAGTGAATCCAAGGCAGACTTCCGACAAAATGCTCCAAAAATAGGGCTGCCGTCACCGCCCCCCCAAATCCATCGCCACAATTCACCATATCAGCTGGAGTCGAATTCAACTGGCTCTTATAGTCTGGAATCAATGGAATTCTCCACAAGCGATCTCCACTTTGCTGGGCACTTTTCAGCAATTTATCTGCGTCCTTATCACTATTTGAAAATAGCCCCCCAACACCTGAGCCAAGGGTCGCCTTAATGGCCCCCGTCAATGTTGCCACATCGACAACGAGACCTGGAGCATCCTTGGCTTTTTTAGTTACAGCGACATCAAGAACGTCTGCCAGCACCAAGCGCCCCTCAGCGTCGGTGTTGTGTATTTCCACTCGCGTGCCCTTGCGCGAAGTTAGAATATCTCCGGGGCGGAAGGCATTTCCTGCTACGGCATTTTCAGCAATGGCAAAGTAGAAGTCCATGGGTTGTTTGATTTGCTCTTTTAAGACATAGTAAGCAAGTCCCGCCACCGCAGCCGAGCCACCCATGTCTTTTTTCATATTTCTCATATATTGGGCCGGCTTAAGATCTAAGCCCCCAGTATCGTAAGTGATTCCCTTGCCAACAAAAGCCGTCGGTTTCTTGCTTGAGCTCCCGGGAGGACGATACTTCAAGTGAACCATGCAAGGCCCCTCTTCAGCAGCTTTTCCAACCGCCCAATGGAGCCCCATGTTTTCTTTCTTCAAGCGATTCCCATCCCAAACTTCTACTTTAAAACTTTTCTGCCCCGAAAAAATGGTCCTTAAAAACTCCGCATAGGTCTTGGGATTCAACTCATTGGCAGGTAAGTTAACTAAATGCCGGGCTAAATTTGTTCCAACGCCCAAATGGGTGGCTCTTTGAATTGATTTGTCTTTATAAGCTTTACCACCTTTGAAAAGTTTCAACTGGGGTAGTTTTCTTTTCGTCTCTTTGAAACAATCGTTGAATCGATAGGCGGCCATTTCTAAACCGACGAGCCCCCCCATAATTTCTGAGTTCTTAGCTCCTTCAAAATGAATCTGCAATTGATCGAGTCCCATGGAAAGAACTTTGGGGATATTAAGAGAAATCAAATCCCGAGCGGCGGTATATTCACTCCGATCCATGAGGCCAGAGTGACTTTTGGCCCCTTTCGGATGCTTTGCCATTATTGCCCAAACCGGTCCCGATTGAGTGGAATAAAATGCGAGTTCTGAAGGGCTCTCAGCGATCTCTTTAATTTGCCAATCTTCGAGAACTTGGGAGAGGGTTTTTTTCCAGGAATTTTTCGCCCCTTGAAGGTAAAACAAGTGCCCAAGCTTCTTACCTGAGGCCTTCTCCTGACTACCAATCCAACTGTCCGTACTAAATCCCAACATACTTTTCTTCAACGCCATACTGATCTCCTAACTCCAATAGGCCTATCCTTATGGCATTCATCTGTAAAGCATTTTCAATAGAATTCTAGTGATTTAAAGCACTTGCCTCAAAGCTTCCCTTTGTAAGTTAAGATAAATGAAACACTTCGAGTCACGGCAAACGTATTCACCGACAGAAGGGATAAAGCCCTCTCGATGGAGACTGAGACGGAAACTCTTGTTTTTTGGTAAAAAAATGTGACTGGGGGCCTGAAAGCCAGTGTTTACTCCATCGATATAAATCTGCGCATCTTCTTGCTCACATATAATAAATAATTGACTGTAGTTGGGCATCAACATCGGGAAAACTCGAGAACCAAAGAAAAGTACAACTAGGATAAGAAATTCAAGCATAATAATCCTCCGTTTCGGGGATCTACAGATACACAGCGAAAGCGAATACTGCAAAGGGAGAATCGAGAACTAGACTAAAGCTAGACCCAAAATCTAAGGTTTTGAAAATCACCTGTAATTATCTACCTTTGTGCTCGTTAAATCTTCTCCACAAGAGGGACACTCAGCATCCTCAGCACCAATAGTTTTAAGGCAAAATCGACAATAGTGAGTGGTCCGCATTTTATGACCCACATAAAAGAAAAGGGTGCTTAAAAAGAGGCTCGCAAAGAGACTAAGAAATAGTATCGGAGTTTTCGACTCACTAGAAAAAAGGCGCACTCCAGTGTAGAAAAGCCCCGAAAAAAAACTGATACCCGCAAAAGATTGCAACACAAAACCAAGCCGTCTTTCCCACTTGATGCGATTTCTTCGTTCTTTTAAGTATGAAAAGAGAGATAAGTGAGTCATTAATCTCGGCTTTGTTGCGACGCCCATGTTCGGGCTTCAGGAAAGTAAAACCCAAGGGATATACCGGCAAAAGTATCTCTTGCCTCCTCTAACTCAATTTCTGTCCCGGTCGCATTTTCAAAAGCTGTAGTCCATATATTTGGTGAAGCAAAGACGGTGCGAACGAAGAGACTTAGGTTAAATCGTCTCGTGGCGAATACAGAATACCCGACTTCAGTGGCTCCGATGAGCCTACCCGCAGAAACAGATCCATCCCCCTGGTCGGTATCGGCAATGTCAAAATCAATAATCGAAAAGTTATAAGCTGGAGTCAAATTAAAGTAGAAGTATCCAATATGGGTTTCTAATCCCAACTGGGGTCCAAGACCGAAACTAATTTTGTACCAATCAAAATTTGTTCTTTCAATAGCCGATAAACTCTTAAAATTAATTGTTCCAAAGCCAAATTGAAATAGAGGCACAAATCGAAATACAAGACCAATTCTCTTTCGAACCTTCTGCGGGCGAAGCGAAGTTAATCCGAATGAACCAATGATTTTGTAGACCTCGCCAAGAAAGCCACTGGACGCTTGGTAAGTACCAGGAATTAAAGTTCCATCCGTAAAAAGTAATTCAAATTGGTTGTTCGCTTGCAAGTCAAACGTGATTGAGTTGGGAACTAAATCGGCAAGCATTGAGGTTGTACGGTCCCAAAAGTCAGGTCGAATCGAAGTTATGACATCAGGGTCCAAATAGACCTTGAAATCTCTTTCTTTTTCGTCCGTATATATGTTCTTCAATTCTCCCAAGGCCCTTGGGGATTTATGGTCAAGGCCGACAAGTTCGGTGGTCAGTAAGTGGGTGACACCCAAATCGTAGTAAAGGTCATCAAGAGTTTCCCGGTCTACCTCAGTCATATCAAATTCGTCTAACTCGTAATCAATAAAGCGAAGTTTAGTCTCCTGATAGGGTTTTACTTCTGCTTCGGGGTAAGTATTCATTAACTTTTTTTCAAGAAAACTGGCGACTTGATCCGAGGCTAGTACGTCGTTTGACAAGGGGGGAGCAATGGCAATAATCCAATCTTTTTCTGGCCACTTCTCAGTTTTTCTGTCACCAAGTTGGACATTGCCGAGCGGTTCATATTCGAACCCCGTTCCGGTGGTAAAGTCGATGAGCCAACCGACGGGAGCCATCGCACCAAAAATTAAGTTCATTACAAAACTATCTGTCCATCGATAGGCTGTTTCTAACTCGTGAGTTTTTAGTCTCTGTCCCTCTTTTTTGAATTCTAAACTCGATTCGCGATTTCGACGAATACGAATATACCCAGGTGTTTTCCCGACTTTTTCACCTTCGTAATAAACATCGGCTCCTTTGGGAGTCGAAGACACCTTCAATTTTTGTGTGTAATTGTTGAAATTAAGAGTCGTGCAGGCGCCCAGTAAAAATTGTAAAAAAAAGACAATCGTCAATTTGCCCATTTTATTTATCAATTTCGAACTGCTACTATCTTTATCAATCATAAAAGCTGTATCTAGGTGATCACTATATTTTATTACTTTCAAAACCACTCTGTCGCAAGTCGCAGCAAGCGGCCTCCTCTCATACTAAATCAATTGCTTGTAGAGATTCAAAAACAAAAGAGAAAAGCAAATCCAAATCACTTTCACACGAACTGGAGCCTAGACAAACGAAGAGTTAATCCCTTCATCGAGTTATTCTCAGTGGTCTCCGATAAAGATCCGATAAGATGAAGTAACTAAGCGAAAATATATGCAAAAATGCCCCAGTTGTGACAGTCAAATGAAAACGAAGAAGACCCCTTCGCAAAGCTTCTACTATTGTGAAGATTGCGGCGGTCGTCTTATTCCAATGAATCTCGTTCGGGATAACGTTTCTGCAATTTATTTTCGTCGAATCGAAAGTCGCTGTAACGAAGACCGGGGCAATAAAAGTAAGCGTAAATGCCAGAACTGCCCAAAAAACTTACTGGCACTTCCTTTAAAGAACGCCAGTCAAAATGTAGAAATCGATTATTGCAAAAAATGTGATTCACTTTTTTTCGACGTCGATGAACTCGAGAAGCTGCCCCAGACTGCCTACCCTAATCACGATTTATCATTACCCTCTGAAGTAAAAAGGGATGTGAATCGCAGCCCCCATAAAACAAAGGGAACTCGATTTAAAATTTCAATAGAGGATTTTGGAGTTGGCTGGTCAAAAAAGAAGCTCTACGAATTTAGCTGGAAAATCATTCCCGGACTCATGGGACTTCCCGTTGAAAGAGAAAATCGACTCGGCCGGAGCCCTCTTCTCAACTATTTTCTCATTGGAATAACGAGCTTTATTAGTATCCTCGGATTTTACTTTATCCCCGAGCTGTTCGAAGTTTTGGGACTCAAGGGGGACAATGGCTTTCGTTTTGGCGGCATCAACTTTCTCAGTTATTGGTTTGTTCACGCCAATTGGTATCACCTCCTCAGTAACTTGTATTTTCTTTGGATTTTTGGCGACAATGTTGAAGACGATTTAGGTAAGGGCCCTTATATAATCATGCTGGTCGCAGGAACACTTCTTGGAGGGATGGCGCAATATCTCTTTACCCCCGACGGCGAATACATTCTCGGTGGCGCTAGCGGTGGGATTTCCGCGATTATATTATTCTATATTCTTCGTTTCCCAAGAGCTAAATTGGCGCAAATGTTCCTACTCGTTTGGATTCGCATACCGGCCTACGTTTACGCTTTCTTCTGGCTTTTTCTCCAATGGCTGACCCTTCAGAGCCAACTCCTTGGAGAAACCCAAGTTTCCGGCTTGGCCCACACCGGAGGAGCCATTGCAGGCTTTTTGGCCTGGTTCATTTGGAGATTCCAACCTGAAGATTGATCTATTCCAAAGCCGGATCATTGTGTTCCACCCCTGATTGACAACTTCGGCCGCAAAGGATGAAATAAGCAAATACAAAGGAATTGCCATGAAATTTTCATCTGTTTTTTTATTGATCACCCTATTTTTAACGAGTACTGCTTGGGCCGATAAAGTCTTTGTCGAAAAGTTGAAATCAAAGAGTCTCTCTGAATCCCAAGCTGGAGCTATTGAAGACCTTATCAAATCGACTGTCGAAGAAAGAGGTCACGAGGTTGTAACTAGCAAGTCAGGCTCGGATATGCAGCTCAAAGCTAGAGTTATTAAACTCGGAGAGTCTATCATCATAAGCGTGAGTCGCTACGAGGATGGTGAAAAAGAAAACACGGCCAAGTTGAAAGCCATTGACTTTGACGATGTTGATACTGTTGTACAAAGAGTTGTTCGCGCGGCTCTTAACAATCAGAATGCCAAAAAAAATCAGCAAATGGACCAGATAACCAGAGAAGAAATGAATTCTACAAATCGCCGCATACAAGCTGTCAGTCAGTGGCGATTCGGGATAGGACCAACCAGTTTTAATAACTTGAACGATGACGAAATTGCTGTTGGATTTTTCTTTGGAAGACAATTTGGAATTAATCCCAACTGGGCCGTAAATCTGATTTTCGATATGGCATTCGGTCAGGGTGAATCAAACGCTTCAATTACCAATCTTCAAGTTGGAACAGATTATTATCTGACTCGGGACTCGATTAGCCCCTATCTGTCGGTGAATATGGGTTACTCGGGAACCGCTCTCAATGATCGAGATCAGGATAATTCAGCGATCAATATCGTTGGTGAGACGAAATCGGGATTCTCTGGGTCAGTCGGTGCTGGTGTAAAGCTTTTCAGAGTGAGCACGGTCAATTTAGGATTCCAAGCTGATTACAATTATTTGTTTGCAGATAATCGACTGGGCAATCCGAGTTGGACCAGCTTTAAAGTCCTACTCTATTGGGGTGGCTACTAAGCATTGCTGAGCACTCACGGATTCACATTAAAATTACTGGGATTTCAAGTCGCACTAACCTTCATTGCAATAGGTTTGCGACTTTTTTTTATTGATAAGAGCTTCCCCTCTGAGTTTAGTCTCAATGAAACCAGTCTACTGTGGACGTCCTATTGCTTCATCGGCCTCTGTTCATTTGCACTTTTTTTAACAAACCCGGTCGTTCGAAAAGTTCCAACGGTGCAGAAAATAATGACCTATTTGCGAGAAGGCCCCGTCGGCGACTGGATTCGCTCTACTTCAGTTACTAGTTTAATCCTTGTTTCACTAATGGCAGGAGTGAGCGAGGAGATTTTGTTCAGGAGCTTTCTGCAAAATTGGATTGGCCCCCTATGGAGTTCCATAATTTTTGCCCTAGCCCATGCTCTGACATTTACCTATTTCCTTTTAGCTCTCATAGTTTCTGGATTTCTTGCCTTTATCTACGAAAGCAGTGGTCACCTTGTTCTTCCGGTTCTCGTCGGTCATTTTCTTTATGATTTCATTGTCTTCTTGCGTCTAAAGCGCGCTTGGACGACAAATTGCGAACCCTAGGGAATATTTTTCATTCAGACTTTAACCTAAACAGCCCTATAACCCCCAGGAGTTTGGTCCACGAATTGCTCATAGATTTTCTAGGGTTTTGAGTCCTACTCAACGATTTTCATAGGGGTTGAATATGAAAGATACACAAAAAGAACTTTTGTCATTTGTTTTTGCAACAGTACTATTTGCAGTACTCGTCTTTCCTCTTCTTCAAGCTTAATTCTTTTAAAGAGTTAATTGAGAAGACTTGTAACGATGGCTATTCAAAGACGTCTTTGCCAAATTTTAGTAGCTTTTGGCTTTCTTATTATACCTGGAGTCTCTGCCGAAAAGGCAATGACCAGTGGTCTATTGGAGCTTCCGTTTGCTCAATTGCACAATGTAGAGCAGATTCAAGCCGATCGATTTCCCGGTGGCGACTACGAAGGATTCAATATCGAGGAAGAGGTAAAAAAAGCTCAGAATATTCCTCTCGAAGGAGTTCCTGGACAGAAAGAAGTCTACCAGCCGACAGCAGACTTAACGGGTTTCAGTGCCAGCGAAATGCAAATGCACTCAATGTGGAGCCAGTGGCTTGATGAGATCGATAGCTCATTACCTTTTGAAAACAAAGGCTTTCTCATTGAATACGATACACAAAATGAATCTCCCGTAGTTCACCTCGTGGAGGATGAAGTTTGCTCAATAAAAGTCGAAGGCATTGAATCTTATGAGAACAAAAATGTCTATCAGCTGAAAGTTAAGTTCAAAGGTGAAACCTTTTTGCTTTCACCCATAGACAATAATATGGCTGCCGGTAAAAGCACTGAATCAGACTCTTACCTCGAACTATCCTGGGACTTAGAGTTTGGTATGCGCTCGCTATTCCTTTCACAAACTGAAGTCGCATCTGCGACTCTAAATATTAAGTCAACAAGTCTCAAAGGTTGCATTTTTAAGTCGAATAAGTTCTTTGAGCAAGAGCGCTTAAAGCAACAAGAATCCATTCTCGGGGCTATATAAGACCACTTCAAAAAGCCTCTTTGTAAACAAAGTAAAAGTAGTATTCCCCTATTTGCCGCCTAGACCCTGACATTTATTTGTCAGATTTGTCTTTTCTTCAAAAACTTTCCTCTCAGAGGGACTAGGGCGCATTAGAGGCCGATTTCTAGAGGCATTTGCCTTGCACAATTTCTGGGCGAAATGGGTGTGATTGCATTCGAATAATAGAATTCGAGCAATTCTCTTTATCTGGAGGAAACAATGTATTGGGAAAGTTCAACCTGTCCAAGGTGTTCTCATCAAATTAAACCACAGAATATCATTGGTAAGACGATGATCTGCTCTAGCTGCGGTTGGAGTGATTCTGTAGACTGGAAAAAACAGAAAAAGAAGGCACGCCTCAATTCGTATATCAGATATACTGCGATCCTACTCTTTGTCGCTGGTATGGGTTACTTCCTAAATCAGTATCGAGTTTATGGCCACGATGCAGTCTCTCTCAATGCTATAAAGTTTCAAACTCTTATCGGTATAAATGACAGCCACGACGATCAAGCCCTGGGTGAAGTTTGCTTCAAACACAACCTCATCAAGTGCTCAGAAAAGGCCCTCATTTCGGCCAGCCATAAAACGGAACTTTCGGCACCGAGCCTCGTTCTCTTAGGGCGAGCATCTTATAGACTTGGTAATTATCAGCAGTCCGCCGATGCCTTTGCTCGACTCGATGAAACTCCTGAACTTCTCGAAGGTGGTCTCTTAGAGTATGGATTGAGTTTAGAGCAACTTGGTCAACTGGAGAAGTCCACTCAAGTTTTATATAGAGCTCTCAGTGGAAATGAAAATAACGAGTTAGTCGTCGAAAGCCTCGTTCGAGTCCTTAGTGCGCAAAATAAGATGACCGATGCTATTAGCGTCATCGGAACTTACCTATTTCGATTCCCTGCCGAAGAAAAAAAATGGAAAAGTCGAGTGGACCAACTTTTTGCCGAAGCTGAAAAAACAGAGCCCCTTTATAACTCATCTCAAATATACCTGGCTGGCTTTAACAAGAAATATCACATTCCGGTTGAGTTTCCACAAATCAGTAAGACGGAGCTCTTTCTGATTTCTTCTAAGTCAGAATTTATGACTCTTAGCACGCAGTTTGTAAAAGAAAACGGATTAAAGATTTCAAGACGTCTTGGAAGAGTCAAAATGAACACTTCTATGAATAGAGAAATTATTGGCGAAAAGGTGATTCTTGGTCAAATGAGAATGGGACCGTGGCTCCTACGAAATGTTCAAGCCGTCATCTGCAAAGACTGCGCATCAGTTGTTGGTCGTTCCGTGTTAAAAACTTTTAAGACAGAAGAGTCTAAGCTATCAAATACAGATTTGATGGCTCTCAATATCCGCTAAACTAGTCTATGTTCTGGTTCTAATGCATTTAGATCCAGTTCCCTGAAAATTCGATTACTCTGCGGCTTCATCCTGCTAAAGTACTAATATATGGATCAATCAGATTTAGCGATCGTACTTACAGGTGGGGGCTCAAGAGGTGCCTATCAAGCAGGTGTTGTCAGAGCACTCTGTGATATTCAAACGGCCAACAAAGCGCAATTCGCTCCCAAAATAATCACCGGTTTAAGTGCTGGAGGCATCAACGCTGTCTTTCTCGCAAGCCAAGCTCACAATTGGAAACGAGGGGCGCAACGACTCAGTGCCCTTTGGACGCGCCTACGCTTTCAAAGGGTCTTTCGAACTGACCCATTTTCGTTCGGGCAAATTGGAATGAAGTGGATCAGGGATACGACCATGGGTGCTTTCGTCAGTAGGAAATACGCACAGTCACTGCTTGAAACCGGCCCCCTTAAAGAATATTTGCGAATCGGACTCCCCTTCCACCTAATAGATAGCCATATCGCTAATTCCTATCTAAAGGCTGTTTCTGTCACGAGTTTTTGCTATACGAATAGCCAATCGACAAGTTTCTATATGGGCTCTCCGGAGCTCAATGACTGGAAGGCAGGTCCTCGAATCGGAGTTCGTGAGCGCCTAGAAATTGAGCACCTCATGGCCTCATCGGCCATCCCCATTCTCTTCCCACCCATTCAAATTGGTCATCGATTTTTTGGCGACGGCTGCTTACGAAACGACTCGCCCCTGAGCCCGGCCATTAACTTAGGGGCTAATCGAATCGTTGTTATCGGGGTTTCTCAGTCGCAAATGGAAAAGAATAATATTGAAGATCGCTTTGAACCTTCGATAGCCCGAGTCTTTGGAATGATTCTCAACGATCTTATGCTCGACTCTGTAGATACAGATATTTCTAAAGCTATGCGGATTAACGATGCCCTGGATAAGAAAAGTAGCGATGACCTTCGACACTTAGACATCCTCTGGCTTCGGCCCAAGCAAAACATTGCACAAATTGCCGAAAAGCACTTTAAAGAGCTACCCAATATCGTCCAATACCTTCTCAAGGGGTTGGGTTCCTCCCATGAGGCCTCCGAAATTGCGAGCTATATTCTTTTTTGCTCTGGATTTTTACGTGAAATCATTGAGCTCGGATATAAGGAAACTATGGCCCGAAAAGAAGAAGTGGCCGAATTTCTAAAAGAATAGGCATTAACGCGCAAAGCTATAGGCCGATCCGGCACTTTTCTTTCTTTTTGCGCGAGTTAAACATGACAGCTGATTCATGTTTCCCTAAAATCTCGATACGGAATATATAAAACGCCAAAGGATTTCATTTGGAATTACTTCCTAGCTTACTCTTTCTCATAGTCATGTCTCGCCTTCTCGGAAGGTTAGCTAAATCTCTGGGACAAAATGAAATAATTGGAGAAATTGCCGCCGGCTGTATCTTGGGGCCCATGATTTTTGGCCTCGTTTCAATAACACCAGAACTAAAAGGTGTTGTTGAATTGGGGATATTCCTTTTGATTTTTAATGCAGGACTTGAAATTGAATTCCACGAAATTGTCGATGCCATTAAAGGAAAAGCCATTGGTTCGGCCATTGTCGGATTTCTAGTACCACTCGCTTCTGGAATATTTCTCTGTTTACAGTTCGATATGAGCCTGGCTTCGTCCACCGTAGTTGGACTTTGTCTGGCCATTACAGCACTTCCAGTGGTAATCCGCCTCCTATCGGCCAATAATCTGATAGACACCAAGTTCGGCCACAATGTTCTTGGGGCGGCAGTTATTATCGATATTCTCGCCCTTCTCGTTCTCGGTGTCGTTTTTGAGCT
>JAUHWN010000063.1 GCA_030424665.1 Bdellovibrionia bacterium | reverse complement strand
TAGGTTTGAGATCAGGATGATTTAAGTCAGCCCCCGTATCCAGGACCGCAATTTTTACAGAATGAGTGAGTGGAAGACTCGAATCAAAACTGAAAAAACGAGATTCTTTTGTCCCTAGGTAACGATGATGGTTTTGCTCAGAAAACATGGGGTCATTAAATTGGGAGATTTTGATTTCTCCGTTTTCAGCCGCTCCGATAATACATGGATCGCTATCGATTTCCTGTGCTAGATCATCAAGAGAGGAATCTTTATCGACTTGAATGGGAAAAACTTGTTCACTCATAGTTTCAATCATGCCATTGGAGTTAGCAATGGACTGACTCAAGTAAGGTTCGCCAGAGACGTTTTCATTTTGAGATCGAACACAGTCATTGTTAACAATGGCAATAAACTCAGTTCCCGCAGGAACTAGTAAATCCTTGTTAGATTCAGTTTCACCCGAACTTGTTGTGACTGAATCGGTGAACGAATTTTCTTGTTCTTCTTTATTGATTCCAAATAACTTATTGTAATTAACATTGAGTTTTGTGATTGAGAATAAATTGTTCGTAGGCGTAGCGGGATTTTTTTGGTCAGCAGCAGTTGAGGCAATTTGCCTATGCATCACACTTTTGTGAGGCGTTCTCGAA
Organism: Bdellovibrionia bacterium; assembly: GCA_030424665.1. GTDB lineage: Bacteria > Bdellovibrionota > Bdellovibrionia > Bdellovibrionales > JAGQZY01 > JAUHWN01. The sequence goes on along the minus strand of JAUHWN010000063.1, from coordinate 23,278 downwards.
CATGTAGAGACAATAGTTAAAGGTATGAAGAGGACCCAAAATAGGAGCTGGATTGCTTTTTTCATTATCACCTGCGCTTGTCTCATTATTCGGCTTTTTTTGTATCAAACTTGAGCGAAAAGCCTTCTGAAAGCATTGAAAATTAATGCTCGTAAACAGGGGCGTAGATGGGTTCCATCAAAGAAATAATTGAGTTATGTGCCTCAATTTGAGCTTTTATAAAAGACCCGTTGATCTTTTTTCCGTTTTTAAATTCGGCGAAGTAAACATTGTTATCCAGAACCTGTTCGAAGCGAAAATATCCACTTTCTTTTGCAAGCAATAGAGGGATCAAGTTTTTCTCGATCTCAACAAGTTGTTTGTTGAGAGTTTCCTTTTTAAAGGGAATATCAGTCTTTATTTTAAGGACTTCTTGGTTTTCATCGAGAGCTACCTGGTAATCAGTGGCTCCTAATTTCAATAAGAGAGAGCGAATTTTTTCGTGATCCAACTCTTTGGAGAAATGTTTGGCGGATCGGGAATTCGTTCTAAAATCTGCTTTTTGATCTACGAGCTTAATCTCTTCGGGCAACTTGAAAATATCGGATTCATCATAAGACTCAGTCACGACGATGTAGATCCCCAAACATAGGATGGTAACGATTGTTGAAAAGATTACTTTGTTTTTCTTGCTCATCTCAATATTTTTATCGGTACTTTATATTTTAATCGGTACCTTAAAGTATCAAATTGACCCTCTTACACAATCACCTTTTATCAAAAAAGGACGAGTCACTTTACTTTTAAAAAAAGAAAATTGTTTCAAAATCATCTAGCAATTTCAAGGGGGTATCAACTTTCTAGTCAACTAGTAAGCCTTTGACACTCACGTCTCCTTGGTTGGGTTTGGAATGGCATAAGCATTGAACAATAAGAGTGGAAAGGGAAGCGAGGACAGTCTCAAAATGATACAGGGGTTAGTGGCATATTTTAAAATTCTATCAGGGCTTGGCTTTTTGCTTTTAGCCACAGGTTGTACTCCGTTTATGCCCAACGCCGACTTCGCCGGGTCGAGTAGTTTATCCTCAGTTTATTGTTCATCAGCCTCAACCTTAGAAGCACAAAAAGCATCTCAAAACGTTTCGAGTGAATCTAGCTCAAAGGTGAGACTTAATTTTGATTACCTACAGTCTAAAAATTCGCAATTTCAAAAAATGAACGCTAAGGCGTTCGCAAGTATGGCTCAGGCGGGAATCGCTGAAAAGACGCAGATTCAGTCTGATATTGTACTTCCGAGTGATCTCGAATTATTGGCTAAAATTGATAAGGATTGTGCAGATATTTTGCCAGAAGGTTCCTTGAGTCGTGAACTTTTAGAAAAGGGCGAGGCCTTCCCGAATCTCAGAAAAGAAACAATCAGTTTTTTCTTAAATGATCCAATGAGCCTCGAAGAACTCTCGGATGAAATGGATGACGATCCATGTATTCTTGTCGTTTCTGAACAGCAGCAAGTGCAAAAGTCAGCGATCTCTGGAAGCAATGATCGCGATATTAATCGCCAGTCCCACCTCGATCAAATTGGTTTTTATGGGGCGACAAATAAACTTTTGGAAAGCGACGTAATCGATACTGAGATTGTAATCGCAGTCGTCGATACGGGCGTCGACTACGGTCACGACGAGCTGAGAAGTCAAATGTGGGAAGATCCTGATACGGGTGTCTATGGTCAAGATTTTCACAATGGAGATTTTGATCCCATGGATGACAATGGTCACGGTACCCACGTGGCAGGTCTAGCAGCTGCGACCTATAAAAATGGAACCGGAGGTTCTGGAGCAATGGGGAGATATGGTCGAATCATGGCCATTAAATCACTCGATAGCTTTGGCGGTGGTAGCATTCAAAATGTTGTCAACGGCATAGATTACGCGATTCAAAACAATGCCGATATAATTAACATGTCGTTGGGAGCGGCGGCGAAGAGTGCAAGCCTTGAAGCTTCGGTGCGAGATGCCATTAGTCGAGGAATTATTGTGGTTTCTGCTTCCGGAAATTCTGGTGTTCCTCTTAATGATACTAACTTTTTTGCGCCGGCTGGTTACGCTGCCGGAATCTCTGGACTCATTTCTGTTGGCTCCATTGATGTGAATGATGGTCGTATTTCAAGTTTTTCAAACTATGGTGCTTCTACCGTAGAAATTGCAGCTCCGGGATCCGTCGATTCCTATGTCAATGAACCAGTGGGTTTGTGGTCAACAGTTCCGCGAGCCTTAGTATCGGGCCCAGCCTACAGTGAACTCAATGGAACTTCGATGGCAACTCCTCTCGTGTCTGGATCGATTGGTTTGCTTATCGCTGCCTTAAAATCTAATGGAATTTCCTACACTCCATCTGAAGTGGAGGCGGCCCTTCTTGCATCGGCGAACACGAGTAGTGCGCTTAGCGATTACATTGCTGGTGGTCGAAGTCTAAATTCGGATCGACTGGCTCAAGTTGCCCTAAATGCTATTGCCTCTGGGTCTCTGTGCCGTTAGATTAAAGCCCTATGTTAGGGATTCTATGGCCAGCAAAAAGCTATTCACAAATATAAAATCGGTAATGAGTCTTAAGTCTGCTGCGAAAAAAGCAGGACGTAGTATTAAAGAATCAGACCTCAGTTTTATCAAGTCGGCTGCGATTGTCGTCGATAGTGGTAAAATCGAGTGGATTGGCCGGGAGTCGTCTCTACCTAAAAAGTATAAGTCGATTCAGAGGATCGACCTTAAAGGCCAGTATGTTTTTCCTTCTTTTATTGAGTGCCATACGCACAGTGTTTTTGCGGGGCAAAGAAGTGATGAATTCGAGATGCGACTTCGGGGGAGGAGCTACCAGGAGATTGGAAAAAAGGGTGGAGGAATTCTGTCTACGGTGCGCGCAACTCGAAAGGCCTCAAAGTCGCAACTTGAAGAGCTTTTGGCTGAGCGAATGGAGAAGTTTATTCGTCAAGGAGTAAGTCTTGTCGAGATTAAAAGCGGATACGGACTCAATAGAAAGACGGAAGAGAAAATGCTCGAGGTTGCTGGCTCCTTTAAAAAAATTAAGACCCTTCCTACTTATCTGGGACCCCACGCCTTTCCGGAAAAGTCAGATAGAAAGAAGTACTTTGCTTCGGTGGTTTCTGACCTTAAGAGGGTTAAAGAAAACGGACTGGCCACTCGCTGTGATATTTTTATTGAAAAGAATTATTTTAGTCTTCAACAAGGTCGCGAGTATTGTGAACTGGCTAAGGATTTAGGTTTTGATATTACAATCCATGCTGATCAACTATCGCGAACCGGGGCCACTCGATTGGCGATTGAAATGGGAGCCCTGTCAGCGGACCACGTCATTGAGTTAAGCACTGCCGATAAGCAAAGGTTGGCTCAATCGGAAGTGACGGCTGTACTTTTGCCGGCTGCTGACTTCTATCTGGATTGTGCCTATCCCGATGCCGAAGAATTGTCGGCTTTAGGGGGGCGGGTCGCATTGGCAACGGATTTTAACCCCGGAAGTTCGCCAACTCAGGATCTTGCCTTTGTCGGACTTCTTGCTCGTAAGAAAATGAAAATGAGTTTGGCTGAAGTTTGGGTCGCCTATACTCTAAATGCAGCCTATGCACTTGGTGTTCAAAAGAGCCAAGGCAGTCTAGAAATCGGCAAAGAAGCAAACTTTTTTGTGTCAGGAAATGATTGGACTCACTTCTTTTACGAGGTGGGTTATACCCCAGTTCGACAGTCTTTTTATAAGGCTCGTTCTATTTTTAAAACCTAAGTATAGGTCCCAAGGAAATTATTGAAATTAATGATAAATTTCATTGCATCATGCCTCTACCCATGACTAGTCTTGAAAGTGACACATCAGGATGTGAGTCTATGGAGGGATTATGACGTCAACGGAGATGACCGGAATACCAATTACCCAAACTTCTTATTATTCACCGGCATTGAATGCCGCCATCTTCGATGGACCATTGAGACTTTACTTTTCTCAATATCACGAATCAGAAGCCCTCAAAATCTACTTTCAAATTCAAGAGCGGATCACCGAATGGAAGAGCTTTATTCGCAATGATCTAAAGGACAGGGGTATTAACATTTACTTGATGCTTTACCCTGACTCCGAAAGCTTCGAGATGTGTTTTTCGCCCCAGCAAGAAAAATTTGCCGTTCAAATGCAGGGTATGGATAAAGTGCTCGGCGTTCGCGGCGGACTTCAGAATGAGGACTACTCGAGTTTACTAAGTATTTTTAGGGATTTAGTAAAGTCTCCGGCGATCTTAGAAGCCCACGCATAATAATTTGAATCTCATTATGAGAGTTCCGATAAGACCTTATGGGATTTCGTAGGAATGATTTTGAAATGCAAAAAGAAGAGTCGGGGCAAGTCGTCGTCGAATACATTCTTCTTTTGGTAATTGCTGTGAGTATCTCGGCCATTATTTCTACATCTGTTGTCGGTAGAAACCAGGATAGCCCCGGGTTTTTAACAAAGGCGTGGAGCGGGCTCATTCAATTCGTCGCAACTGACCAGACCGACGATACCAACTAAATTTTTTCTATAATTCTTTTATTCAATTAAAAATAAATAGAATCTCTCGAGGCGATTTCTTTTGCAAGAACGGCCTGCATTTCTTCTCTAACTTCCGATGCCAAGTCCACGACCAGTTCACGATCTTTTGCTGATTCAGGTCCGTAGGGGAGGTGAATTGGTTTTAAAAAAATAATTTTCCATTTAGCGGGAAGGGGAATGATATTGAGCGGGAGAGGTAAAACGGCACCCGGTAGAAACTTTCTGAGCTTCAAACGCGCCAAATTAATATGAGTTTCTTCAGCTCCAATAATTAGGGTCGGAACAATGGGGCAGTTATTTAAAAGAGCCATACGAATAAAGCCTCTTCGAAATTTCTGCAGGTGATAGCGATCTAGGGTTGGTTTGAAATTTCCATACTCTCCTTCGGGAAAGATGACTACCATGCCATCCTGTTGTAAACAGTTGTTTCCCGTGCGAAGTTTAGCCTCAACAAAACCCATGTTTTCCATAATGTGACCCACGGTTTTGTTGGCAAACCACAAGTGGTGGGTCAAAACCTGGGGAAGCTGGTTGCGCTTCTCTCTCAAAATGTTTGCCAAAATGACGGCGTCGAAACCAGAAAAGCCCGAATGATTGGGAGTGATTAAGACGCGGCCTGAATCGGGAACATTTTCTAATCCCTGAACTTCGAGGCGAAAATACTTCTTTAGCACTTCTACTAAATAATCAGATGCACCGATTAAATTGATTCGATCCTTGTCCAATTCACTAAAACTTTTTAGGCTATTTTGCAGAAGTTGAAAAAACAGACTCATATAATTATTAAACACTTTAAGAGGTCCCTATGTCTAACTATGTTCTATCTATTGACCAAGGTACTACTGGAACGAGGGTTTGCGTTGTTGATCGAAAAGGACAGATCGTAGCTGGGGCCTACTCTGAGTTTAAGCAATATTATCCCAAAGCAGGATGGGTTGAACACGACCCCGAGGAAATTTGGCAAACCGTATTATCTGGGATTAAGTTGTGCTTAGAAGATCAGAGTATTCGACTCGCTCAAATAGTCGGTATAGGGATTACAAATCAAAGGGAGACTACAGTTGTCTGGGATAAGAAAACGGGTCATCCAATTGGTCGGGCCATCGTTTGGCAATGCCGCAGGACTCAAGACATCTGTGATAAGCTCAAGGCGAAAGAAGGTGTAGAGCGGATCGTAAAAAGAAAGACCGGCTTGGTTATCGATCCCTACTTTTCTGGAACTAAAATTCGCTGGATTTTAGATCAAGACTCAGGTTTGCGAAAGCGAGCAAAGAATGGGGAGATCGCTTTTGGCACCATTGATTCCTACTTAGTTTGGAAGCTCAGTGGTGGCAAAGATCACATCATCGAAGTCTCCAATGCTTCGAGGACTTTACTTCTCGATATAAAAAAAGGGCAATGGGACGATGACTTGTTGAAGATCTTTAAGGTTCCCAAAGAGATGCTGCCTCGAGTTTGCCCGTCCAGTGGCCCACTTTCTCAGGTGTTTGGTGTTCCGGGCCTTCACAATGGTACCCCGATCAGTGGAATCGCCGGTGACCAGCAAGCTGCACTCTTTGGTCAAACAGCTTTTAAAACAGGTGATGCAAAAGTGACCTATGGAACGGGAAGCTTTTTACTAATGAACTCAGGTAAAACGCCCCTTCGTTCAAAATCAGGTTTGCTTTCGACAATTGCTTGGCAGCTCGGAGATGATCAAAATTTAACCTATGCCCTTGAGGGTGGTGCTTTTATATGCGGAGCCGCTGTTCAGTGGCTTCGAGATGAATTAAAGATAATCGAGTCCAGTTCCGAGGTAGAAGCCTTAGCCTCGAGTGTTGAAACTACAGAAGGTGTTCAGTTTCTACCAGCATTTGTCGGTCTTGGTGCTCCCCATTGGAATCCACGAGTCAGGGGTATGATTACTGGATTAACTCGAGGTTCGGGGAGAGCCCATATCGCAAGGGCTTGTCTTGAAGCCATGGCCCTGCAGAACGTCGACATTCTACTCGCCATGAAAAAAGATCTGGGCAAGCCACTTCGCAAAATTCGCGTGGATGGTGGGGCCTCTGCTAATTCACTATTGATGCAGATACAAGCAGACCTTTTAGGGATGGCTATTGAAAGACCAGTCTCGGTTGAGTCGACCGTTCTTGGAGCGGCCTATCTCGCCGGATTAGGAACTGGTTTCTGGAAAAGCCAATCTGAAATTGCAGAACTGTGGAAAAGGGATCAGGAGTTTCGTGCTCAAATGAAAAAGAAAGAAAGAGATTCCCATCTCAAGCGATGGAGTCATTTGGTTAAGTTGAGTCAAAGGCTACTCGTATAAGGTTTTGACGTACCAAAATGAGAAATTCCAAGTGTCGAATTATTGGTCGAAAATAATTCCTACCACAAATCAGAGTCTTAGAAGATTTTTTTCAACAAGGACTTAAGTCTAGAGCCCAGCTGTCGATAAATATTATGGGTATTTTAGGGAAAAAGTCGCAAGGTTCCGATCGGTTGGGAGCTCAAATGTTATCTTCTGTTCAAAAAGCATTGTTGTTCGTTGCAGCGACTTTGATTCTTATCTTCTTTCAAAACTGTGGTCCCGCTGGATTTGAACCGGTTGATGGACTGAACTTCGGTTTACAGCAGCAATTAGATTTACCCTCGGAAGAACCAAATCCGGATCCCACCCCATTAGAAGTGTCTGAAGAATATGCGACGCTAAACAGTTTTAATGATGCTTTTCCTGCAGGTGATTTTGTAGACGACTGCCTCACTGACGACAACTACAATGCCTGTCTTGTTTATAAGGATCCCGTTTCGGCCAACAATGGACCATTTGCTGTTCCATTGAATCGCGCGAATTCGACACCTCAAGTTGAACTGAGAATCTTTAACTACGGAATAAATCTTCCCGAAGATGGTCAATTAACGAATGCCCACTACACCATTGTAAATCCTAGCGGAACAGTTACCGAGGCCAAAGCCGATGGCTCTTGGAAGTACAGTTTCGCTGGAGATACCAATCACGATGTGGGACAGGTCAATGCCTTCTACTGGCTTAATCGTCAAATTACGTACATGAAAGAACGCACGGGACGGTTCTACGCAGAAAACCGCGATATAACAGTCTTTGCCTACGATGACATAAACGCTAACGCCTATTGGAGTTTTGTCGATCAAGAGATACACATGGGCTATGCGCCTGATGATCCCGATGGTGATTTATCGGTCGATGTTTCTGTTCTGGCTCACGAAGCTGGTCACGGAAATGTTTACTGGGGAACCAGGCAGCAAGTTCGAGGTTCAGAACTCTGTCAGGCCGGAAACCCAAATTCGGGCCCGTGTTGCCCAGATGCAGACGGCTGTTATGATGCTATGAATGAGGCCATTGGTGACATTCATAGCTTTATCCTTTTCAATGATTTACCACCGGCAATTGGTTTGTACTTTTTTAATGATTCCGACGGTTTAAGAGATCCAGCGATCGTTCAAGATAACAATTTAACGGCTCAGCAAGTAGCCGATGCAGCAGGAAGAAGAATTCACAATACAGGGCTCACCTATAGTTCAGTCTGGTATGAGATTTGGGCCAAGTACAAAGCCCAGGGCAATGAGAAAGTCATCGAAGAAATATTTACTGAGCACATTGCTGCCCTCGATGCTAATGACAATTTCACGAGCGCTTTCGACATTATAGAGACGGTGACTCCTGTGGTTGATCCCGTCAATGCGGCGCAAATTATTCAAGATTTTCAGGCAGAGTACGATCGGTTAGCTATAACTCGAAACTAATTGGATTTTCTAGTGTTTCAAAAGAAGTTTTCCAGATACTTCGTCTGGACCCTGGCATTTTGTCTTGGCTTTGTCTTTAAGTTTTTACTTAATGAAGGCACTTCTCACTTTAATTTTTCAGCCGACCAAGAAGTTAAGCGCTCCCACTATTCGTCAACAGATTCGCAGAATAACGAGGGTGATCCCTCTGAGAAAGATGATCTAGCTCGAGGCGATCAGAAGCCCCAGCAGTCCCGTCAGCCGGCCGCCAGTCAAAGTCCATCTAACAAGCCGGGTACGATTCCCAATCGCATACTGGCCTATTTAGAAGCCCACGGTACCGGAAAATGGAAGGCGCGAGCTAACCCCAAAGGAGAGCTGTATCGCTTTACGGGTGGTCGCATTGAAGGTGTCGGCCGTTCAAAAGAGAAGCTCACTGAATTCGTCGGTGGATTCGCAGAAACCATGGGAATACCTAGCAATCAAGTTCTGCAAAAAATAGAGTCTGACGAATTGCGATCATCAAAAATATTCGATGCCCTTCAGACTTATGAGGGGATGGATGTCTTTCAGTCGTGGTTGCGTTTAATGACTGATAAACGCACAGGTGAGGCTTATCTTGTGAATAACAAGTTAAAAATTCTCGAGCCAGACATCAATACCCAAGTTAATTTCAACAGGGATGATGCCTATGACGTTTTAACCCGTCATTTTGGCGACGAGTTTAAAAAGGTAAAAAGAGATTGGGGCCCGGTGGTTTGGGCTGACTCCAGTCCGCACCAACTTGCCTTTGTGTTTATCGTACAAACCTCCAAAACAACCTACCGTAGTGTCGTTGGAGCTTCGAGCGAAAAGGTTCTCATCAGCGAACAACTGCCCATGCATTAGAGTTAGTTTTCGGTAGGGCGAATTTCAGAAACTTCTGGAGCTCCAATTTCTTCGATTTTAAATACTTCAGGATTTTCAATTCCTTTGCGATCAACCACAAGATGTTTTGAGTCAGATGTAACATGAATATCTGTGATGTCGATGACTCCAGAATTGATAGTTCCCATTAGAGCATTATCTCTGGTGCGAATGACCCCGATGTGATCATTGTTGCCCCACCCATTCATGACTAAGATGATGTATTTTCCATCTGGGGTAATTATTCCGTTGTTAAAATAATCGGAAGTTGTATGTCCGGGAATTAACATGGGCATTCCAAGGGTAGAATCCCAAAAGGTCTGTAAGTAGGGATCGTTTTTGCTACCATCAAATGAATCTCCTCTTACCTTTCCACTGGGTAGATATAAACTAATGGGGTAACCAAGGCCGATGATATGAGCGTAGCTTTCGTCAGGAGCTAGAAGGGTTGTTACATAGCCGTCGGGGCTTCCTTCACCAATTATCTTGCCATCGCTGATTCTTCTTATTGTAGCACGGTCGCGACTACTTCCACTGCTTGGTTCATAGGTCACAAAATATTCTTTACCGATAACGGTGATGCAACGAAATCCATCGTATCCTTTAACCTCATTTTTCTTAAGAGAATAGAGTTTATTGAGATTCACATAATCCCAAACTTCGACGGCCCCATTTTCGCCTGTCAAAAAGAGATGAGTCTTATTTAGGTTGTAATGGGCATACAATACAGGGGTTCCATTTGATAATTGTGTTACTCCTCGAGCAATAGCTTCTTGGTGAGAATCCAATTGGTATTTTCCCGGAGTCGGACCGTTGGGGCCGTTCCGGTCAGAATACTGCTGAGGTCGGAGGCTGACAGTTGAATGCTCTTTAGCATCTTCGACTATTCGCTGTATGCTGCTACGAATTCGACCTTCTTCTGGAACATTAAGGCTGATGAGTGGTTTATAAGTTGCTCGCTCTTGGCGTATCTGGTCTCGTCTACGGGCCATAATTGACGGCAAGCCAAGGCTGTATGAATAAATTCCTAAACGGTTCAACTGGCCTTCGCTCAATCGCAGGCGTTCATTGACGATTCCCGGTGTGATGTCATCTCTCCAGCGGATTTTGAAAACGTAGTGAACCTCATAGTTTTCATCGACCTCGATTTTTAAAAGCTCTCCAGCTCTGAGTTGATCGGGCTCGAGATCAGGATGGTTCCAATTATCTTCATTAGCTTTCGACACACGAAATACGACATTCATTCCAGGCTCTAGATACCTGTAATTTCTGACACGCCAATTTTCTGAAGTCGCTTCTTGAGAGGACCGGGGACTTGCTCCGGGAATTAATGGGCCTCTTAAAAAGTTCTCAACATTGAGACCTCTCTCCTCAAAAATCGAAAAAAGCTCAGTTACGTATACATACTCTAGATTCGGCATTTCGGTCCGACCATTTGAATTTACGTGAATTTCCCAGGCTCTCAATGAAATAGCCTCTCTAACTAGGGTTTTGACTATGTTTTGGTTCACCCAAGTTTCTTCATCCAATAGGCTTTCAAGGTATGCTCGAATGGCGTTTCTAACATCGGGGGGAATTTTGTTACCCGAAAACCTCTTGAGGAATTCTGCCATAGAGTATGGGACTCCTTCGCTACCAAGAATATTGATATATTCGCGCCCATTTCCATCAACTCCCATTTCGCTAAGACGCTCTTCCCAAAGTCCAGGAGTAAAAAAGCTACTCTTTGAATCTCTAAGATCCTCGCCAAGAGTTGTCGGGTAAAAACTTAATAGACCATCTTTTTTAACGAAAGGACGGAGATCTCGAATGCGTACATCAGAGATAATTGAAGACAGATATTGAAAGGTTTTTAAAGCAGAGGGGAGAGTGTTTTCATTAAAGTATTTCATTCCACCAAACTGCATAGGTAAGCCTGGTTTGGAAAGTGAAAGTACGACTCCAAAAACATTATTGCCAAACTTCTGTATACCATAAAACTTCTGATTTCCATTTAAGTGAGAAGCAATAGCTGCATTTCCAATAATCAGAGTTCGGGCATCTCCCTCTACTAGGGGGACATCTGAGCGGTTATGTCGATCCTGACCCAATAGTACTACTTGAACAGGGAGATCGTTTTCTAGATATCCGATAAAGCTAGTAGTACCTAGAAGTTCACGGTCTCGCTCTATGTCCCTTTTTTCTTCTGCCACCAGTATAGGAGTTAGACTCACCTTGCCTATATGGCGAACAGACGCTTCATTCATTTGATCGAACCACTCACTGGCACGAGAACTATATTTTAAGCCATCGAGACCATCCCAGAATTCTCGATTGGTTTCTATAGAAGTAGGTTCATCTTCCTGAACCCTTGGAAGCTCATCATAGCCAAGAACTTTAAACTTGGGAATTCGTCGATTCGCGAGGGCCTCAATAGTGGTCCTCAAGCGGGTCCTTCTTGTGGCTCGAAATAGACTCCGCCAAAACCTATAATTTGAATCCAAAAGGTGATCGGGAATGCCTGAGGAGTCCGAAGAATATAAATTGGGGGCGCTTTCAGAGGCCGTATTTTCAGCAAGATGAAGGATTTGTTCGAGACTAGATTTTGGATTTTTAAAGTGGGCCTGACAGGATCGGTAGGTTTGAGTTAAATCCTCAGACTGAGCTAATAGTGACGAGTTTGTTAAGAAGGTCAGTAATATAACAATAGAAAGCGAAAATTTTTTCACAAATAACTCCGGCTAATAGTCACAAATCAAATCAACGATAATTCGAAGGAGTTATAAAGCAAAATAGAAGCCATCTCGGCTCTAAATTATTTACTTTAAAGAGTTTTTTAAAAGAATTTTGCGTGTTTTTGTTTATAGGAACGACGATTTTGAGATTAAGAATTCTGTAAGAAGCTAAATCTTCAAAAGATAATCAATTATCTACGCTCGAACGTTCGGGGCTAATCATCGGGTAGTGGACAGCGGTTTGTTTGACCCGCTCTAAGTTTGATTCGAAGCTAATACTCTCAAGAACAATGGTTGTGGTTCGCGGTGAGTGAGTCACTGTTTTAACAGGTCCACATTGGACTTTGGTTTTCAAATAGGTGGTGTTACTAGAAACATAATCTTCAATACATAAATATTTATTGCCCAGGTAGTTTTTTGGAAATCGCTGGGACGAATCGGCTGAACCTCTCGAGTGGTCGGAATAGAGAACTCGACCATTGGAAATATCTTCGATTAAGTCTGCTGGAGATTGTACACCCCTGATTCGATTTGAATTTTGCTTGAGGAAACCGGTGAGGATCGATTTGTCGAGAGTCGGCCACCTTCGTGTGCTGTTAATAAGAATGATTTCGGTAGAGACCAATGCCTTATGGGGATTACATGTGCGGTGGAAGGCACTCATCTTATAGCAAAATGTTTCAGAATTATTAATTTTCGAAAGCCCAAATAGGGGTGTTCTGCAAACATAGTGATCTTTACTATGAGCGTGATCTGATTTTTCATCGTAATTACAAATGGCAAAAACGTAGTTTCCAGAACGTACAGCGTACTTAAGGTGGCTGCCAATATGATGCCCGTATTTTTGTCCGACTTTTGTTTTAATGTAGTCGAGATCCCCGTGCCCATAGCATGTTACCGGAATAACTCGCCCCCCTTTTCGATGAACGATTTGGCCGTTCTCTTCAGCATGGCAGGAAATAAACTTTGAAATATCTTCAGAATCCAATCTCAATTCGTCACTAATGTGGTTCATTAAGTTATTCTCGAAGGCGATACCATTCGGTGAGATCGCAGAGTGAAGTCGGGTCAAGGGGCGTGTAATCGGTCCCCATGTGTTTTGCGCTAAAATAGGCAAAGAAAGTTGCATTGTAAGCGCAAATAGAGCGATTCGAATAAGCATAGTGAATTCCTTTGAATGATAACAGTCACTCATTGAGCAATTCATATACCAATGAATTTTAAAAAAGTTGCGCCAGCGAAGTTTGCTTTATCAAAGTAAAAACTTGGTGCTGGTGGTTGAGATCCTAAACCGCTCGTAATAACCTTCAAAAACCAGTTCTAAGGTCTCACATTGAGACGAAGCGATGATAATTTTCGTTCGAACCTGGACTCTAGGCTGGCTCTAGGGTTAGGACTGTTTAATCCAATACCTTAGATATGAGTGAGTGAAGGCACTTCTTCTCGACATTCGCCTTGATATTTTACCCACTCCGAACCACAATTTTGGCATAGAAATAGGTTTCTCGACTTCGATTTTGCCATGGAGATTGGCTATTATAGAAAGACAGGGAGGTTAACGATTTTAAAGACTTATAGTGCCCAATTCATTCTTGCTCTTCTTCTTAGTTTTGCTCCCTTTCACCCTGTTTTTGCGGATTCACCGAGCCCCTTGAAAACAGCCGGAAAACTCATCGAAGCAGGACAACATGAATCTGCACTCAATGTTTTAAATACTGTCATTGAGGGACAATACCCGGAAAGCATTAAGGCACTTGCCCACCTATCTTCTGGAAAGGTTTACTTTGAACTCAAGCGTACGGCTGAGGGTATTGCCGCGGTAAAAGAGTCTTTGCGTCTGGGCACTCGCATCGCAGACATTAGCCATTTCTATCTCGGCAAACTTTACCTGCAAAACGATAACAATAATTTGGCATTAGCGAGTTTTTTAGAAACACTAAGAAACAAACCCAATGTTTTTATACAAAATGAAGCCTACTTCCACTTGGGCAAAACTTACTTTGGACTAAAGAGTTATAAGAATTCACGCTATTACTTTAGAAAACTTGAGCGAAGAATTCGCGGTAAGGATCGTCACCCTGAAGTTTTATGGCACCTTATTCAAGCCGAAAATAAATTGCGAAGAAAATGGGTCGCTTGTCGGTGGGCTAGAAAACTTTATTCAAAGTACCCGGCTCATCCCTTGGTTTACGACTGGGGAATTGACCTTCAAGCCAATAAAATTGAAGGTGAGCGAACTGGTTGTGTCGCATCTCCGAAAGTTCAGAAGAGTCGAATTCGCCGCTTACAATATTCTGGCGAGTCGGATCGGGCCATGGCCGAAATAAAAACGCTCCAGTCCCGAGTTAGAAAGGGGACGGTCTATCTTGTAGATAGCATTCTCGCCAACTTTCTTATCAATGATGGGAACCCCCATGAGGCGCTAAAAATATTGTTAAAGCATTATAAGAAAGAATCGCGTAATAAAGATTACCTGATGCTGTTAGCCAAGGCGTCTTCTCGTTCTGGAGAGTTTCAAGCCGCTGTGGGAGCTTACCACAAGGTTCATAACTTAGCGCCGCGCTCGCGAAGTGGGAGACAGGCCCTATTTAAGGCCGCATTTTTAAGTTATCAATTCCAAGACTATGATGGAGCGGGTAGGAAGTTTCAGGAATTCACAAAAAAGTATCGTCGCTCGGGATTGAGTCGAGATTCACAATGGCATTTGGCATGGATCAAATACTTGAAAAAAGATTTTGTCGGGGCCGAGAAAGCCTTTGCCGATCTTCTCCGACAGAAGAAACGATGGAGAAGACGCTGGTATAAGTACTCCACAGAAAAAATTGAGTACTGGAGAGCTATGAGTCTTTACCGAATGGAAAGACTGACAGAGGCGAGGGATATTTTTGCCAGGCTCGCCCAAGATAACTTATTGGGATACTACTCTGTAGCTGCCGGAGAACGCCTTAAAGTTGCTAACCAAAAAATCAAAGCGCTCAATATTAGAGATCTCGCCGCTGAAAAAAATAGCGGAAGTGGGAATAGCGACTTTGAAGACCTCAATAAAGAAACAGTGATTGCGGCCGAGAATTCTACTCCGGCCAGTGAAGAAGAGGAATCCGAAGAGAGTTTACTCGCAGATCAAGAAACTGGTGATGAAGAAGAAACCGTCGCTGAAATTAATGAAGTGGAAGCTCTCGGAGAAAACGAAGCTGAAGAAGAAGTTATTGTCGCGACCAATTTTCGCGACCCGCGCTTAACTAGACGCTTTGAAAGGGCTCGTGAGTTGGCCGAGTTAGGTCTCAATGAATGGGCCTACTGGGAACTCTACGAAATTGAGCGTAGGACTTCAAATGCTGATTATCGCAAAATGCTTATGGCCGAATACAAAAAGTTGGGTGCCTTTCATCGCTCGGCCTATATAGGCGGCATCTACTTTTCTGATACTCGAAAGCGCTATGGTTACAAAGGTGTTCGTTATCTCTGGGAATTCACGTATCCAAGGGCCTACGAAAATCTTGTTTTAAACTATTCTAAATCCTTTAGCGTTCCCGACACATTCGTCTGGTCCATTATGCGGGCTGAAACTCACTACAAGAAAACGGCAATTTCACCGGTGGGAGCGATGGGATTGATGCAAATTATGCCTTATACGGGCAGACAATTGGCAAAATTATTGGGAGTAAATGGGTTTGCTGTAAAGTCGTTGCTGGAACCTGAAGTGAACGTTCGTTTTGGAACTCGATACTTAAATCGCCTCTTAAAGCTTTATCAGAAAATTCCTTTGGCGGCGGCGAGTTACAATGCCGGACCACACCGAGTCCACTCATGGTTGAGTCAGTTTGGAGAGCTGGAGATGGATGAGTTCATCGAACACATTCCTTTCCTGCAAACGCGAAACTATGTAAAAAAGGTCGTACGATTTGAATATATTTATTCACTTCTTTACAAGTCAGGGAAGGCGAACAGTTCTTTTCTGGCTCAAGCGGTTGATGTTCCTGTGACCGGAGACAAGCAAACTCGCGAAAATTGGGAAAGCCTCTAAGGGCTCCCAGCCTTCTTGACATTAGGTAGCAAAAAAGAGACAAAAACCCCCAGTCAGAAAGAGTGGTTCCACTCATATTTCTAATAAGGGGGAGAGACGAATGAAAATCCTTTTGCTTTTCATGGTTCTTGTTTCGCTATTGTTCACTGCTTGTACGAAGCGAAGCAAAGATACAAAAATTGAATTAGAAAATGGCGAGGAAATGATCCTTCCCTACAAAGAAACTCTTCGTATTCACATTGTCTCTGAGCCACCCTCTTTGGACTGGCATAAGGCTACCGACACCACTTCGTCCCTGATCACGGGTAATACCCATGAAGGCTTGGTTTCTTATGATATTACAAAAGAGGAAATGCCTCTTCGACCGGCTTTGGCGGAGAGCTGGGAGCCTAACAAAGACTCCACTCAATGGGTTTTCAAGCTGCGCAAAGATGTTAAGTGGACCGATGGCGTCGCTTTCAAAGGTCAACATGTTTTAGACGCTTGGATGCGACTTTTGAGTCCCGATACGGCATCTGAATATGCCTACTTTTTGTTTGCTATTAAAAATGCCAGAGCTTTTAACGAGGGTAAAGAAACAGATTTCTCAAAAGTAGGAGTCAGCCTTAAAGATGATTATACTTTGGTCGTCAATTTAGCTCGGCCCATGTCCTTTTTTCCGTCCCTGCTGACCCACTCAAGCACTTTTCCTGTCAGGCTCGATGTCGTCGAAAAACATGGTGATCAGTGGACTGAAGCAAAAAATATTGTGACTCTAGGAGCCTTTACACTCAAGGAATGGAAGCACGACGAACTCGTACTTCTAGAGCGCAACGAAAATTACTATGGTAAAAAGCCTTCGGTAAAATACGTTTTGGCCCGCATGGTTGAAAAGTATTCCACGGCGGTCCGACTTTTTGACTCTGGAAAACTTGATTCAGTCCACGAAGTTCCTAGTAAAGACTTGCGTAAACTCAGAAAGAAACCCGAATTTACGCCCATTCAAAATCTTCTCATTTATTATTATGGATTCAATGTCGATAAGCCTCCATACAACAACAAAATTTTGAGACGAGCTATCTCCCATGCGATCGATCGCGATGAAATTGTAAAGCTCCTCGATGGCGGACAGACAGCTCTTCGCAGTTGGATTCCCAAGGGGCTTCTCGGTCACGATGCTTCTATTGGGCTTCGCTTTGATCTCGAAAAATCTAAAGCACTCATTAAGCAAGCGGGCTTTGAAGACGGCTCGAAGTTACCTCCTTTGGTCATTGGTTTTAACACTAATGAAGATCACCAAAGAATCGCAGAAAATGTTCAGTCACAACTCAGTAGAAACCTTGGAATGAAAGTTGAGTTGAGAAACGAAGAGTGGAAGGTTTACTTAAATACACTCAAGTCGGATCCATACCCAGTATTTCGTTTGGGGTGGATTGCTGACTATCCCGATCCGGACAATTTTATGAACCTTATGACGAGCTACTCTGAAAACAATCGAACTGGCTGGGGAAATCAAGAATTTGATAAGCTCATTGAAGCCGCTGCTTCTGAGTTGGATGAATCAAAACGTATTGAGCTTTACAAAAAGGCGCAAAAGCTTTTGGTTGAAGACGAAGTGCCAGCCATGCCTATTTATCGAGGTGTTAGAAACCACCTAATCGCTAAACGTATAAAGGACTATCCCATAAATCCTCTTGGTTATTACCGTTTTTGGGAGGTAAAACTCAAGTGATGGAAAAACTCGGAAGTATCTTTGCTTGGGGAGTCGCTGGGTTAACGGCTCTCTTGATCATCATGGATTTTTTTGCTGGTGGAATTCCCGATGGACTCGTCTGGTTCTACTGTTTCTTTTCGTTGGCAGCCTTAATGTACGGAGTTATAAAAAGCCACGCCCTCGTTTTTGTAATGAAGAGATCAATTCATACAGTCATATCCTTATTTGTGATAGCCACGGCTTCTTTTTTACTTTTACGAACTCTTCCGGGAGGTCCTTTCGATCAAGAAAAAGCTCTTCCCCCAGCCATTAAAGAAAATATTGAAGCCAAGTATGGTCTCAACAAACCTCTGATCGAACAGTATTCAGATTATATGCTAGGCTTACTTCAAGGTGATTTTGGCCAGTCCTATAAGTATCTAGGGCGAACTGTTTGGGACATCCTTTCAGATAGTTTTCCCGTATCATTAAAACTGGGGATTTATGCCTGTCTCATTGCCCTACTTTTTGGGATTCCCTTGGGGCTTATTGCGGCTCGCTTTCACAACAAGGCGGCTGATACCGCTTCGATGACTTTAGCCGTGAGTGGAGTTTCGCTCCCGAGTTTTTTGACTGCTGTTGTTGCCATTCAATTTTTGTCCCTTGGATTTCCTTTAAATTTGTTTGCTCCGGAATTGGTAGAGACATTGAAAGAATATGAAATTCTTCTGCCTGTAGGTCTCTGGGAAACCCCGAGGCACTATATAATGCCTTGTCTAATTTTGGGGATACGTCCCGCTGCCTTTATAGCTCGATTAACACGGGCGAGTGCTTTGGATGTGACTCAATCTGATTTTATTCGGACGGCGCGGGCAAAGGGCTTAAGCGAACAAAAAATTCTTTTTAAGCACGTTTTAAAAAATTCATTAATACCTGTACTTACATATTTGGGACCGCTTGTGGCGGGAATCATTACAGGATCTTTCGTTATCGAAACTATTTATGCTGTCCCCGGAATGGGAAAACATTTTATTCAATCAGTATTCAATAGAGACTATCCATTGATAATGGGATTAACGGTATTATTTTCGTTTTTATTAATCGTTGCCAATCTTGTTGTGGATGTATTGTACAAAGTGGTTGATCCAAGGATTGAAATGTCATGAGTGATACGGTTATAAGTCCCAGCGATACGATCCAAGAAAACAGAACTCCCAATAGTTTATGGGCCGATTCATGGAAGCGCCTAAAGAAAAACCGTGGATCCATGGTTTCAGCAGCGATCATTTTAGTCGTCGTTCTCATTGCTCTATTAGCTCCGGTTTTAGCGCCCTATGACTTTCGTGCGCAAAATATTGATTTAGTTTTAGAAGGTCCCTCAGGGGCCCATTGGTTTGGAACCGATGAGTTAGGACGAGACCTCCTTTCGCGCACGATCTATGGCGCGCGGGTCTCTATGGCCATTGCGATTTTAACGGCGATCATTTCACTAATTATTGGCGGTGTTTATGGAGCCATTTCTGGATGGGTTGGCGGATGGGTCGACAACGTTCTCATGAGATTTGTCGATATTCTTATGGGTGTTCCCCAACTCGTACTAATGATTTTAGTCAAAGTTGTATTCGATACGATGGATATTTTCGAAAATGAAGAGTTAAGGGCTTTAACGAGTACGACGCTTGCTCTTAGCGTTGTTGGCTGGGTTACTCTTGCGCGACTTGTTCGCGGGCAAATTCTTCAAGTTAAGCAGATGCTTTATGTGGAGGCGGCACGTGCCCTTGGTGCAAAGCCCTTTTCTGCACTCGTAAAGCATGTCCTGCCCAATATTCTGGGGCCGGTCATCGTTATGCTGACCTTTCAAATTCCCTCGAATATTTTATTTGAGAGTTTCTTGAGTTTTATTGGGCTCGGTTTGAGGCCCCCCTATAGCTCATGGGGAGTTTTGGCATCTAATGGTTTTGACGTGATTGATTCCTACCCCCACCTCGTGTTTTTTCCGGGACTGGCTATTTTCGTTTCAATGCTGGCATTCAATTTATTGGGGGATGGCATGCGAGATGCCTTTGACCCGAAGATGAAAGGACGCTGAGCGTCTAGAAAAATATACAGATTACAGACAGGAGCCTATCGGAGGATGACCGCCTGTGCTATTTCAAAGGCTGGATTTGTTTCCAGTCCACAAGCCCAGGGGGGACTTTTGATGTTTAGTAGCTTGAGATTTGGCCTCATCATTTTAGCTTTGGCAATGAGCCTAGAAGCGGGCGCTCAAGTGACGACCTCTCCATTTGGAAGACAAACCCAGGGAACCCTCGGTCCTGCCGATGCTGAACAAAGAGCAGAAGAGCTTGAGCAGCAAAGAAATATAGCTGCGAGCCGAATGGGCCTAAAAACGTGTATTGATCAGCTTTCACTTCAATACGAAGACGACCTTTTGGAAGAAGCGGCGAACCTTGTACGAGCTCGTTATGCGAGTCACCCATGGACGCGTCTAACCAACTATTATAGGGGTGCCGGACTTAAAGCTCTTTATCATTTAGAACAAGTCATGTCCCAAGTGGCGGCCGAAACTGAGCCCACTTGCTTTTTCTACCCGAAAGATGCTGAATCGAGTCCTTCGCCGAGCCCAACCAACCCTTTTAATCCACAGGGAACGGGGCCATTCTTACCAGGGCAAACTGAATCACCTTTTGAAAGTGTTCAGTAATCCCATTAATTTGAATTGAGAATTGATTTCTCAGGCCCGAGGGATTTCGAGCCCTTATCATTTACACGTTAAATTTAAAAAACAGAATATCGCCATCTTTAACCAAATAGTCTTTTCCTTCGGAGCGATATTTTCCAGCTTCTTTGACCGCGTTTTCGCTACCGCAATTAACTAAGTCGTCGAAGTGGTAAGCTTCTGCACGAATAAAACCGCGCTCGAAATCACTGTGGATTACACCGGCTGCCTGCGGAGCACTCATGCCATTTTTAATGGTCCAAGCGCGCACTTCCTTTTCTCCGGCTGTAAAATAGGTGCTTAAGCCCAATAGTTCGTAGGCGGTTCGAATGAGGCGGTTGAGACCTCTTTCGTCCACCCCGAGGCTTTCTAAAAACTCTTTTTGCTCTTCTGGTTCAAGAAGAGCTATTTCTGCCTCCATGGCAGAGCAAATTAAAAGAGCCCTGTTATTTTCTTTCTCGGCGTATTCAAAGACTGACTTCGACCAATCATTGCCCCCATCAGTGAAGCCATCTTCACTCACATTACAAGCATACAAAACAGGTTTAATACTCAGGAGGTGAAAGTTTTTTACTATTTTCATTTCGTCTTCATTGAGTTCAACACTTCTTGCGGCTTTGCCTTCATCGAGAGCCCCTTTTATTTTTTTGAGGGCCTCGACTTCTGCCATGAGGGCTTTGTCTTTAGTTGTCCGCGCATTCTTCTCAGATTTTTGTAGACGCTTTTCGACTGATTCTAAGTCAGCGAGCATGAGCTCTGTGTTGATAGTTTCTATATCTCTAAGGGGATCTACAGACCCGGCCACGTGAACGACGTTGGGGTCGTCAAAACATCGAACAACGTGGACGATGGCATCCGTTTCTCTGATATTGGCTAAGAATTTGTTTCCGAGTCCTTCCCCTTTACTGGCTCCCGCTACAAGTCCGGCAATGTCGACAAATTCCATGGCTGTTGGGATCGTCTGCTGAGGCTTGACTCTTTTTGATATTTCAACCAAACGAGCGTCCGGTACCGTGACGACGCCGACGTTGGGATCGATGGTACAAAACGGGTAATTGGCTGATTCTGCCTTTGCCGCAGTTAAAGCATTGAAAAGAGTACTTTTTCCGACATTGGGCAAGCCAACGATTCCAACTTGTAAGGCCACTTCATTCTCCTTTTGAGATGTTCGGATCATAGAAAATTAAGATTTGACCAGTCAACTAGGATTTCATCAATATATGCTCTTAAAATCCCGATATCAAAGGGTGATGTTCAGCGAGATATCAGAAGAAAACCTCATAGAGACAAGGCTCCAAAAGAAGTTAGCTCACCGAGCTCGACTGGGCGGATTCGTTTACCCGGTCTTGTTTTCTGTTTACGCGTTTACCAGCCCGTTTGCAGAGGAGCATCCGGCTTGGACAGTGATTCTGACTTTTGTTTTCCTTCTTTTGGGCTTTCTTCGACTCGTATTGTGCCAAAACCTATCGGCAAAAGAAGAGCAGAGTGAGTCGATAAATACGGTCCCGCTGCAGGTGGCAATCCTTTTGAGCGGTATTACCTGGGGAGGCCTGGTCGGTGGAGTGATTTATCAAGATGGTATTGAACCGAGCTCGATGCTGATGATTTTTTTAACGGGTGGAATCGCCGGTGGTTCGATATCGACAATCTCATCACACTTAAATATGGGACGAGCTGTTTTACTGAGCCTACTATTACCAGTGGTCCTCGCCCTCGGATACGGTGTTGACAATAGTCTTGGATTTACACTGGCATCTGTATTCTTCATTGGTTTTCTTATGGTTCAGTTGAAGCGAGATCATCGGTCACTACGGCGCTCAATTGAAAATATTTTGCGCATTGAGAAGCAAACTGTTGAGTTGGCCCATGCCCGTGATAAGGCCGAGGAAGCCTCCCAGGCAAAAACAGAATTCCTAGCGAATATGAGTCACGAGATTAGAACACCTATGAACGGTATCATAGGTATGACAAATTTAGCTTTAGATGAACAGCTCGATGCAAAAATTAACTCTACTGTTGTCACGATTAAAGATTGCGCTGAAAGCTTACTTGAGATTATCAATGACATTCTCGACTTTTCAAAAATTGATACGGGTAAACTCGAACTTGAAGAAATTCCATTCGAACTCAATCACTGTGTTCAGTCGAGTCTTCTCTTATTTGATGGTAGAGCCAATGAGAAGGGGATCGATTTAACATATAAGATCGAAGAAACCTGTCCGAAGTATGTGATTGGTGACATGACCCGAGTTCGCCAAGTTCTCGTCAATTTTGTGGGTAATGCTATTAAATTCACTGAGAAGGGTTCTGTCAAAATTCACGTTCGTGGCGGAGCTATTGACGAAGCCAAGGCAAAACTTGTCTTCGACATTCATGATACAGGTATAGGGATTCCACCAGATCGCATGGACCGACTCTTTAAATCTTTCTCCCAGGTTGATTCATCGACTTCAAGAAAGTTTGGCGGCACTGGACTTGGACTTGCGATCTCAATTCACCTAGCGAAAATGATGAATGGGGATGCATGGGTGAAATCCGAATACGGTAAGGGGTCGACGTTCTCTTTCTCGGTTACTTTAGATATTTACCAGGGGGACCATAAAGACCTAGTATTCGATGAACAGTATCTCTTTGATGCCAATCTTGGACTTGATCATCCATTGAAAATTCTTTTAGCGGAAGATAATAAGGTCAACCAGCTTCTCGCCCAGCGTGTGCTAGAGAAAATGAATTATCGAATCGACATAGCTGGAAATGGCAGAGAGGCCTGTCAGGCCCTAGAAAAAATAAATTACGATTTGGTTTTAATGGACGTACAAATGCCGGAGATGTCTGGTTATGAAGCGACACAATGGATTCGGAAAAATTTG
Organism: Bdellovibrionia bacterium; assembly: GCA_030424665.1. Lineage (GTDB taxonomy): Bacteria > Bdellovibrionota > Bdellovibrionia > Bdellovibrionales > JAGQZY01 > JAUHWN01. The sequence continues at coordinate 66 of JAUHWN010000063.1, read as the reverse complement.
AGCGACCAAAGGCAACCTCGAATCGTAGCGATGACTGCGAATGCCATGAAAGGGGATCGTGAGAAG
>JAUHWN010000062.1 GCA_030424665.1 Bdellovibrionia bacterium | reverse complement strand
AATGTGCTGAACTAAATAACTGTGTTCATTGCGCAAGTGCCAAGCAATGATTTTGACTAAATCGATTTCGATGCGACTAAAACACTGATCCAGCTGACTTTGCCTGAGACTAATCAGGCAATCTTCGGGAGCTGGTAAAGTCTTTTCTCGACGAGTCAGATCTTTAGGTTCGTATTCGAACTTTACGATTTCTAAGGAATCGAGGTCCGTCACACCGAAGGCATCGCAAGGTCCAAAGAATGTATCCAACTCTTTTTTACTCCAAGTATTGAGAAAAACCTCTAATACTGCCGCATCCTGGAATTTAAAAAAGTAAGGGTCGCCATCAGGCCCCTTAGTTATCACGAATTTTTGAAAGTGCTCGGCGAGCTCCTCAAGAGAAAAGCTGGAAGCGATAAAAATTCCCCATCGATCCGTGCTCAATTGGTTGAGAATTGTATTTAAGTCATCGCGCTCCAATTTTATGAGAACCGGAGGCTGATAGGTCACCTCACTCCAGGCAATAATCTCGAAGAACTCTGGATCGGTATCTTTAGGCTCTAAAGACTTCTTTTGTGAGCTTTTCCAGGGGCCAAAATGGGAGTCGACCAAGGCAAAAAGTTTTCCCTCAGCGCATAAAGTTCTCAATTGATCAATTCCGAGGTCACCCCTCGATAGCATTGGATCGAGCATAAGTTATTATCGGATTTTAAAGAAAAGGACTGAATTTTTTCCGTCAAAATGCTGGGCCATAGCCCGTTTTTAGACCTGAAATTTCGCTTATGACGCAGGATTCTCTACTGAGGGCGGCGTCGCCTTAAATCCAGGATAAATGCTACTCAAATAGTCTAAAATTTGGGAGAATACCACTAGTTTTCGGGCCGCTCTTACACGCCCATTGGAGTTATAATGAAATTCAGTAGAGAAATTTGGAGATACGCATTCTTTAGTCTCTTGGTTGTTAACTTTGTCGCGTTGGTATACCTCCTTGTCGATAAAGAGAAAGAACCAGGTGCCGAAAAACTGACCCAGAGTGATACAGTTGAATTCGATCGCCTCAAAGAAGTGCTACCAGTAAAGCCTGTAAAAAAAGAAGGATTGCCAAAGCCAACTATTCCCGTTCTCGTCGAAAAAAACAAAGACCTCCACGAAATCTGCAATAAACAACTTGAAGCTTTCACTGGTGATTTTAAAGCCTCTAAGATTCGTGAACTCTGTGCCCAAACTCAAGTCTTCGATCAGTGCTACAGCCAAGTCGATAAAACGCCAATTTTTCACTTCGATAAGAACTCGCGCTTTGGCGACAAAGGACAAAGAATTTTAGTTCTATCCCTGGTTCATGGCGATGAGGGCCCGAGCGCAAGCGTTGCACTATCGTGGATGGAGCGCCTTTCAGAAATTAACCCGCGCAATACCTGGCGCGTCCTTCCCATTGTTAATCCCGATGGCTACCGCCTACAAACCCGCACTAATGGTAACGGCGTTGATATCAATCGCAACTACCCGACTGCTGATTGGACTGAGCTCGCACACAAATACTGGAAGAAGTTTGCCAAGTCTAGTGAACGACGCTTTCCAGGGAAAGTCGGCGGAAGTGAAGCCGAAACTCGCTGTACGATTCGTCATATTCAGGAATTCCAACCAGATTTTATTATCGCCATTCACACTCCACTTGGCCTCCTTGACTTCGACGGGCCGACGATGATTCCTTTTCCGAAGTTTGCACCACTGCCTTGGCGATCCCTCGGACATTTTCCGGGAAGCTTGGGACGATACATGTGGCGCGACCACGGAGTTCCCGTTCTCACTGTTGAGCTTAAAGGCGGCAAAAAACTCGCCCGCAAATCATTGGAGCAATTCGATCAACTCCAGGATATTACCGGTACAGTGGCCATTCAAAGCCAAAGAGCGGTTAAAGAATTGGGCATCGAACAAAAAACTCCTGATTTCAAAACCAAGGTTTCAAATAACTCAAAAAAAAATGACAAAGACAAAGTAAACTAGCCAAAGCGAAAAATTACTGAATTGACGATTCGATATATTTGGAGACTTCGTTTTGAAATCTAAAAATTCGGCCTCTGAAGCGCAAAAAGTAGTCGTTAGAGATGGAAATTTTGATCTTATAAAAGTCATTGATGAGCCTATCGAACTTAAAAAATTTGATGAACACTGGGTGTCCAAATTAGAGCTTCAATCGAATGAACACTCTCGAGCAAGCACGAACGTGATAAAGCTCGATATATTTTCAGGAGAAAGGAGCACTCGTTATCTCTATGACAAAGAGGGCTTCTTAAGACTACTCAGTAAAAACCATACACCTGAGTTTCAAATCAAAGATCCCGTAGCATTTAATAAATTACTAGGACTTCCCTAAGGCATTCAGCCCCAGAGTTTTCCCTTGGAAAATAGCTCTATGAACGCCCCTTTTTTCCAAGATTCAGCAACGACTCACCAGTGAGGCGATAGGTATCCCACTCATCCATTGGGAAGGCCCCAAGAGACTTGTAAAAGCCAATGGCTGGCTCATTCCACTTCAGAACGGACCACTCCATGCGTCCGCACTCTTGATCGACAGCAATTTCAGCCAAATGCTTCAGCAAGGCTTTGCCAACTCCTTGCCCCCGAAACTGAGGTCTTACAAAGAGGTCTTCGAGGTATAGGCCCTTCTTCCCTAAAAACGTTGAGTAATTGAAAAAGTAAAGAGCAAACCCCATCACCCCATCTGAACTTTCAGCCAATACACAAAAGGCTGGACTATTTTCGGCGAACAAACTCTTGGATAGCTGGTCAGAATCGGCTTCAACTTCGTGAAGAAGTTTTTCGTAGACAGCGAGCTCTTTAATTAGCTCAAGTAAAATCGGACTGTCTTCCCGACGAGACTCGCGAATTTTTAAATCCATCGTCTAAACCTTTCGACAAAATATTGGGTGAATTTAACGCAAATACGCTACCAAAAGGAAGCTTCTACCGTAAAAAAAAAGCTCTCCCAGGGGAGAGCTTTTGCAATGGCACCAAATTTACAAAAAATTAAATTTGGATACGAGCACCGATAGAAACATTGATAAGGCTTGTGCTATCAATATCAGAACCGAGGTACTCGTCAGAAGTGAAACGACCGTAAGATAGACGACCGAGAACTTCAATCATGTCTGTCACTCTGTAAGTTGGGTAAACACCAAGAGTGATTGAACTAAAGTTGTCATTTTGATCAGCATCAGGGATACCAACGCCAGCAGCCTTAGTTTGAACTCTTTCAGAAGTCGACTGATAAGTCAGGTCGAAACCAAGAATTCCCCATGCCATTGGCATTTCGTAGAATCCTGCAAGTGAGAATACAGCTCCACCTTCGTACTCATTTTCAGAGTCAGGAGTTGTCGTTTTGTTCACTTCAGACTCAGGAGTGAGGTGAATTTGGTAAGACGCGCGAGCTCCAGCAAAACCAGGACCGATTTCACGAATGTAACCAACATATGGAGTGAATGTCGTGCGACCAGAAGATACGTTAGTTTCGTCAGCTTTAATTTCTGAATCAGAAAGACCGAGAGATAGACCAACACCGTAGTGGAAGCTAGAAGCTGAATCGATTTCCATTTGGCCTTTACCAAAAAACTCGATGTCGTTTAAACCAGTGACGTCAGTTTCAGTAGTTCCGAAAGCAGTTTGACCAAAAGTGTAACCAACAAGGGCTCCAGCAGAAAACATCTCTGTGATTCCGTATTCGAATTCAAGAGTTGTTTGCGGAAGAGTCATCTCTAGGTCTGTTGTTGTGTTTTCTGGTGTGATAGTTGAAGACGAATACTCGAACTTAGGAGTGAAAACCATTTCACCAGTATCGGCTTGCCAAAAAACTTCATTTTGGGGGATAGCTTGGGCCATTGCAGATCCTGCCATAACAGCAAGAACACAAAGTAATCTAAGATGCTTCATGAGTTCTCCTTTTTAAATAACCTATAAAAGCACCCTAAAAATACTCTTCACAGCCAAACTGTCCAGTTCTTTCGAACAAAAACGATCCACTTAAGCAATGCGCTGGACGCAGAGCCTTAATGTGTCCAATTAGTCACAAGATTAAAGAAAGACCTGACGCGATATCCCCTTTTTCGCATCAATAACGAAGAACTCGCCCTCGGGAGAAGAGGGTTTCGAAATGCGCAATAGAAGCCTGCTATTCTTCCACTTCAACTCGGGAATCCACTCATTCTTTAGAAATGGGATTTTCTGTGAAAGTTGTATTGATCGTCGAACACGCCCTTCGTGATTGATCTCCAGGAGACTTTGAATTTCTTTAGCTTCTTCAAGGGCATAAAAAGCATCTCTTTCAGGCGAATAACTGAGCGCAACCATTTTCGCCCCATTTTTTGGGCTAACTACGCGCCAGGTTTGATCCTTGGGTCTGAAGGCAAATATATACCCATCGCCATCTTTTGAAGGAATCCAGAGTTCCTGCCTCTTCTGATCGAAAGCCATACTGAGAGGCCACGCCAGCTGGGGTAAAGTCGCCGGCGGCATCAGAGCCGTAAATTTTTTCCCCTGGGGATCCCAAATTCCAAACTGATGCTTGTAAATAACAAAAACCCGACCATCACTATGCCGGTAAAGTGATCGCACTTTCGCAGGCAAAGGCAACATTTCTTGGTTGGCTGGGCTCCCGTCTGATTTTAATTTCATCTGTCCAACGGTTGTTAACTGATATCCTTTTAACTCGAACTGTAGAGTGTCTATTGCGGCAGGAAGGCGACGAAGCCTCTTTCGAGCCTCTTTCTTCATTCGAAATTTAGCAATGCGAATGTTTTCCTGCTCCGCACTTTCGTAGAAAGGAACCTTAAAGTTCGTTCCCCTTTTTGCCCCCTGAAAGCTCATCTCTTTTTGCCCGAGCTGCATGCGAAGGCTTGAAATCATGCGCCTAAAATGGTTGTCGGGATTATCGATGTCTTCGTAGGAGTAGGGATAACTACACATTAATTTTGAAGGTAGAAAATCAATGGGAGTTTCTTCTCCTTGCCCTTCGAGCCAGGCAATACTTTTAGAGGCCAAGGTTACCTGAGAAAGCTCAGCACCTTCTTCTAACTTAAGCTGCCAACGAATTCGATCTTTGTTGACCAAAACGAGATGTATGGGATTTTCAGATTTTCTGATGCTAACGACTACAGGTAGGGTTCTCTGCGTTCTTCTGCCCGCCGCAGTTTTAATTTTTTGACCACTTTCAACGGAAACAACGTGAACTTCGACTCCATTATGAGGTTCGATATCGACCCTTTTGTAACCCGAAATTTGGCAACTTGAAGCATGACATTCTTCAGGCTGCAGCTTCATTTCTGGAAACTGAAACTTCTCATCTAGAACGACATTTCTATACATTCCACAAGAAATCTGCGCATTGGCAGGTTGCCGGTTATTCATCCGATTAACGTGTTGTCTTTGGTTTTGCTCCAGTAAAAACAAGAGTGCAATTTGCACAACAAAAAGAGCGAGAAGGATGTTAAATAGACTTCTAAGGAGCTGATCTGAACTATTCATTACCTACAAATCGGCGCAAAAAGAGCAAAAAATAAGGCTTAGAGGCAAAAACACTACCGATATATAGTGTTTTTATTTGCTCAAAAAACTACATCTAGGTGTTGCTCCCTGGATTTTGGTCCTGATTCCGAATCAAAGCACTCAATCTTTTGTCCAGAAAAAAAGTAAAATGCACTTATTTTAAGCAGTTTTAAAGACCAGCTGTTTCACGAAATAAATAGTTTTTTTAGTTCATCTAAAACTTAATATTTAAATCATAAAAGCTTATAATTATTTAATTTTTATTTGCCTGACAAAAGCCTAACATTGAACGTCTGACCGACCTTGGACGCAAGTTTTGAGATAATGTGAAATCAAGTTTGACAGAAATTCTCCGTCTTACTAGCGTCCAAGGAGTGGACGCTCTCAACTGAGATTGGAAACCTCTTCTGCTTCAGTTCTGAAGGGACCATTTGAGAGAAAAATCAAATTGCTCTGTTAACCCAAAAGTGACTCTAACAAAGTCAAGATTACGGTTTTTGGGACATGGATTTTTTTGTCCTCAAGGAGATTTGACGCTTTGAGAAAAGCCGTGAATCTTCAAAAAAGAAAGGCGAACTGAGGGGCTTGCCTAAAGAATGAGCGCGTAAGTGGGAGAATTTTCTTGAAGGGGATTTTTAGAAACTTTATCTTACTCTTCCTTTAAAAAGCCTACTTTGGACACAACTTGTGATGTTGCATTTATGAATTGGAGGGAAATTGCATGGAAGTGAATCCTAATATCGATCTAAGTTTGACTGAAGCACCAGCGATGAGGGTGCGAAAAAGAAATGGATCACTTGAAAAAGTGGATGTTACCAAGATTGTAACTCGAGTACAAAAATGTGCTCTCGAGCTACAAGCTGTTGACCCCCATAGAGTTGCTATTAAAGCTATTAGTGGCCTCTACGATGGAGCTTCAACAAAAGAACTCGATAACCTGTGTATTCAAACAGCAGCAATGTTGATCAGTGAAGAACCGGAATACTCTAAACTTGGAGCTCGCCTCCTCAGTACCTATATTGACGAAGAAGTTAAAAATCTAGGGATTCTTTCGTTCGCTGATTCTATTCAGTACGGGTTTGATCACGGCCTTATCGCCGAAAGCACTTTACAATTTGTTAAAGAGTACAAAGATGATCTCGAGGCCGCTGTCGATGCCCGCCGAAGCTTCGAGTTTGAATACTTTGGCCTGCGAACTGTTTATGATCGCTATCTTCTTAAAAACCCCGACTCTCGCGATGTTTTCGAAACACCTCAATACTTTCTTATGCGAGTTGCGTGTGGGTTAGCAAACAATGCTCAAGAGGCCATTGAACTCTACAATTTAACTTCAGCTCTCGACTATATGCCGAGCACGCCGACTCTATTTAACTCTGGTACTAAAAGACCACAAATGTCTTCGTGCTACCTACTCGACTCCCCTCAGGATGATCTCACTTCTATTTATAAGAAGTATTCGGACATCGCCATGCTTTCAAAGTTTGCAGGGGGAATTGGAGTCGCTTACCATCGAATTCGCTCTAGAGGTTCTCTCATCAAAGGAACCAATGGCCATTCCAATGGAATTGTACCTTGGCTAAAAACTTTGGACTCTTCAGTTGCCGCTGTTAACCAAGGCGGTAAGAGAAAAGGGGCTTGCTGCGTTTATCTTGAGAGCTGGCACGCAGACATCATGGAATTCCTAGAACTTCGAGAAAATACAGGAGATGAAGCCAAAAGAACTCATAACCTCAATTTGGCAAACTGGGTTCCTGATCTTTTCATGAAACGAGTTGAAGAAGGATCAGTGTGGTCGCTTTTTGATCCGCGTAAAGTTCCTCACTTCACAGATCTTTACGGCAAGGAATTTGAAAAAGCTTATATCAATGCAGAAGAAGACGGACTTTTTGAAGACCAGGTCAATGCCAGAGATCTTTATTCACGAATGATGAAGTCCCTTGCCGAAACCGGAAATGGCTGGATGACATTTAAAGATGCCTCCAATACTAAGTCCAACCAGACTCTCAAAAAAGAAAATGTGATTCATCTTTCAAATCTTTGTACTGAGATTTTAGAAGTCACTTCAAATAATGAAACTGCCGTTTGTAACCTCGGTTCGATCAATCTCTCCCGACACATTGTTGACGGAAAGTTCGATTTCGAAAAATTGAGAAATTCAGTTAAAACAGCCGTAAAGTTCTTAGATCGAGTTGTAGACATTAACTTCTACCCGATTGACCAAGCTTCTAGCTCAAATAAGAGATGGAGACCAGTTGGCTTAGGCTGCATGGGCCTTCAGGATGCTTTCTTTAAAATGAAAATGGCCTTTGACTCCCCTGAAGCCAGAGAACTCTCGCGCAAGATTCAAGAAGAAATTTACTTTCACGCAGTGGAGACGTCCTGTGAATTGGCTGAGCAATTTGGGCCTCACCCTAACTTTCACGAGACCCGAGCTTCTCAAGGTCAACTTCAATTTGACCTATGGAATGTAACACCTGATCGAGAGTCAGATTTTGAAGCTTTGAAAAAGAAGATTGCCATCCATGGCCTGAGAAACTCTTTAATCATTGCCATTGCACCAACGGCGACCATTGCCTCGATTTGCGGATCTTACGAAGCGATTGAACCACAGATATCTAACCTCTTTAAAAGAGAAACCCTTTCTGGAGAGTTCCTGCAAATTAATAAGTATTTGGTAAATGAACTCAAAGAAATTGGACTTTGGACCACTGAAATTCGTGACCAAATTAAACGCAATGAGGGTTCTATTCAAAATATTGAAGAAATCCCCCAAGAAATTCGTGAACGTTTTAGAACTGCCTGGGAAATCCCAATGAAGTCTCTAATCGACATGGCGGCCGACCGCGGAGCATATATTGATCAAAGCCAATCACTCAATCTATTTATTGAGAGTCCGACCATTGGAAAACTTTCTTCAATGTACATGTATGCGTGGAAGAAAGGTGTTAAGACGACCTACTATTTGAGATCGCGACCTGCGACTCGAATTGCGAAAACAACAGTTAGTGGAACAGCTAAGAAAACAACAACTGACGCCGAAGCTATCGCCTGCTCTCTTGAAAATCCAGAGACTTGCGAAGCTTGTCAATAGTCATCCATCAGGGAGGAAACGATGATATTAGATCCAGGTTTTAACTTAACTCTCAGACCGATGAAGTACCCTGTATTTTACGAAATGTACAAAGATGGAATTCGTAATACATGGACTGTTGACGAAGTCGACTTCTCAAGAGATCTGGGTGATTTAAAAACTAAAATGACCGAGTCAGAGAGGCACCTTATCAACCGACTGGTTGCCTTCTTTGCGACTGGAGATTCAATCGTTGGGAACAATCTTGTTCTCAATCTGTATAAGCATGTGAACGCTCCAGAAGCTCGACTCTATTTGTCGAGACAGCTCTACGAAGAAGCACTTCACGTGCAATTTTACCTGACTCTTCTTGATACCTATATTCCGGATGTCAATGAACGAGCCCAGGCTTTTGCGGCCATCGATAATATTCCTTCCATAAAGAAGAAAGCCGATTTCTGCTTTAAGTGGATGGATTCAATCAATGACCTCGATGAACTCAATACCATTCAAGATCGTAGAAAGTTCATTATGAACATGGCCTGTTTTGCGACTTGTATCGAAGGCCTCTTTTTCTTTGCGGCCTTTGCCTATGTTTACTTCTTGCGTTCTAAAGGGCTTCTCGACGGTCTCGCCTCAGGCACTAACTGGGTCTTCCGCGACGAAACAGCCCATATCAACTTTGCAATGGAAGTTATCGAAACAGCCCGTAAGGAAGAACCTGAGCTCTTCAATGATAGAATGAACGATATGATCATCGCCATGATTGATGAGGCTATCGAATGTGAAATGGCATTTGCTGACGACATTCTTCAATATGGAATTGCCGGTATGTCTAAAAAAGACATGAAACAATACCTTCAATTCGTTGGCGACCAGCGTTTACAAGCTCTTCATATTGAGCCTCAGTATAAAGTGAAAAATCCGTTTCCATTTATGGAGCTGCAGGATGTACAGGAACTCACTAACTTCTTTGAAAGAAGAGTTTCAGCTTACCAAGTTGGTGTCTCAGGCGAAGTGAGCTTCGACGAATCTTTTTAATTCGGATCCATTAGGATTGTTCCTTGTTATATTAAGCCCTCTCCACTTGAGAGGGCTTTTTTATTTTCTATTTGCCCAATCAATTGACGCTCCAACAACTTCTATACATTTCCCGAAAATCTAATAACTCGGCCAATCCTATTAACTCCACGAATTCACGAGCAAAAAACAACTAAAACCTTCCCGTAAATCGGTGACCAAAAATGGCAGGCTGCCTGCATTGAGAATACTTCGGGTGTATTTGGAGGTCTCCTGGGGGGGAGATAAATGGTTCGTGCTGTATTAGTTGCAGTGGCAACGGCGTTAGCTTTGCTACTGATCATCCATTTTACCAAATTCAATCAACCTCAATCAGAAGTTGTAGAATCACAAGACCTTTCAAGCCTTGAAGAGAACACTTCATTTATTGAAGATTCTGACCTCGACACTAATGATAAAGGGGCTTCCTCATACAATAATCAGTCTGATCAAAGAGCTTCGATTCGAGATCAAAGGCCTCCTCAAAGCAATGAAGGCACCATAGATGACGCCCAAGCTGCGAGTACTCTATATATTGCGACAAAACGAGGTGGAATTTATTTGCATAGAGATGACTTTGAGTCAGACCTACAGTTTACCACCATCGCCAATGCTCTAAAGGATGGCTCACTTGAAGAGTCGCAAATTGAAAATGCTAAAAATTTCTTAAGCTTATATCACGAGCAGCAAGAACTCGAAATAACTGAAGAGTTGACCGAATGGTAGTCAACACTGGGAGTAATAATATGATGTATAAAAATATCAAATTCATGTGGATCAGTCTCCTCGCTATTTTCACCATTGGTTGTGGCGAATTTGAAGCCGGCAAACTTGAAGTGGATCAAAAGAGTCAATCCTCTGAAATCGAGCAAGTAGGTGCAGCAGCTGTATTCGCACGACCAACAGGGTGCGGAAACAAATTCGATAGTCTACAAAACCAGCTTATGAAGACATTGCGGGATTCACAAGCCGCCGTGGATATCGGTGTTGTTCACCAGGCGCACATCGCATTTAACCGTTTTGCCATGGGTCCCCACGCTAGGCACCCCGAACACCCACAAAACTATATGGAATTAGAAGAACTCATGGGCAAGGCCGCGGCGACTCGCGCTCTGGTCGACCTCATTGATCAACACTTTAAATGGGGATCGGGCCGAAACAATCAAGTGAAAGCCAAAATTGCTCAGCTACTCCCACTCACTGGTCTTACATATACTCAGATTAACAACAGACTTCACAATAGATTCAAGGCTTATCAAGATGCAAAGGCAAATGGAACCAATGCTGAAATACTCGCCACTCAACAAGCTCTCAATCAGCTTCGAGGAGACTTAAGAAAAACTGCAGCTGAACACGCCATCGCATGGGGGCTCAATGGAGCGCTCAATGTAAACCAAGTCCTCACCGAATTCTGGTGGAATCACTTCAACGTCGATGCGCAAAAGTCCTTTCTCCATGCTCTCGACTATGAAAGACAACTTTCAAAGAGAGTTTGTGGAACTTTCTTGGATCTTTTAAAAACAAGTGCTGCCCACCCGGCAATGCTTCAATATCTCGATAACTATCGATCCGTAAAAGAAGGGCTCAAGAAAAAGGGTTTTGGTACTGGTATCAACGAAAACTACGGGCGAGAACTTCTTGAATTGTATACTTTTGGTATTGGCCCGGTTTCTCCGGCAGAACCTAGCAGTCCCTACAACCAATCCGATGTGACCCGAGTCGCAAAACTCCTCACGGGTTGGTCTTTTACTCGACCTCAGGGAGGGCCACCTAAATTTGTATTTAACGGCTTCGCTCATGATACGAGTCGCCCAAAAATAATGGGTCAGACATTTGCAAATGGTGTAAATGGTGGAGTTGAGCTTCTTCAATACCTCGCTTCACACAATCAAACGAAAAGAAACATCTGTAAAAAGCTAGTGACTGAACTGGCCGGCGACAATGCCAGTAATGGTCTCCACAATGCCTGTAAAAATGCTTGGGGCACCTATGGAAATTTGCCTGCAATGTATCAAGCTATTATTACCCACCCTGCCTACTGGCGCTGGGCTAATTACTCAAAGAGTTTAAAAAACCCCATAGAGTTAGTGACCAGTGCAAAACGCGCTATGGGTTATCATATCTGGAGTATTCAGTCTCGATCTGAACTCACGGAATTGGCCTATAGCTCTAGAAGCCTTGGTATTTACCCAAGACACTTTCCACCGCCGACAGGATACCCGGTCGCTGATCGAGTGTGGGCGAACCCAAACTACATCACTCAGGCAATCAATACTGCTCATAAATTAGCTGATGACCGAATGCCACTCATCATCGACGATAAAACCTTTTGGGGCAATGGTGCTGAAAACAAAATTGCACAGGTCGCCCAGACGTCACCGGGTTTAGCTGCAAACTATGTAGTACGCGATCAACTTCGAACCTATCCCATGTGGTTTGGCCTGGATGCAGGTCACGAGCAATTGAAAGCAAGTATTCAAAGTCCAGATAAAGAAAAGTCAACTAACCTTTTAGTTCCGGGCCGAACAGTGAATTCACTCATACTCGGTAGCCGAATGTTTGTGTTGAAGTAGGAGGAATCATGAAACGTAGAGAATTTATTAAACAAGTCGGTTTCGGAATTTTAGGAAAAGCAGCCTTGGCTTCAGCCCCTGCCCTTCTCTTACCTAACAATGGCTTTGGAGCGACGAACAATAAACTTTTTATTAAAGTCTTCTTGCGAGGTGGAATGGATAGTCTTTCCCTTCTAGCTCCTAAAACCGCAGCTCAATACAACTTGTATTCGGCTGATCGCCCGGGAATAAAAATGACTCAAAGTCAGCTCAAAGGTCTGGCCCACGATCCAGCAGGCCATAATAACAATACCAAGTTTGGTATGCACCCGAGTGCGGTTAATATGCGAGCCCTTTTTAACAACGGACATGCTGTTTTCTTTCACGGAGCCGGATCAACTAATATTACTCGGTCCCACTTTACACAGATGGATATCATCGAAGGTGGCGACAGTAGAGTGATCAAACCCAGTGGATATATCTTTGATGCCCTTGGTGGAAGTGCTGGCAATCTACACATGGTTTCCATGGGCGGGAAAGTCGCGGCCAGTATGCGAGGGATTGGATCAAAAGCGATGGCTATGGCATCGCCCGAGAGCTTTAGCCGTGTTCAAGGAAGCTCCGCCTTTACGAGCTCAACCAACAAGGCCGACCGCATTGTTGGAATGTCGACTGACAAAGACGGAGATTGCAGCGCCTATGGTAGCGGCAGTATGAGTGATATTTTCTGTAAGTCAGCCCTACAAACAACAACAGCCTTAAACTCTGTCAATAACAACATATCGACCATTCAAAACAGCAAAATTACAGGCGATTATGGTGCTTCCTCGTTGGGGCGTAGCATGAAACAGGCGATCCGACTCGCAAGTTCTAACGTCAATGTTAAAACCGTTAATGTTGATTTCGGCGGGTGGGATACTCACAATAATGAAGGCGTTATTGGAGGGGCATTCGACAACCAAGTAAAAACTCTTGATAAAGTGATTCGTGCCGCCAAAGACGACCTTGTCCGCCTCGGTATGTGGAATAATACTGTGATTATGGTTATGAGTGAGTTTGGCCGGACCATCGCACAAAACGGTACCGGCGGAACTGATCACGGCCGCGGTGGTGCGATACTCGTATTCGGTGGTAATCTCAACAACCCAAAACGAGTTATCGCTCCCGATTGGGACCTAGCTCGCAAAGATATTAGAGATGTTCGTGTCACGGTCGACTACAGAAAAGTCGCAGGAGAAATACTTAGAGATCATCTTGGAGTGGCAGCCAATCGAATCGAAAACCAAGCCTTTAAGAATAATGGCAACAGGTTCTCTCTAACTGGGCTCTACAACGTTATTAAGTAATCGATTTGAAAGTTTCAATACTCAATTGCGGCCCTTTCAGGACCGCAATTTTTTATCTTTCATTTAAATCGATTCAATGAATATTAAAGGACTGGCGCTAGGGTAATATCGAATCGCCCCCCTTTATAAGGTCCGTAGAATTCGACATCATTCATAGGTGCAAAGTCCACAACCACTTTCTCTTGATCAATAGCTGACATGCTCTGCAAAATTCTATCTGCAGCATTTAATGCATGTCCTCTAAAGTACATTTGAGTAGTAAGCTCATGATAAGCCCTTTTTTGTACTTTAAAATGAATATGGGGTGGGCGATCCCAACCTGGCGCTGCCGGATAGGCTCCGGGAATGATAGTTCGAAAAAGGTAACGGCCCTGCTCGTCCGTCATGGTCTTTCCCCAATACTGAAAATGAGGATCTAATGCCGCCGAGGTATTCGGGTCAGAAGGATGGTTATACCTCCCTGTCACGCAAGCCTGCCAAATTTCAACAAGAGCTCCGGGCAAAGGCTGACACTGGCTATCAGTCACAAGACCGTAAACATAAACGATTTCTCCCCGAGCCATATCTGGTGCCCCATCGACGTAAACGAGATCAATATCTTTATCGAGTTGATCATTGACAGGATAGAACGGTCCTTCTGTTTGTGGTGGCGTCGGCCCTAATGCACACTTCGGCCCTTGAAACATCTGCCCATGGGCGACTCGACTTGCTGCTATACCGGCCGCTAGGCCCAAGCTGCCCTTTAAAAGGTTTCTACGATTCATTGGTTTTTTCACTTTGCCCCCTTAGGTCATGGGTCTTTTTACCGAAAATGAGAAATTTTATAAAATTAATAATTAATATTGAAACTATTGATGAAACCTATATCACTAAGAAATCCATTTTAGCAACGAGGTCTATGATGCTACCTAATTTTAACGATATCCGCTACTTTCTCGAAGTTTCTCAGACCCTTAATATTTCCCGTGCTTCTGAAAGGCTTGGCATAACTCAACCCAGCCTCTCCCTGGCGATCCAGCGCCTCGAAACGGCTCTCGGCACTAAGCTTTTGTTGCGTACCAAAGGAGGAGTGCAGCTCACCAAACAGGGTACAAAGTTTTCGATTCACGGCAGAAGTCTCATTCAAAATTGGGAGAATATAAGAGCCGACGCACTCAATAGCCAAAATGAGGTGAGTGGCCACTATTCAATCGGTTGCCACCCTTCCGTAGCGCTTTATACTCTTCCCCATTTTTTACCAAAGCTCTTGACTGAGTATCCACACCTAGAAATTTCTTTGAAGCACGACCTCTCAAGAAAAATCACTGAGGACGTCATTAGCTTTAAACTCGATTTTGGAATTGTTGTGAACCCCACGAAACACCCCGATCTAGTGATTCAAAAGCTTCTCTCTGACGAAGTCAGTTTTTGGACCGCCGAAAAACCTTCTTCGTGCCAGGATATCGAGTCTGGCAACGCCATCCTTATTGCCGATAACGAGTTAATACAGAGTCAGAGTCTCTTAAAGAAAGCCAGAAAATCTGGACTCAACTTTTCTCGCCATTTAGCGACGAGTAATCTCGAAGTCATAACGAGTTTAGTGAATGCAAAAGTGGGGGTTGGTATTTTGCCCGAACGAGTAGCTACAAAAAATAAATCCTATCGAATTAAAAGAGTGGATACACCCTTGGTCTTCAAAGATTCGATTTGCCTTGTCTATCGAGCAGATACACAAAAGAGTGAAGCTTCGAAACAAATTATCTCGGCCATCAAAGTACTGAAATAGACTCTATGACATCCTCGAGAATCAAGGGTTTAGCGTGAATGGATTTGACTCCTTTTTTGAGCATTACCTTTTCACTCCCATCCAAATACCCCGAAATGATATGAAAAGGAATACCACTGTACTTTGAGTTTCTTTGCAGCTGGTTAAACAACCAGAAGCCATCGTAAAAAGGCATTTTCATATCCGACAAAATACAGTCGATATCCTCATTGGCTCGCAATGCTTTAATGGCTTCCTTACCATCAGATACAGCAACAACTTCATAACCTTCTTTTAAAAAACTCTGGGTGTACAACTCTCTAAGGACCTCTTCGTCCTCAACAAGCAATATCTTCATACTCTCCTCAATTGCCGACGAATCTCTCTAAACCGACAAACCTCTCTATGAAGTGATTATCCTATACATAGACTTAAAGAATCGAAATTTCGAGAATTGTGAAGAGACCTTGTTATAATGGGGCCTAATTCGAACTAAATTAAGACCCCTGTTTTATTATAAAACAATCTAAAGGGAGTATTCTGTACTTGAAACATAGCCACCACTCACTCCTTTTGTAGTAGTACTTACCGCATCGTGGGGATGGAGGCTTTCCATGTGAATACACTTCACATAGAAGTCCTGGACGAATTTCAATTGATCTAACTTTTTATGGATTCTTCTGGCTGCATCTTCACAGAACATGAGGTTCTGGCCATTAAGAAGAGCAAACTCCTGCTCATCGGGTCGCTTGACGGCAGCCTGTACCGGAGTTTTCAAAACTCCTTCAATATGGTCGACCAAGGCCATCCAGTCCATTTCGCCAGATCCTTCACCAAGATCAACCAAAACTTCTGCTTTTGATCTTTGACTATGCGGAGTTGCAACAATGCCCTTTTCTGAACCCAGCCACTCAAGCACAGATTCATAACTGAGGTTTTCAGCGGTTCCCTTAAAGTCTTTTTCAAATTGTTCTTGGATGAGTTTTCGAGCAAGTGCCGCAGAACATGGACAAGTCGATGAATAAAGAACGTCGACACCCATTTCAAATTTATACTGTCCCTCTTTGAGCAATCCAGAAACAAAAACGGGATATTTACGCCATCCAGAGTAATCACTCTTCAACGCCGGTCTTTTAACAAAGTCATTAAATTGAATTCGAATCAAGGCAGTATCAGAGAGGCCCTGGTGACTCTCAATAAAATTTGACAGGACTTTTTTGAGCAAGTCTAAACTCAGCGGAGTTTGGCTGAGCTTCTCTTCGATCTCAAGGAAGAGACGAGACATGTGAATCCCTTTTGCTTTGGGATCCGCAATATTTACGAATGCATCGATTTGCGCCAATACCTGACGAGGACTTCCATCCACCGCAGTCAAGACGATGGGCGCTTCGATTCGCGACATTCCGACGAGATCTAATTCGCCGTGAAGCTGAGTTTTACTTTGGCTAGCGATATCGGGCATTGAAGTTCCACTCCCTTCTGTGCCTTCACCAATTTCTTTCATGGGGTGTTTCGTATTAAACTTCATATCGCTTCTCCAATACGTTGACTAGCCATTAGCGTCGAAAAGTGATTTTTTCTCGTCTCGCGGACTCGAAGTCCATAAAAAACTTCGGGCGAAAACTCCGGACGCAGGTAGTCTTCGAACTTCTGTAAGATAATTTCACCAGAAGTGTTTCCTAAAAATTCATTTAAATATTTTCCGTGAAAAACTTTCACAATTTTTTCCTCAAGAAGCTCATTCAACTGCGGACGACTAAATGCCATCCCTGTTACTGGGTCTACCACTCCCTTTACACTCAACTCTACCTGGTACTCGTGACCGTGAACCTTAGAACATTTCATATAAAGTTCTTCGTTTTCTTCGTCACTTAAATCTGGGTTGTGATGCCTATGAAGACAAGAAATCAGGACTTTTTGGGTCACAATACAGATTTCATCTTCTCCGCCATACTCACACCAGAAGCGGTCTCCCTCGTAGAGCCTTACACTATGAATATGAGTCCCTTTTCGTAAAAGTAAAGTTTTAAGGGCCTTGTAAATCTCAATACAAAGATTCTCGGGGGTTGGTACCTTTTTCCCCTTAAAGGCCGGAATGTCCTCATTCAAGTATTTATGGTCGTAAACGTCTGTTACCTGCTTGAGACAGGTATCTAGAAAACCCAGATCGCAGACCATACCTCTTTCTGTATGAAACTCCCCGGTGACCTGAACCTCTAAAACGAAATTATGGCCAAAACCCGCTTCTACGTATAAATCTCCGTATATCTCGCGGTTTCTTTCCGGATTAAACCTCGAAACTTCATAGGTATGAGCTGCGCTAAAATGGCAACGGCGACTCAGACTAATGCCTTTAACTGAATCTAAAAAATTTGCCATAAACTCCTTGCCTGCAAAAGGTCGAACTCTAAATACCAGAGCTCTAGGGACTGGGGACATATTATGGGAAAAGAAAAGGGCGTTCAAGACTTTTTAAACACCCTCGGTCTTATTTACTATGCATGGTCTCTGTTGAGACTCAGACTGGGCGAACGGGATAATATTCGTCGAGTCGCCAAATGGCCAACGAGTACAGAAAGCCCTGGCACGAGTAGTAATATGAGGGCTATGAAGCCCCATGGAACATAGAAAATTCCATTAAAAAGAGCCAACGACAAGCCATAGGCGATAACAAGACTGGTAACTACACCGATCAAACTGGACAAGCTCGCAATAATCAAAAATTCAATTCTCTGAATCTGATAGATACGGTTAAAGTCGCAACCCAAAACTTTTAAAAGATTGAGATCGGCTCCGCGCAAACTAATCTGATTTCTCGCAATACTGTAAAGAACCGTAAGCCCAGCTAACAAGCAAAGGACGGCCATAAACTTTAAGGCCCAAGAAATAGTTTGGGCAATTTCAATGATTCTTTTAATAACGTTCGACACATCGATAATCGAAATATTGGGGAATTGGTCGACAATGGTGGCCTGTACTTCATTTATTTTTTCTTTGTCGAGATCTCCAATCGAGGCAACAAAGGACTTTGGTGCTTCGTCGAGAACTCCAGGCTGAAACTGGATAAAGAAGTTCGGTTGAAAAGAGGCCCAATTAACAGATCGAAAGTTTTTAATTACACCTTCTATCTCCACCCCTTGAATGTCGAAACTGAGACGATCACCAATGGACCAGCCCAATCTGCGAGCAAAGTCAATTTCCACAGAAATACCCGGAAGAGCTCCCCCACTGGCATCATAGGCCGACTGGAATGCTTCCCCCTTTACAAGTTTTTCTGATTCAGTAAAATTAAGTCGATAGCTTAAATTATATCCCCGGTTGCGAGAACGCCTTGCCCTTTCCTCTTCACGAGTTGTCACCTGACTCTCTTTCATGGACTTCTCAAAGGCTTCGCCATTGACTTTCATAATTCGGGCACGGACCAAGGGAGACGTTTGCGCCAAATGGGCTGATCTTTCTTTAAGAACTTGATTCAAGGCCCCCACTTGCTCTTCTTGAATATCAAAGAGAAAAAGGTTTGGGAGCTTAAGACCCATGGGACGGTCCACTTCTTTAGAAAGTCCCGTCTCGATAATCTGCACAAAGCTCAATAACAAAACACCCAGTGCTATGGCCACAAAACAGGTCAGACTACTGACAGGACTTCGAACCATCCACTTAAGGGCAAATGAAGGAGCAAACTTTTTTACGGGAGCCTTCGAAAGTAAATAAAGTAAGAAATAACCAAATCCAAAACTCATTAATCCCGAGAGACTAAAAAGAGCAAAAAACAAGGATCCAATTTTTATACTCTGTGACTGCCAAATCGAAAGTAAATAGTAAAGAAGCATGAATGGCGTGAACCACAACAAACTGGAAACTCGAAACTGAAATTGCGGCTGGTAGGACTCTTGAAAAAGGGAGTTGGCATTTAAATCCTTGAGTCGGTCCATAAGTGGCAAACAAATAAACATAGATCCGAGTACACCGAGGGCTAAAGCCGTCAGTACAATTTGCCAATCGAGCTTGATATCAAGGCTAAAAGGCAACAAATCAAAACTAATTTGCTTCAGTAGAGGAAGAAGCCCCGCTGACAGTAGTAAGGCTGGGAGTGCCGCAAAAAAACCGAGAAGAGCCAACTGTAAAACATAAAGTCGCCTGGCTTGCTTGGATTCCAAACCGAGACTGACATAAATAGCGATATCTTTGATTTTTTCACTAAGATAATTCCTGAAAATATAGGCTGCACCTACGGCGGCGAGAAAAAGTGCGACTAGAGAAGCCAACCCAAGATAGTCGTTAAGATATTGAATAATTCTCGATGTGCGATTGGCAGAATCCCTATGGGTGTAGACCCTTACTCCGGGAGCAGTTATTAGCTCTGAAAGGCGATCTTTGAGTTCTAAGGAGTCTGCCTCAATTGGCGAGCGAAGGAGATAAGAGTACCAGGCGGTACTTCCCTTTGAAATGAGCCCCGTCTCATCAAAAAACTTCTGACTCATGTAAACCCTAGGGGCTAACACGCCTCCGGTTAAAGTGTTTCCAGAGTCTTTTTCAATGACATCGGTAATCCTATAACTGCTCTTTCCAATCTTGAGTTCATCACCAATTTCTGCGTTCAATTGTACAAGAATTTCCGGGTAAACCCAAATTTGCTTTTGTTCGTGAAATGCCGAAAGCTCACCTGGTTTTTTAACACCACCCTCGCGCAGTTCAATTTCTCCGTAAAAAGGGTAGAAATTATCAACGACCCGCAAATTCACCAAACGCGACTTTGTCGCACTCGAAGTCATCGAGTAAAGCTCCACCATAGAAGATACTTCAAGTTTTTCTTTCTTGATCACTTCACCAAGGATTTTCTTTTCGTAATCCTCGAGATCTCGTCGAGAGGAAACTCCCAAGTCCGCTCCTAAATAGGTTTTGGATCGAGCTTCGATCGATTGGGCAACAGAGGCTTTAAATGCCTGTAAGCTGATAAAGCCCATCATCCCGACAGATAAATTGAGAATAAAGAAAATGGTAAATTTACGATTGTTGCGCAACTCACGAAGAGCCCAGAATAAAAGTTTCATAGACTAATTTGACCCTCGTGTTTCTGTAGAACCCCATCTCTGAGTTTTAGTTGTCGCCCACATCGAAGGGCCAACTGTTCACTGTGGGTGACTACAACCAAACTGAGCTGATTCTGCTTTGCCAGATCAAAAAGTTGATCAATAACTTGCTCTCCGGTTTCGCGATCAAGATTCCCCGATGGTTCATCTGCTAAAAGAAGTTCCGGCTCAGTCATCATAGCTCGGGCAATGGCAACCCTCTGACACTCTCCCCCTGATAGCTGGTGGGTGAGGTGGTCCATGCGATGACCGAGACCAAGGCGCTCTAGTAAATCTTCAGCTTTCTTCTGCCCTCCCTCGATATCTAAGATTTCAAAGGGCAGTTTCACATTCTCGATCGCCGTTAAATGCTTCATCAAGTGAAACTGCTGAAAAACCAATCCGATGTTTTTACCACGAAACCGAGTTAAATCTTCTTCTGATAAGTTTCCTAAATCTTGACCACTTACTTGAACGCTGCCACTGGTGGGGCGATCTAAACCGGCAAGTAAGGATAACAAGGTCGACTTTCCACTTCCAGACTGACCGAGAATGGCTACACTCTCGCCCTTTTCGACTTCTAAGTTTAAGCCCTTCAAAACGGTGATCTTTCTCTCGCCTTGAATAAAACTTTTCTTCAAGTCTTGAACCTTTAAAATCATAAGTTTTCCTTTAGAAATTTGTAGAGATTGTCGGCAATAACCTGGTGCCCTTCTTCGTTGGGGTGAATCCCATCTGGAAGGTTGAGGTCAGCTTCTCCGCCAACGCCTTTGAGTAAAAAAGGAATCAATTTTACTTTGTACTTTTTTGCGAGACGAGGAAATATTTTTTTAAAATTTTCTGTATACTCTTTGCCGTAATTGGGTGGAATTTGCATACCCGCCAGAATCACGCGAACCCCTTTTTCCTGGGCATATTGAATAGCTTGATCGAGATTCTTCTCTGTCGTTTTTAAGTCTGTCCCGCGAAGACCATCATTTCCTCCGAGAGCCAAAATCACCAGTTGCGGTTTTGATTTTAAAACCCATTTAAGTCGGCTCAAAGCACTCGCTGAAGTCGATCCGCCGATTCCGGAATTCACAATCTTAAGATTTGGATAAGAGTCTTCACGCATCTTCTTTTCAAGAAGTGCGGGAAAAGCATCAGACTTAGCCACCCCGTATCCCTCCGTAAGAGAGTCACCGAGAATGACGATCTTATCGATTTTTTGCGGAGCTGACTCCCTAGCATCAATGGGCCCTGCAATTAGAATAAAAAATACGACTAGGAAATGCTTTATCATATGAACGTTAAGCACAGAAAACTCCCAATTAAGTAAAACGGACCTCGACTTAAGATCTTTCTCTCCCCTATCTCGGACAGGGAAAATTAAATTATCTTACCCTTTAATTAGCTCTACTGGTATTCTCTATACAGCATGTCTATGAGATTAATAGCGATTCTCGCTTTTTTACTAAGCTTTAACACAGCATGGGCTCAGAGCACGCCAGAGGACCCTAGAGGTTATGCGGTGGGAGCTGTCACCGGCTCATTTCTCCCTTTGGGAATTCTGGGAGTTAAGGACTTACTTCCACTTTGGGGCGTACGCCTGGGACACGGTTTTCGACGAACACAATTCGAGTACGTTGGAACTGCAGCCCAAGCCAAAGGCGTTACCTATTACCACGGCTATTTCAGCTTGCGAAACCCCGTCACTCTCCCCCAAGCCCTATTTATTGGCCACTGGTTCATCGGACTCGACTACCACACTTGGAAACGGAAACCGACGGCAATCTTTAAAATTCAATTTCCCTTTCGATATGCGACCGGCTGGCACATTGGATTTGGTGGTCGCATGCCAGTTACTGAGAAGTTTAGCCTCAGGGGTGACTTTCGCCTCGGATTTAGTCCTGGCCAACAACTCAATGTCCTCTTGGGCTTTGAATATCTATGGCCTAGCCTGGACTAGGAGAAAATCCATGGAAAAAGACTTAGGACAAAAGGCCTAGAACGAAGTGACAGATGACTTAGCACGGGGGAGAATTAAAGAAAACAACCTCGGGCAGCAATGATGAAACAACTTGTAAAAATATCGATCCTCTCAGCTCTCTTCCTTTTTGCATCTACATCTCAAGCCAATGTTGTCGGAGCTGACACACAAAACTTCAACCCGATAACAAGCGGTGTTGATTTTGTGACAGTCCACTCTTCGGAAACCTTGCAACCTGGGGTTATCAATGCCGGCTTGTTTTTTAACTACGCCATTAACTCTTTAGCTAACATCGAGGATGTGAGCACCCAATCTAGAGATGAAATAATAGATAGTTTAGTCTCTATGGATTTCAACCTAGGGGTCGGACTTTTAAAAAATTGGGAAGTGGGTGTCAGTTTCCCTCAGGTTTTGAGTCAAGATGTGGACAACCCTGCATTTCGAGCGCAATTTGCCGAAACCGGCTCCACCGAAGTTCGGGCTAATACGAAGTTTCGTTTTTGGGGAGATCGCGATGGTGGAGGCGCGGTTATTCTATCGATGAATTACCCGCTCATTGATAACAATCCATTTACAGGAGAAGAGCCGGGACCGACATTTAATTTCCAATTCGCTCTCGACGGTACGATTGAAAGAGTGGCCATCGGAGCTAACGTCGGTTACCGCCTGAGAAACTCCGGTGAACGAGTAACGGGCTTTAACAACATTGAACCCTTTCAAGATCAACTCATCGGATCATTAGCTGCCAGCTATTACATCACTGAAATTGACACAAAAATCATCGCCGAACTTTTTGGCGCGATACCCACCCAAGAAACCGAGTTTGAGTCCGATCGCGACCTTTCCTCCCTCGAACTTCTCGTCGGATTAAAGTACGACGTACTCTCTAATCTCGCCCTTCACGTAGGTGCGGGCACGGAAATCTATCAAGGTGCGGCTTCACCGGACTGGAGAGTTTACGGCGGTATCAACTA
Source organism: Bdellovibrionia bacterium (assembly GCA_030424665.1). Lineage (GTDB taxonomy): Bacteria > Bdellovibrionota > Bdellovibrionia > Bdellovibrionales > JAGQZY01 > JAUHWN01. The sequence goes on along the minus strand of JAUHWN010000062.1, from coordinate 723 downwards.
CAACATCGGACCTCTTTTTGGAATCGAAGAAGACACCGAACTTGTTGAGAGTATTGAAATCACGCAAATGAATGCGGGAATCCCACCCGATGAAAGCACTGAATACAAAGTGATAGATGCTGAAGGAAGCATTTTCGATCAGGAGCCTACGGCCCTCGTCGAAAATTTTGTGGCTAGAGACATTCTTTTTGAATTTGATAAGGATGTAGTTAAACGCGAGTTTTTTCCGGCTCTAGCGAAACTTGCTAACTATCTTCTCAAGGGTGATGGCTTTAAAAAGCTCATTATCACAGGTCATACCGATTCGATCGGAAGCGATGCTTATAATCAGGGACTCAGTGAAAGACGTGCAAAATCAGTCAAAAGACTCTTGTACTCCGTTTTAAAGGCGAAGCGTCCGAATATCAAACGCAAACAAATTCAAGCTGTCGGCAAAGGTGAGCGCTTTCCGATTGCCGATAACGGAAACTACCAAGGCCGACAACTCAATCGCCGCGTTGAATTTAGAATTTATCGATAATAGTTTTCTGTGAAAGAGGCATAAAAAAAGCTGGCTCGAAGCCAGCTTTTTTTTATTCAGGTCCGCCGATGACGAATCGTCCGCCGGGCATTTGATAATCGAGACCATTTTCGTGGCATACATTTTCACCAATAAGAGGGCGATAAACATATTGGGCTGTTGGTGGACACGGAGAAGTCTCTTCTACGGGGCCTGGCTGAGGA